>CAYWSG010000176.1:0-2554 GCA_964461055.1 uncultured Enterobacteriaceae bacterium | reverse complement strand
AGTCGCTCTCCTGGAAGCGCCAGGTCTGCCCGTTCCAGTGCACCATGGCGCCGCCGAGCCCGGTGCCCGGCAGGAAGCTCTCGAAGCGCCGCAAAGGCAGCGCAATCTGCTCGCGGTTGTTGCGGAAGGTATAGGTCTCGGTGGCGCTGTTCTGGATGAGCTCCTTGCGCACCGCGTAGCGCAGCTCGTCGTGGATCTCCGGCCCCTGGAAGTCCGGCACGGTGAAGCGCGGCTCGCCGCGCTCGAGGCCCACCACCTCGAGGCCGGCGCGCACGAGCTCGAGCCCGACGATGGACCCGACCATGCCCACGCCGAGGACGACCGCGTCGGTCTCCTTGAGGCGCGTGGCCACTAGCGCTTCGTCACGCCGTGGGGGCCGGCATGAGGCTCGATGCCTGCATGGGTCTCGATGCCTACGGGCGGCGCCTGGAAGGGGGCGTTCACGCCGACGAGGTCGTGGTAGTTCGCGTACGCGCCCGGGAAGCCGACGAGCTTCCATCCCACCATGCCGCGGTTGCCGCCATGGATCGGATCGGCGAAGAAGCCCTGCACGGTGAGCGAGAGCAGCATCTCGAAGAAATCGCCGCGCGCCTTCTGCAGCTCGCGCAGAAAAGCGTCCTGCTCCTCGGCGCCCAGGCCGGCAAAGCGGCGCACCTCGATCTCGCGCAGCTCGGCGCGAAAGAGCTCAGCCGGGGTGAACGGTTGCTGATAGCCCTGGCTCGGCGTTCCCTCTCGCCAGGGACCCGAGCGATAGAGCCGAGCGCCCCGGCCCCAGGGTCCGGCGAGCTGCCGGTCGATGAATTGCGGCACGCCGGCCTCCAGCGCGCCCGGGCCCAGCTCGTCCGCCGGAATGAGCCTCGCCACCGCCGCTTCGACGAACGCCGCCTCGTCAGCCGAGAAGAACGCGTAGGCCTGCGGAGCGGGCTCCGCCGGAATCGCGCGCAGGGGAATGACCGCCGCCGCGCCGGCGGCGCCGGCCGCCTTGAAGAGGCGCCTTCGCGCAGCGCTCGGCTGCCCGGCTTTGCTGTCTGGGTGGTGGGGCATGGATCGCGTCTTCCTGCGACCGGTGGCCGCCCCTCAAGTTCGCCGCCGAGGCTCGTCTTCCGGCGGGCCGTAGTACGCCGCGCGACAGCGTCTCGCCGCCCTACTACGCCCGAATGCGGCGTCCGCGATATCGGCACGAACGGCTTCGCTACAGAATCGCCCGGAACAATAACCGGAGAGCTTCCTGCAATGGCACAGTCGAGCGGCAGCCTGCACGAAAGCGCGCAGGCGCTGAAACCCGAGACCATCGACCGCCACCGCGCGATCGTCTCGCTCATGGAGGAGCTGGAAGCGGTGGACTGGTACGACCAGCGGGTCGACGCGACCGGCGACCCGGAGCTGAAGGCGATCCTCGCCCACAACCGCGACGAGGAGAAGGAGCACGCGGCCATGACGCTCGAGTGGCTTCGCCGGCACGACGCCGTCTGGAACGAGCAGCTCCGCAATTACCTCTTCACCGAGAAGCCGGTGCTCGAGGTGGAGGAATCCCTGGAGGCCGCGGATGCCGCCGACGGCGCGCCGGACGACGGCGCGGGCGACGGCGGCTCGCTCGGCATCGGCGACCTGCGGAGCGAGAAGCGATGAACGACCTTTTTCGCCCCCTTGCGCCCGTCTCGGCGCAGGCCTGGGCCGAGATCGAGCAGGAGGCAAAGCGCACCCTCAAGGACATGCTCGCGGCGCGCAAGCTCGTCGACTTCGACGGCCCGCGCGGCTGGGACTTCTCCAGCGTGGGCCTCGGCCGTACCGAAAGCGTCGAGGGGCCGGCGCCCGGGGTCGAAGCCCGGCTTCGCAAGGTCATGCCGCTCGTCGAGCTGCGCGTGCCGTTCGAGCTCTCCCGCGAGGAGCTCGAGGCGGTGGGGCGCGGGGGAGACGACCCGGATCTCGATGCGGTGCGCCAGGCCGCCCGCAAGGCGGCACTCGCCGAGGACAAGGCGGTCTTCCACGGCTACGCCGGCGCCGGCATCGAGGGCATCATGCAGGCGGCCGACCCGGCCGGGCTCAAGCTCACCGACAACTTCGAGAAATACCCGGCCGTCGTCGCCGAGGCGGTCGCCAAGCTGCGCGCGGCGGGCGTCGACGGCCCGTACGGGATCGCGCTCGGGCCGCGCTGCTACACCGGGCTCACGAAGACGACGGTGGGAGGCTATCCGGTCATGGAGCACGTGCGCCGGCTCCTGACCGGCCCGATCGTCTGGGCTCCCGCGGTGGACGGCGCCACGGTGCTCAGCGTCCGCGGCGGCGACTTCGAGCTCAGCGTCGGCCAGGACTTCTCCATCGGCTATCTCGACCACACGGCGAGCACCGTGCGCCTGTACCTCCAGGAAAGCTTCACGTTCCGCGTGCACTCGCCCGAAGCCGCAATTCCCCTCACCTACACGAAGGGCTAGGAAGGAGAAACTGGGCCCCCGCCTGCGCGGGGGCGACTTCGAGCAAGTTCTTTGGTACGGCAGGCGACTTGCTTGTCCTCAGGATCCCCGAAGGAGACATGACATGACTACGTCCATCGACC
>CAYWSG010000175.1:0-2564 GCA_964461055.1 uncultured Enterobacteriaceae bacterium | reverse complement strand
CGCAGCATGACGGCGGCGATGGGCGTCATGCAGAAGCTCTGCACGAATCCCACCAGGAACAGGACGAGGATCCCCGGCCCCGCCGATTGCACCTGGCCGAAGACGAGGATGAGGACGAACCACAGCGCGCTCGAGAGGAGCATGGCGCGCGCCGCCGGCAGCGGCAGGCGATTGGAGCTCACCACCAGGGAACCGGCGAGCGCGCCGACGGCGAAGGCGCCGGCGAGCCATCCGAGGCCCGATTGCTCCATGCCGTAGACGTTCTTCGCGACGTAGGGCAATAGTCCCAGGAAGAAGGGATAGGCGAGGAAGTTGACGAGGAAGGCGATGCTGAATGCGCCCAGCAGGTCGGGTTTCTCCCACACGTAGCGCACGCCCGCTTTCAGCCCCGAAAGCACCCTAGCCTGAGCGCCGCTCGCATGCACCGGCGCAACGCCGAGGGAAAACAGGAACGCGGCGACGTAGATGAGGCTCACCCCCGCGTAGGCCTGCCCCATGCCGACGAGCGCGACGCCGCCGGTGCCCGCGATTGCGCCGAAGATGCGCGCGGTGTCGGAAGTGGTGCGCGAAATGGCGAGCGCGCCCATCAGCGATCCCGACGGAATGGTGTGCCCGACGAGCACGTGGCGCATCGCCATGTCCGAGGGCTTCATCAGGCCCGCGATGCCCGCCACCACGAGCACGTGCCAGGGCTCGAGGCGCCCGCTCAGGGTGAGCCATGCGAGCAGCGCGGCAAGCAGCGCATAGCCGCCGCGCGTAAGGCAAAGCAGGCGCCGCACGCCGATGCGATCGCCCGCGATGCCGAAGAAGGGCGAAAAGAGCGACCCCAGCCAGGCGAGCGCGCCGACCACGACGAGGAGCTGCACCGAGCCGGTGGTGGCGAGCACGTACCAGCCGAGGATCAGCGCCTCCATCTCGAACGCCCAGGAGGTGGCGAGGTCCGCCGGCCACTGGAAGCGGAAGCTGCGGACGCGAAAAGGGGCGAGGGCGCCGGCTCCCGGCGGCAACGGCGGAGTCACGGGCGGATGCTACAGGACCAAGGGCGCGGCCGTTACCATGCGGCAGGGCGCTACTTGAGCGCGAAATCTACGCGCGTGGGCTTGCCCTTGTCCTTGATGTCCTCGGCGCCCGTTTTCGGCGCGACGATGAAAACCCGCTCGGCGGCGATCTTCCCGGCCTGCAGCAGCCAGTCCTTCGCCGCCTGCGCGCGCGCATCCGCGAGCAGGCGCAGGTCGTCGTCGCCCACCTGCGCGTTCTCCAGCATGAGCCGCTCCATCTCGGGCACGGGCAGGTCCTTCAGCAGGCCGATCGCGTTGCGCGGGCGCTCGAACTTCGCCGCGCGGTAGGCGGCGGCGAGGTACTTCTCGTACTCCTTGGGCTCGATGGTCACTTCGTCGAGCGAGGCCACGTCGGCCGCTTTCCGGCCGCTATCCTTCAGTTTCGCGACCTTCACTTGCCGGTCGACGGCGGCGCGCTTCAGCGCCTCCAGGTCGGCCCCGGGCTCGACGCGGCCACTCACGTCGAGCCTGAGCCCCGGGCGTTCTTCGAGCGCCCGGGCGAGCGTTTTCAGCTTCGTTTCGGCCTCGGCGTCGAGCTTCGCCGAGCCGGCGGCGAACTCGAGGTAGGCGAGCTCCTCGCCGCCGCCGAAGAGCGAGCCGAGCAGCGCGAACGGCGAGGTGACCGCCTTCACGATCAGATTCACGAACACGCGCACGATGATGGCGCCCAGGCTGAACTGCGGGTCGTCGAGCGAGCCTCTGATCGGCAGATTGATGTCGATCACGCCGTTCCGGTCCTTGAGCAGCGCGACGGCGAGCAGCACGGGAAGCTTGGTCGCCGTGGGGCTCTCGACCTTCTCGCCGAAGGTGAGCTGGTCGAGGTAGACGTTGTTCTCCGCCTTGAGCTCGCGATTCGACACGTGATAGGCCACCTTCACGGACAGCTTGCCTTTCTCGATGCCGTAGCCCGCGTACTTGACCGAGTACGGCGACATCGGGGAGAGCTCGATGTCGCGCGCGCTCGCCTTGAGGTCGAGGAACAAGTCCGCGGAGAGCGGGTTGACCTTGCCGGCGATCTCGACCGGCGCGGTCCGGTGGATGCGCGCGCGCAGGTCAACCTCGCCCGGCTGGTCGGGCGTCATCTCGGTCACCCCGCCCGCGACCCCGGAGAGCATGACCGTGTAGTTCGGCTTCACGAAGAAGTCGCTGAAGTTGACCCTCCCGCCGCGCAGCACGATCCTGCCGAGGCGAATGCTCGGCGGCAGGCCGCGCGGCGCGCTCGCGGGCGGCGGCTGCGGCGCCGCCCCGTTCGCCTTGCGCAGAGCCTGAAGGTTGAGCGTGCCGTCGGCGTTCACGATCAGGCGCGAATAGAAGTCCGCGAGCGTCACCTGTCCCAGCGCGACTTTCAGCGGCTCCAGCGCGAAGTCGATGCCGTCTACGGCGAGCAATTTCCAGCGCAGCAGCTCCTGCGAGGTCGGCTTGTCGAGCGAAGCGAAGTTGGCGACGCGCGCGTCGGCCCGATAGGCGACGCGCAGCGGAGCGCCCTCCGGCGCCTCGACCGCGAGC
>CAYWSG010000174.1:0-2741 GCA_964461055.1 uncultured Enterobacteriaceae bacterium | reverse complement strand
AATAGAACTCGTCGACCGACGGCCCGATCACCTTGCGGTCCATCGCCTCGAGGAGCGTGAGATACTCCTTGATCGAGACGGGAAGCCGGTGGCTCTTCAGCTTGAGGAAGAAGTCGATCAGCATTTCGTTCCGTCATTCTATATAAGATGCGATCCCGGCAATGAAAACAACAAGCCAGGACATTCGCGCGACGCGCTCCGCCACGCTCCTTCGCGCCGCGCTCTACGGCGCCGGCTGGCTGGCGCTCGCCTGGTACTGCCTGAAGGGCGGCCATGGCCAGCCGCTCGACCACGCGGTCGGCGCCGCGAGCCTGGCTGCCGTGCACTTCGCGGCGGCGCTCCTGCTGGCCGGCGCGCCGCGCTGGCTGCGCGTGCCGGGACTCGTCCTCTATGCGCCGCTCGCCGCCGCGACGCTGCTTCTCCTCGTCTTCCACGGGCTCTACATCGGCTCGGGCGGCATGGTGAGCGCCGATGCGCTGCGGGCCGTGGCGCAGACCGATCCCGCCGAGGCGCTCGCCTACGTCGAGCGGCTCGTGTCGCTCTTCGACATGGCGCTCGCCGCCGGAGTGCTCGTCTTGCTCGGAGCAAGCTTCCCGTGGCGCCCGACGCGAGGCGCCGGGCTGGTGGCCAACACGCTGCTCGTCGCGACCGGCGCGATCGGCCTCGCCTTTGCGCACGCGTCTACGCACAGCATCCTCGGCCCGATCGAAAGCTACGTGGCGGAATACCGCGACGAGATGCAGGCCTTCGACGAGCTGGTCGCGGCGGCGCGCCTGGGGAATGTCAGCGGCGCGAGCTCCGACTTCGAGGGCACGGTGGTCGTCGTGATCGGCGAAAGCGTCGCCCGCCGCCACATGGGCCGCTATGGCTACTGGCGCGACACGACCCCGTACCTCGAGGCCCGCGAGGACGAGTGGATCGCCTTCTCCGACGTCGTTTCCGCGCACTCCCATACGGTGCCGGCGCTGAAGGCCGCGCTCACCTCGCTCGGCGGCGGCGATGCGCCGCCCACGGACATCCTCTCGCTCGCCCGCAGCGCCGGCTTCCGGACCGCCTGGATCAGCAACCAGAACGAGTTCGGCGTCTGGGACAACGGCATCACCGTCGTCGCTCGCCTGGCCGACGAGACCCGCTTCCTCAGCCATGGCGTCGGCCGCTCGTTCGCGCGAACGGACTTCGACGAGGCCATCCTGCCCGAGCTGCGCGCCGTGCTCGCGAAGGCGACCGCGGAAGGTAATCCGCAGCGCACGCTCGTCTTCGCGCACCTCTTCACCAACCACTGGCCCTACTGCAGCAACGTGCCCGAGGAGAAGCGGCATTTCGAAGGCGGGCTCGGTCCGCGCTTCTTCGGCGCGGCCCGCGAGCCGCACGACGTCGACTGCTACGACGACGGCGTGCGCTATACCGACTGGCTGCTCGAGCGCATCGTCCAGATGACGGGGGAGGCAAGCGGTCCTGCGGCGGTGCTCTACCTGAGCGACCATGGCGAGGCGCCGCTCCTCGGCACCGGGCACGACAGCTCCAAGCACTCGGCCTACCACATCGACATCCCGTTCCTCTTCTGGGCGAACGCCGCCTTTGCCGAGCGCTACCCGGAGAAGCTCGCCGCGGCGAGGGCGAACGCCGGCCGGCCCTATACGACGGCGCGGCTCCTCCACGCGCTGGGCGACCTGCTCGACATCCGCCACGCCGCGGTCGACCCGACGATGAGCCTTTTCAGCCGGCAGCTCGCCGATGCGCCCCGCACGTCCCTCCACGGCGCCATCCGGCTCGACGAGTGGTCGAAGAACAACGACTTCCGCGAGAATGCGGCGGTCAACGCGCGCGCGCTTGGCCCGCTGCGGCCCGCGGTGTGGGCCCATCGCACGAACACGATCGGCGCGCTCATGGAAGCCTCCGCCGTCTTCGCCGGCGTGGAGCTCGATGTCGTCTTCATGGACGCTCAGCGCTGCTTCCACGTCTTCCACCCGCCGGCGCGGGATCGCGGGCTTAGCCTGGAAGAGGCGCTCGCCGCCGTCGCGAAGCGGCCGGGGCTTCGCTTCTGGCTCGACTGGAAGAACGCCACGCCGCAGAACCTCGAGCCGGCGCTCGGCTGCCTGAAGGCGCTCGACCGGCGCTTCGGCCTGCGCGGCCGGACGCTCGTCGAGACTTCTTCGGGCGCCGTGTTTCCGGCCACGCGCCGCATCTCCGAAGCGGGCTTTCGCCACGGGTATTACCTGCCGACGGAGAAGCTGCTCGCCTGCATGAAGTCGTGCGACGACGCGGCGGCGGGGGCGCTCGCGGCGAGCCTCCGGCGCATCGTCGAGGCCGGCGGCTACACCGGCATCACGTTCGACTGGCGAACGAGCGGCTGGGTGTCGTATTGGCTCGCCGAGTGGGCGCGCGGCCGGGGCCTGGCGCTGTACAGCTGGGACCTCTCCGTGGCGATGCAGGGCAGGGCGGCGCCGGATGCGATCGAGCGACGCCTGCGCAGCCTCGGGCTCGAGGCGCTGCTTGTGACTTTTCCCTCGCCCTTCCGCAGCTGAGCGGCTCTTTGCCGCCCCAAACGCGGCACAATCGGCCCTGGGGGAACAAAAGCATGCTGCGACTTATCTTTTCGCCCGGCCTGCGGCTGATCGGGCTCGTCGGCCCGCTCGCCCGCGTCGTGATGATCGTCGGGCTCTTCGCCGTGCCGCTCGCCGTCGCCAGCCGGCTCGGCGCGCACGAGCGCGAGCTGCTGCCGGTCATCTGGGCGCTCTTCC
>CAYWSG010000173.1:0-2771 GCA_964461055.1 uncultured Enterobacteriaceae bacterium | reverse complement strand
GATGCGCTTGCCGTAGCCGGCGAGCGCCTCGTCCACCGCGTTGTCGATCGCCTCCTGCACGATGTGCAGGGGATTGGCGGTGTGGGTGTACATGCCCGGCATGCGGCGCACGGGCTCGAGGCCCTTCAGCGCGGTGATGGCCGAGGCGTCGTAGACGGATTGCTTTGCCATTATTTAGTACGTATTTCCCTGGTAGCTACTATGTATTGTAGTCGCCGGCCGGCGGGGGTCCCGCTCACGCGGCCTCCAGCCCGTAGCGGCGGCGCACCGCGGCGGCCGTCGAGCGGCCGGGCGAATGCACCGTGATCCCCTCGAGCGCCGCGGCCTCGGCGAGCGCCCGGTCCAGCGTGATGAGCTCGAACCCGCGGCGCGCCGCGAGCTCGAGGTACGCGGCGTCGTAGGCCGTGATGCCGCGACGCTCGGCGATGGCGCTCGCCACCCGCAGGTCCGGCACCGAGGAATCGGGACGAAGCGCGAGCCGGGCGGCGTCGTCCAGGATCTCGAGGCGCTGCTCGCGCCCCAGCCGGCGCTTGCGCTCGGCGACGAGCAGGGCGTTCGGGAACTCCAGGCGCCACACTTGCGGTACCCAGCAGTCCGTGGTCTCGAGAAGGTCGAACGCGGCATCGGTGAAGGCGGTGCGCTCGTCTTTCAGGAACCAGGCGAGCGTGACCGAGCAGTCGAAGACGACGGCCATTCAGTAGCGGCGCCCCTCGCGGATCAGCTCGGCGATGGTGGAGCCCGGTCTTGCGCCGCGGTCCCAGCCGGCGCGCTTGCGCTTGATCGCCTCGATGAGCGCTTTCTGCTGCGCGCGCTCGTCGGCCTGCTTGAGCGGCGCGAGCTGCGCAACCGGGGTGCCGCGGCGCGTGATGATGACCGTTTCGCCCGCCTCCACCTTGTCGAGGAGCTCCGCGAGCTTGGTTTTCGCCTCGAACGCTCCAACCGTGATTGCCATGCCGCCTGTCGTGAACCCTTCCAACTGGTCAACTAGTTGGAAAGGATAGCAGCCGGGGAACTAGCGACGCAACCCCTGGATGAGCGTATTGGGCCGGCCGCCTGCGTAGCATTGCGCGAAAAGCCGGATGCTGTGCCGGACCGACTCGGCGAGCGGCGCTTCGTCCCAGAGCTGGCAGAGCCGTTTCTGCGCCGCAAGGGCCTGCGCGTCGGCGGCAAGGAGCGATTGAACGAGCGCCTCTGTGCGTGCGTCGAGCGCCGCCGGCGGGCAAAGCTCCTCCACGAGCTGCCATTCGTAGGCGCGGCGCGCGTCGATGGGCTCGCCGGTGAGCACAAGCCACGCGGCACGCCCGGCGCCCATGAGGCGCGGGAGGAGCGCCGCCTCCACGACGGACGGGATGCCGAGCTTCACCTCGGGCATCGCGAAGCGCGTGCCCTCGGCCGCGATGCGCAGGTCGCACGCCGCGGCGATCTCGAGCCCGGCGCCGATGACCGCGCCGTGCAGCTTCGCGAGCACCGGGACTTCCAGGCTGCGGATCGCCGCGCACACCTTGTGGATCGCCTCGACGAACGCGCCGGCGTTCGAAGCCTGCAGCGCGGCGAGCTCCGCGACGTCGGCGCCCGCGCAGAAGGTGCGGCCCCTTCCTGCGAGCACCACGACGCGCACGCCGTCGACGTTGCGCAGTTCCTCAATGGTTTCGCGCAGTTGCGCAAGAAACGGCGAGGAGAGCGCGTTCGCCTTCCCGGTGCGGGCGAAGTGCACGCGCGCGACGCCGCCCCGGATTTCGGTCTCGACCATGGCGCCGGAGTGTACGTCTAGAATGAGGCCATGGCGGAACAGAAATGGGCTTTTCCGGCGGACATGCGTCCGCGGCCGGAAGACTGGCGCTTCGACCTCGACGCGGCGCTCGATTCGGTGGTGATGCTGCGCTCCGAAGTGCCCGAGGACGCGTTCACCGCACCCATCCTCGGAACGGAGCGCCTGGGCAATGGCGTAGTGATCCGCGACGACGGGCTCGTCCTCACCATCGGCTACCTCATCACCGAGGCGAGCACGATCTGGCTGACGACCAACCGCGGCACCGTCGTGGGCGGCTTCCCGGTCGCGTACGACCAGGCGAGCGGCTTCGGCCTCGTGCAGCCGCTCGGACGGCTCGGCGTCGGCGCCATCGCGTGCGGCAGCGCTTCGGCCTGCCGCGTCGGTGAGAACGTCGTGGTTGCGAGCCACGGCGGTCGCGAGCACGCGCTGAAGGCCACGGTGTTCGCCAAGCGCGAGTTCGCCGGCTATTGGGAGTACGTGCTGGACGAAGCGGTGTTCACCGCGCCGGCGCATCCGCAGTGGGGCGGCGCGGCGCTCATCGGCTCCACGGGCGAGCTCCTCGCCCTGGGCTCGCTCCTCGTGCAGGAGAAGCTCGACGCCGGCACGCTGCAGGGCAACATGCTGGTGCCGATCGACTACCTGGAGCCGATCCTCGACGACATGCTGCGCTTCGGGCACCCGAGCGGCCCAGCGCGTCCCTGGCTCGGCATGTACACCACCGACGTCACGGAGAAGCTGACGGTGGCCGGCGTTGCGCCCGGCACGCCCGCGGACCAGGCCGGCGTCAAGGCGGGCGACGTCGTCCTCGAAGTCGCCGGCGCCGCCCCCGCGAGCCTCGCCGACCTGTGGCGGCGCATCTGGGAGCTGGGCGATGCCGGCGTCGAGGTGCCCCTTCGCCTTGCGCGCAGGAACAAGATCCTCGACCTGCGCCTCGTCTCCGCCGACCGCAGCGACTTCCTCAAGAAGCCGCACCTGCATTAATCCCAAAATCCGGGACAGG
>CAYWSG010000172.1:0-2808 GCA_964461055.1 uncultured Enterobacteriaceae bacterium | reverse complement strand
TTTGCTCGTGCGCTCGGCGCGCTCAGCCGGCCACAACGCCGCCATCCTGCGGCCGCAAGTGCTCTCGGACGTGCGCGACAAGTGCTTTCTCACCTATCGCATGAATCCCGTGCACGACGAAGTGTCCGTCGAGCGCACACCCGGGCGCCGCTGGATGCGCGTGCGCATCGCCGAGGTGTCCTGAGCATTCGCCTGCCTGACGCTCGGCCAATCGGCAAGTTGCAAGCCGCGCCGGCCCATGGAAAGATGCCGGCCAGGGGGGGATAAGAATGGCCGTGATCCGTTTCGCGCTGCTCGTCGCAGCGCTCCTGTTCGCATCGCCGGGCTTCGCCCAGTCCAAGAACCTCGCGCCAGGCTTCTCGGCGCTGCCCAAGGGCGCCAAGGTCGTGATCATGCCGACCGACATCGAGCTCTTCTCGATCAGCGGCGGCGGCGTTCTCGAGCCCAAGGCGGACTGGACGGAGGCCGCCGCCCGGCACTTCCGGACCGCGCTCGACCGCAAGCACCAGGCGCTCGGGCTCGATGCCGCGACGCTTTCGGAAGACGACGCCGACGAGCTGGCCGAGCTGAACGCGCTGCATGCCGCGGTCGCCCGCGCCATCGCCATCCATCACTTCGGCGCCCTTTCCCTCCCCACGAAGGACGGGCGCCTCGATTGGTCGCTCGGCGAAAGCGTGCAGGCCATCCGCAAGGCGAGCGGCGCCGACTATGCGCTCTTCAGCTGGGTGCGCGACAGCTATGCAAGCGATGAGCGCAAGGCGGTCATGATCGGGCTTGCGCTGCTTGGGGTCGGCATCACGGGCGGCGTGCAGACGGGTTACGCGTCGCTCGTGGATCTCTCCAACGGGCGGGTGCTCTGGTTCAACCAGCTCACCCGCGGCTGGGGCGACCTGCGCGAAGCGGACAAGGCGGCCGAATCGCTCGATGCCCTGCTCGACAAGTTCCCCGTGACGCAATGAACCGCCGCGGCTTCCTCGCGGCCGCCTGCGCGTGCGGGGCGGGCTTTCTGCCGCTCGCGGCCAGCGCGCAGGAGACCTGGAAGGCGCCGCCGCGCTTCGTGCGCCCGGACATCGCCTCCGACGAGGGCGGCCTGTGGGCGCTGATGGACCGCGAGGAGCGGAACCTGCGCAGAAGCCCTTTTGCCCTCCGCGACGCAAAGCTGAAGCGCTATGTCCAGGACATCGCCTGCCGTCTCGCCGGCGAGCACTGCCCGGACGTGCGGGTTCACCTCGTGCGCACGCCTTACTTCAACGCTTCCATGGCGCCCAACGGGATGATGCAGGTCTGGTCCGGCCTGATGCTGCGCGCGGAGAACGAAGCGCAGCTTGCGGCCGTGCTCGGTCACGAGATCGGTCACTATCTCTCGCGCCACAGCGTCGAGCGCCTGCGCGACGTGAAGGCCAGGGCCGGCTTCGCGCAATTTCTCGGCCTGTTCGGCCTGGTGGGCGCCGTCGGGCAGATGGGGCTCGTCGCCGGCATGTATGCGTACGGGCGCGACCACGAGCGTGATGCCGATCGCATCGGCGCGCTGCTCATGCACCGCGCCGGATACGACGTCGGCCAGGCCGCCCGCGTGTGGGAGAACCTTCGCCTCGAGCTCATCGCCCGTGACGAAGGAATCGAGAACTACAGTCCGCTCTTCGCCACGCACCCGCACGCAAGCGAGCGCCAGGAGACCCTCGAGGCCCTGGCGGCCGAGCTGCCGGGGGGCACGACGGGAGAGAGCGCCTGGCGCGAGCACGTGCGTCCGTTTCTGCGCGAGTGGCTGCAGGAGGAAATCAAGCGCGGCCAGCATGAGGAGAGCCTCGCGCTGCTCGGCCGCAAGATCCTGATCGCGCCAGAAGAGCCGCTCTACCCGTTCGCACGCGCCGAGGTGTACAGGCTGCGCGCGAAAGAAGGCGATCTCGAAGCGGCGCTTGCCGACTACCAGGAGGCCGTGAGGCTTGGCGGCGAGCCGCCGGAGACCCATCGCGGTCTGGGCTTCATCTATCGCATCCGCAAGGACGCCGCGCGCGCGCAGGCATTCTTCCAGCGCTACCTGGAGCGCGCGCCGGACGCGCCCGATGCCGCCATGATCCGAAGCTATCTGAAGGAGCTGAATGTATGAGGAACGTTGAGCGCATGAAGATCGTCCTTGGCCTGTCGTTCCTGCTCCTCGCGGCCGGTTGCGCGTCGGTCGCGAAGATGGAATCCGGGGAGCGCACGCTCGGCGAGCGCCTCGCCGTCACGCTGGATGGCGACTGGAACCACGTCAACCTCCCGGGCCTCGGACCGGCGCAGGTCTGGACGATGGAGGGCCTGCCCATCGACCAGCTCCTCATCTACTCCGGCCTCAAGGACGGCGAAGTCGTGCACGCGAGGGACGGCAACTCGAAGAGCAAGGACTTCGCTTTCCGCTCCGCCATGCAGCCGGAAGAGATCGTCACGATGTTCGAGGGAATGCTCACCCGCGACGGCTCGCGCTTCCGCCTGGTGAAGCTCGAGCCGGCCACGTTTGCCGGCAAGGGCTTTCGCTTCGAGTACGAGCTCGTTCGCAAGGCGGACAACGTCCGCCTGATGGGCGTCGGGTATGGGGCCGTGAGCAAGGGCGAGCTCTTTGCCATGCTCTACAGCGCGCCGCGGCTCACCTTCTTTGCGCGAAACCAGCCCCGCTTCGAGCAGATGGCGAGGACGGCCCGCGTCAAGCCCTCGCCCTGAAAAGGATTACCCGCGGAGCGTCACCCGCGCCGGCCTACGAGCGCTTTTCTGCGGCGTTGGCCGTCAGCGGCGGATCGCCGAAGCCGCGGCCGCCGCCGATGCGGCCGATGA
>CAYWSG010000171.1:0-2853 GCA_964461055.1 uncultured Enterobacteriaceae bacterium | reverse complement strand
GTCCTTTCTCGTCTTCTATGCACCGATCTTCGTGATGCTCGCGGCGGCTGTCCCGATCATCGAGCGGATTCAAGTGGGTTTGTACGCCAGGGAGCAGAGCCGTCTGGAGCTCGAGCGCCGCGTCGCCGAGAAGACCCGCGAGATCGCAGCGAGCCACGAGCAGCTGCGCCAGGCCCAGCGCGACGCCGCCCTCGCCGAAGAGCGCCGCCGAATCATGGCTGACATGCACGACGGTATCGGCGCGCGTCTGGTCGCTCTGCTCAGCGTCGCGCAATCCGGCAAGGCGAAGCACGGCGAGATCACCGAAGGCCTCGCCGCCGCGCTCGACGAGCTCCGGCTCGCCATCGACTCGGTGCAGCCGGTTGAAGGCGACGTCGGCGTCGTGCTCGGCAACGTGCGCCACCGCATGCGCTCGGTGTTCGAGCGCTCGGGCATCAAGCTCAACTGGAACGTCTCGGAGCTGCCGCGCATGGAGGACCTCACGCCCGAGCGCATCCTCGCCATCCAGCGCGTCTTCCTCGAGGCGTTCACCAACGCGATCCGCCATGCCGAGGCGCGCACCGTCACGGTGTTTGCGACGCGCGTGCCGGGGGCGGTGCGCATCGTCATCGAGGACGACGGCCGCGGCTTCGATCCGCGGGCGGCGCACGCCGGCATGGGACTGCGCAACCTGCAATTGCGCGCGGCGCAGGCGGGAGGCGCGCTCGAGGTGGAGTCCCGGGAAGGCAAGGGCACGCGCGTCACGCTCACGCTGCCGCTCGCCGGCGAGGACGCGGCCGAGCCCCTACCCAATAGTGGGCAGAACGCCGCCGGCTACCCCGTTCTTGGGATGGCGAAGAACGCGCCGACCTCCTAGCGTTCGCGCAGGCGCCGCCCTGCGCGGCGGCGAAGAACGAGGGGGGATTTCATGGCAACCACTGTTCATCTCAATTCGAGATTCCTGGCGGCCGCACTTTCGCTGGCGCTGGCCGCGGGCTGCGCAATGTTCGGCAAGCCCATGGTCGAGCGCTACGTCGCGCCGCCGCTGGGCACGACATGGGAAACCGCGCGACACGACACCGGCAGCTACGGCAACGGCAGCGGCAAGGTCCAGGGCCGCCGCGGCGAGCGCACCTGGGAAGGACAGAAGGTCGTCACCTTCGAGGCCGCCACGGGCACCGTCGTCGCGCGGCCCGAAGGCAGCTGGCTCGGCATCTTCGCCGGCGACAAGCCGATCATGACCTGGGACCCGCCGCTCAACTGGGAGTGGCCGCTCGAGGTCGGCAAGTCCTGGACGCGCGAGCAGCGCGTGACGATCCACGCGGCCAGGCGGACGATCCCGTACCGGATCACGCAGAAGGTCGAGGCTTACGAGGACGTCACGGTTCCCGCCGGCACGTTCAAGGCCTGGAAGGTGAGCACCGTCACCTCGCTCGGCGACGACAACCTGATCTGGTTCAGCCCGGCGCACGGCATCTTCGTCAAGCAGAGCCTCAAGCGCACGGCGAAGCACGCGCAGGGAGCCGGGACGCGGGAGGTCGAGCTGCTGTCCTACAAACGCGGAAACTGAGGAGAACGTCATGAGCCCCAGGCAAGCCGTCCTCGTCGCATTGCTGGCCGGCGCGCCGGTTGCCGCGCCCGCCCAGACCTACGACCTCAAGCTGTGCAGCACGACCGAGGCGACCGTGATCGATCGGGCCGGCGACGTCGTCGTCGTCGCCACCCAAGTGCGCGGCATGACGGACAGCAATCCGCCCGGCGGCCCGTTCGACAACACGAGCTACGAGTGCCGCGGCGTCATGAACGCCTCGAAGACCGTCGTCGAGTTCTCCGGGCGGTGCACCTTCGTCGACACCGACGGCCACAAGGCACTCGGCGCGTTCAGCGGCACGCCGAAGGGATGGGAGTGGAAGTTCGTCGGCGGAACCGGGAAGTGGGAAGGCATCCAGGGCGGCGGTCTTACCAAGCCGCTCAAGCAGTACGCGCGGCTGTCGCCGACGGTGACAGCGGGATGCGCCCATGCGACGGGTTCCTACTCGATCCAGAAATAGGCGCGACGTCCCCGGAGACCGCCATGCGCACTTTCGCTGTCGCGCTCGCCGCCGCGGCAAGCTTCCCGGCCCTGGCCGCCGAACCCATGGGCATGGCCGAAGTGAAGGCCCTCATCACGGGGCGCACCGTCGACATACGGAACCTCGGCAGCGGCAGCGCCTTCCGCGCCTACTACGCCGAGTCCGGAGACGTGATCATCCAGCGGGCCGACGCCATGGAGTTCTCCGGGCGCTGGAGCCTGCGCCCGAACGGCATGCTCTGCGTGTACTTCGACATGGAGAACTGCGGCACGATCCACAAGGACGGCGACGGCAGCTACACGCGCATGGTCGAGGGAAAGCCCGCATTCAGGTGGCTGAAGATCAGCCCCGGAAAGGACTTCTGACCATCAGTGGTCGTGCTTGTGGTCGTGTCCGTGGTGATGGTGGTGATGATCATGGTCGTGGCCATGCCCATGCCCATGATCATGCCCCCTGTCCGCCTCCGGCTCGAACGGCGCCTGCACCTCGCTCAGCGTCGCGCCGGCCTTCTTGAGCATCTCCTCGAGCTCGTGCGAGGCTGCGACGCGCAAGTACCCCTCGCCCGCCTCCACCGGCACGTGCCGGCTGCCGAGATGCCAGGCCGCTTTCGCCGCCGCCGCCGATGACTTGAACGCCGCCTGAAGAAGCTTCTCCGGCTCGGCGATCACCTCGATCACGCGCCCGTCCGAGGCCGTCGCAAGGTCGCCCCCGCGCAGCACCTCGCCGCGCGGCAGCCGGATGCGCACTTCCTCGCCCGATTCGAGCCGCACGGGCTCGTCGCCGCCGCGGCGCTGCGCGAACG
>CAYWSG010000170.1:0-3116 GCA_964461055.1 uncultured Enterobacteriaceae bacterium | reverse complement strand
CTACCGCGAACCGAGCGCGCTACCGCGACACGGGCGCGGTTCCGAGCGCCTTGCGCAGCGCGCCGAAGCGGCGCCGGTACTGCGCGGGCGTGAGCCCGACGCTGCGGCGGAAGAGCCGGCTGAAGAAGCCCGCGTCCTCGTAGCCCACCTCGCCCGCCACCGCCTCGATGGGCGCATCGGTCGTCTCGAGGGCGTGCTTCGCCTCCTCGAGGCGCAGCCGATGTACGTACTCGAGCGGCGAGAGGCCCGTGGCGAGGCGAAAGCGCCGCTTGAACGAGCGCTCGGCGAGGCCGGAGAGCCGCACCATGGCGGCGACCGGCGAAGGCTCGCGGTAGTGCTCGGCGATCCACTCCTGGCAGCGGCCGATGACGGCGTCCTCCGACTGGCGGCTTCGCGCGAGGCGCGCGAAGGGCTGCTGGCCGATGTCGTGCCAGTCGATGAGGTTGATGCGCGCGGCCTGCATGGCGGCCTCGACGCCCGCCGACCGTGCGATGAGGTAGAGCCCGAGATCGAGCCAGGAGGTGCCGCCGCCGGCCATGACGAGGCGCTGCCCCTCGCCCGAGGCGACGAGCGCCGCCTGGGGGCGCAGCTTGACCCGCGGGTGGCGCCGCCTCAGGAAGTCGCAATAAGCCCAGTGCGTGGTCGCCTCCTGGCCGTCGAGCAGCCCCGCCTCGGCGAGCAGGATGGCGCCGGAGCAGGCGGTGGCGAGCGTCGCGCCGGCCGCATAGCAGCGCCGCAGCCAGTCGATTTCCGGCCCGAAGCGGCCTTCCAGCGCCTCGCCCGGCGCCACGGCGAGTTCCGGCACGCACACGATCGGGGCACGCTCCCCGTCGGCGAGCGTGCCCTGCGGCGTGACCGGCACGCCGTTCGCTGCGATGAAGCCGCCCTCGCGCGAGGACACCACGCGCGGGCGGATGAGCTGCGGCCCCGGCCGCCCCTCGACGATCACGCCCCAGTCGCGGCCGGCCGACATGAAGAGGTCGTACATGCCGTAGACCACGGAGGCGGTGGTCTCGGGCATCGCGAGGATGGCGACGTCGACCGGGACGGGCGTGGCCGATTTGTCGGATTCCTTGCGCATCCGGCTTTAGTGCCCGCGGGACCGCGGGACTAAGGTGGCGGCCATCTCGGATGTTGTCTTCATCGAACGCGATTTAATGCCAAGGAGAGTCCCATGAGCAAATACCGCAGGCGGCTGCAGCCGCTTCTCGAGGACCGGCTCTTCATGTCCGACGGCGGACTGGAGACCACCCTCATCTTCCATCAGGGCATCGACCTGCCGGAGGGCGCCGCCTTCCATCTCCTCAAGGACGAGGCCGGCACGGAGGTCCTGCGCCGCTACTACGCCCTTTACGCAGGCATGGCCCGCGAGCACGGCCTGGGCTTCGTGCTCGAGAGCCCGACCTGGCGCGCCAATCCCGACTGGGCGGCGAAGATCGGCTACGACGCGCGCTCGCTCGCCGACGCCAACCGCCGCGGGATCGGCCTCATGCTCGAGATCCGCGCCGCCTGGGAGAAGCCCGGGCTGCCGTTCGTCATCAGCGGCAACATCGGCCCGCGCGGCGACGGCTACTTTCCCGACCGGCGCATGAGCGCCGCGGAGGCGAAGCGCTACCACGCCGCGCAGGTGGAGACCTTCGCCGGCACCGACGCCGACCTGGTGTCCGCCTTCACGCTCAACTATTCGGAAGAAGCCATCGGCGTGGCGGCCGCCGCACGCGACTGCGCCATCCCGGCGGTGATCTCCTTCACCGTCGAGACCGATGGGCGCCTGCCCTCGGGCGAAACCCTGCCCGACGCCATCGCGCGCGTCGACGACGCGACGGGCGGCTACCCGGCGTACTACATGATCAACTGCGCGCATCCCACGCACTTCACGCCCGTGCTGCGCGGCAATGCCGATTGGCTCGCGCGGCTGAAGGGCCTGCGCGCGAATTCCTCGATGCGCAGCCACGCCGAGCTCGACAACAGCCCCGAGCTCGATACCGGCGACCCCCAGCGCCTCGGCGAGGAATACCGCGAGCTGCAGGCGCTGCTGCCGCACCTCACGGTCGTGGGCGGCTGCTGCGGCACCGATCATCGTCACGTGGACGCGATCTGCCGCGCCATCGACCGGCAGGAGCGCGCCGCGGCCGTATAGACTGGAGGCATGAAGGCGCGCATAGGCCTCATCTCGGACACGCACGGGCTGCTGCGGCCGGAGGCGCTCGCCTTCCTGCAGGGCAGCGACCATATCGTGCACGCCGGCGACATCGGCGAGCCGGCGATCCTGGAGGAGCTCGCGCGCCTCGCGCCGGTCACGGCAGTGCGCGGGAACAACGACACGGGCGCCTGGGCGAGCGGCATCGCCGCGTCCGAGCTCGTCCAGGTGGCCTCGAGCTGGCTCTACGTGATCCACGACCTCGCGGAGCTCGACCTCGATCCCGTCGCGGCCGGCGTGCAGGCGGTGATCACGGGCCATTCGCACAAGCCGGCGGCGAGCCGGCGCGAGGGCGTGCTCTTCGTCAATCCGGGCAGCGCCGGGCCGCGGCGCTTCCGACTGCCCATCTCGGTGGGCGAGCTTCGCGTGCAGCCCGACGGCGCCCTCGAGCCGAGGCTCGTAGAGCTCGAATGCCGCTAGCGCGCGAGTACGCGAGCCACGATCCGAAGCGCGCCGAGATCGACGCGCTCCCGGGTCCCACGGTGCTCGAGTTCGGCAACGCCTGGTGCGGCCACTGCCGGCGCGCACAAACGCTCATCGCGGAGGCCTTCGCCGCGCATCCCGAGGTCAGGCACATCAAGATTGCCGACGCGAGCGGCAAGCGCCTCGGGCGCTCCTTCGGGGTGAAGCTCTGGCCGACGCTCGTGTTCCTGCGCGACGGGCAGGAAGCGGCAAAGCTCGTGCGCCCTGCGAGCGCGGAAGAGATCTCGCAGGCGCTACGCCTGATCGCTGGGCCTCGGAACGCCTGACGCTGGGACGCGGAAGGCCCACCTTATCGCTGGACCGCGGAGGGCCTGACGCTGGACCGCGGAAGGCCTGAAAGGTCGCCCCCGCGCAGGCGGGGGCCCAGTCTTTCTCCAGGAACATGGGTCCCCGCCTTCGCGGGGACGACATCAATCTGAGCCGCCTTCGCGGG
>CAYWSG010000169.1:0-3126 GCA_964461055.1 uncultured Enterobacteriaceae bacterium | reverse complement strand
GCCGCGGTCACGTGGAGCGGAATGGAAAGCCCCTGGCGGGCAGTGGCGGCGGAGACCTGCACGCCTTGGGCGCTCCCGCGCGCGGCGAAGTCCTGCCCGCCCTCGAACACGAAGCGCGTGATGGTCCCCACCTCGGTCTCCGAGAGCCCGCGACCGGTGAGAAGGAGCGCGGCAGTGGCGATCGTCGCAATGTCTTCGCGCTGGCCGGGATAGGCACCGCGGGCGATGGTGTAGGCGAATTGACCCGCGCCGGCGCCGGCGAGCTTCTCGACGCCGTCCTTCGAGAGCGGGAGCAGCCGCAGCGGGACCGCGGCGATGGCGTCCCGGATGCTGTCGGCGGGCACGCCGATCACCTGGATCACCGCCTGCAGCCCGTCTTGCATGAGACCGACGAGGCCATCGCGCGGCGAGAGCTCGAGGGGCTCGATGTCCCGGAGCGTCAGTCCGTGGGCTTCGAGAACGCGAACCGCGGTCGTGCGCGAAGCCGAGCCGGGCTGGCCGATGGCGATGCGCCGGCCGCGCAGCTCCGCGATGGACGAGAAGGCGGAGTCGCTGCGCACAAGGACGTGGACCGGTTCCGGGTACAGGCTGCCGATCGCGCGGAGCGACGGCTGCGGGCCCTCCTGCGCGAAGCTGCCTCGGCCCTCGTAGGCGTCGAGCGCCACGTCGCCCTGCGCGAGCGCGAGCGTCACCCTGCCCTCGCGCAGGAGGCGCAGGTTCTGCTCTCCGCCGCGCGTGACGAGCGGCACCACCGGCGGCCCGCCCGCACCGCTCAGCGCCTGGGCGAAGCGCAGGTACTGCCCGTTCTCCGGGCCGGCCGCGAGCGCATAGCCCTCGCGCGCCCGGGCGAGCCGCGCGCGGATGCTGGCGTGGGCGAAGGCGAGCTCCTCCTCGATGACCTGTGTCTCCAGGGGCGATGCGCCGGCGGGGACCGAGTCCACGACCTCGCGCATGGCCTCCAGGATGGCCCTCGGTCCGCGCTGCGGGGCGCTGGTCGCGTAGGCAGGCGCCGAGGCCGGCGCATGACCGGCGGGCGCCACGCCCGCCCAGCGGCTGCCATCGCGCCGATAGAGGGCCGTGCCATGCGCGTGAATGACGTCGCCCGCCTTGTTGCCGCCCGAGCGGATGCCGGTGATCCCCTTGGGGCCGGCCCCGAGCGCCGACACCAGCCCCGCCATGCCGGGCGCGTTCCAGGCGCCGAAGTCGAAGTCCTTCCCGAGCCGAAGCTCGGCGTCGAAGTAGACGATGCGGCGCGTCTCGCCGGCCGGCGCCTTCGTGTCGGCCTGCGATCCGCGCCGCTCAAGATCCGCCTGGCTCACGGTTCCGGGCGGCAGCGCCTGTGCGAGCCGCTCCTCGAGACCTTTCCGGACTTGCGCCTCGTCCGGGCCGCGCGTGCAGCCGGCGAGGACGGCGAGGACGATGGCAAGGAGCAGGCGCACGCTCATCCTCCGATGAAGGGCAGCGCGAGGAGCAGCGTCAGCAGGAACGCGTTCATCAGGTCGATGAAGAACGCGCCGGCGAGCGGCACGATGAGGTTGCTTTGCGGCGCCGGCCCGTACTTCCCGGTGATCGCCTGCATGTTGGCCATCGCCGTCGCCGTCGAGCCCATGTTGAAGCCGATGAACGCGGCGGAAGTCACGGCCGCCTCGTAGTCGCGCCCCATGAAGCGGAAGCAGACGAGCACGACGTAGAGGATGATGAACGCGACCTGGAGCGCGATGATGACGAGGAACGGGCCCGCGGAAAGCGCCACGTCGACGAGGTCGAGCGCCATCATCGTCATGACGAGGAAGAGGGAGAGGGAAAGGGTCGAGAGGAGGTCCGAGGCCCGGTCGTCGAACGTGAGCCGCGCGTAGGGCGCGAGGTTGCGGATTGCCACGCCGATGACCAGGCACCAGAGGAATCCCGGGATGGTGATGGCGCCGCCCGGGAACTGCTGTGCGATCCATTGCCCCGCGACGACCACCGCGAAGATGCCCGCGAGGGCGCCCAGCACGCCGACCGTCCCCATGGGCGCCCGGGCCGCGGCTTCCTCCGCCCGCACAGCCTTCGCGCCCGCCGCCGATCGAAGCTTCCTCCGCGAGATGAGGTATTCCGCGACCGGCCCGCCGATGATCCCGCCGATGATGAGGCCGATCGTCGCCACCGTCATCGAGAGCTCCATCACCGCGGACAGGTTATGCACCTCGGCGAAGCGCTCCGCATACGCCGCGCCCGTGCCGTGGCCGCCTACGAGCGTGATCGACCCGCCGACGAGTCCGTAGATCGGATGCAGGTCGAGCAGCTTCGCGATCGCGACGCCGACGGCGTCCTGCACCAGGATGTAGGGCAGGAGCACGAGAAGGAAGAGCACGAGCGCCCGCCCGCCCCGCTTGAGCAGGCGCAGGTCCGCGCTCATCCCGACGCCGGCGAAGAACATGAGGAGCAGCACCGGCTTGAGCGTCTGGTCGAGCTGGACCCGGAAGCCCGAGGCGGCCGCGACGACGGCGGCGAGCGCGGCGAAGAGCAGCCCGCCGGTGATGGGGTCGGGGATGTTGTACTTCGAAAGCAGCCCCACGCGGCGATTGACGAGCGTGCCGATGAGCAGGACGACCAGCGCCGCCAGCAGCGATCCGGGCGCCCCCAGGCTCAAGGCGACCGCGACTCAGCGTCCGAACGCGCGCGCCGAAACCGGCGCCTGCGCCGCCGCCACGAAGTCCGTGGCCGAGCGGCCGAGCGCGACGCGATGCATCCCTTCGCCGATGCGCCACTGCCCGGTGCTTCCGTCGAAGCGGGCGAGCAGGCGCGGATCGACCGTCAGCGTCACCGTGCACGACTGGCCCGGCTCGAGCTCCACGCGCTGGAACCCGAGAAGGCGCATGCGCTTCTCGCCCGCGGCGTCCGTGAGGTAAAGCTGCGGAACGTCGGCACCCTTTCGCTGGCCGGTGTTGGTCACCGTGAAGCTGGCCGTGATCGTGTCGCCGCCCTCGACCTTCAGCTCGCCGTAGTCAAACGTCGTGTAGCTCAGCCCGTGGCCGAACGCGTACAGCGGCTTGGCGTCCTTCTTCGCGAACCACCGGTAGCCGACCTCCGCGCCCTCGTTGTATTCGATCGTGACGGCGCTGCCCCACGGCGTGCCCAGGCCCG
>CAYWSG010000168.1:0-3209 GCA_964461055.1 uncultured Enterobacteriaceae bacterium | reverse complement strand
GCGACCTTGTTGAAGCCGAGCTTCTCGTCGTCATAGGGACCGACCCACTCGGCGGCGTCGATGGTGCCTTTTTCCAGCGAGGGATAGATGTCGGGCGCGCCGAGCTGCTGCGGCACGACGCCGAGCTTCGCCATGACGAGGCCCGCCATGCCGCCGATGCGCATCTTCAGGCCCTGCAGGTCCGCCGTGGACTTGATCTCCTTGCGATACCACCCGCCCATCTGGCAGTTGGTGTTGCCGGCGAGGAATGCCGCGAGGCCGTAGTCCTTGAAGAGCGGGGCCATGGCCTCCTTGCCGCCGCCGAAGTTCCACCACGCGGTCTGCTGCCGTGCGTTGCCGCCGAAGCACACGGCCGTGCCGAAGGCGAACGCGGGATCCTTGCCGAAGTAGTAGTAGAGCGCCGTGTGCCCGCACTCCACGGTGCCCGCCTGCACGGCGTCGAGCACCTGCAGCGCCGGGACGATCTCGCCCGCGGCAAAGGCGCGGATCTGGAACTTGCCGTCCGTGAGCTCGGCGACGCGCTTGGTGACGTGATCGGCGCCGCCGTAGAGCGTGTCGAGGCTCTTGGGCCAGCTGCACGCCATGCGCCAGTTGATCGTCGGGTTCGACTGCGCGATTGCCGGGGCCGCCACCGTCCCGGCGGCGACCCCTGCGGCCGCTGTTTTCAGAAATACCCTGCGTTTCATCGGCCCTCCTCCTCTCAGGTTCGAATGGTTTGCGAAACCATGTTTCGCGATTCAAAACTACCTCTTCCATTCTAGGCCTAATTCATGCGCGCGCAACGCGCGGCGAGCTCGACGAGACAGGCGCGGACCTCGGCCACGTCGGCCGCATCCGGCTCCCGGTGCAGATAGTCCGTGAGGTCCTGGAGCGCCGGACGCCAGCACTCGAGGCGCTGGTAGACGAGCCCGCGGTCGCGCAGCTCCGCCGCCGCGTCGGGCTGCACCACGAGCATGCGATTGAGCACCTGGAGCAGCCGCTCCGGCTCGCCCCGCTCGAGGAAGATGCCCTTCAGGTTGCGCAGGAGCCGCGCGAGGATCTGCCGGTGGGTAGCCGGCTCGAGGAACTGATCGAGCGGCAGCTCGGCCACCGGCACGTCGGCCGCCGCGTCCTCCGGGATCACGCGCTGAAGCCGCTCGCGCAGCTCGGCCTCGGACAGGGGCACGCCGCCCGAGAACGGATCGAGGACGAGCGTGCCGCCCCGAAGGCGCAGCTGCACGAGGAAATGGCCGGGAAAGGACACGCCTTCGAGGGCAAGCCCGATGCGGCGGCCGAGCTCGAGGTAAAGCACCGAGAGCGTGAGCGGGATGCCCGTGCGGCGCTCGATCACCTCGTTCAGGTAGCTGTTGCGCGGATCGTAGTAATCGGCGGCGTTGCCGCGAAAGCCGAGCTCGCCGAAGAGAAACTCGTTCAGCGCGATGACGCGCGACTCGGCCGCCTCCCGTCCCGCAGCCGGTCCCGGCAGGCGGTCCACCAGCCTGAGACGATCTTCGAGCCGCTGCGCGAGCCGGGCGATGCGGTCGAGATAATGCTCCACGTCGAGCTCCGGATAGGCGTCCTGCGCGACGAGGAGGCAGGCGCGCGACAGGTCCATGCCGGCGTCGTCCTCGATCGCGCGGGCGAAGGCCTCGAGCGGCGTCATGGGGCGCCCCGGCGCGAGAAGTCCCGCGGGCGAAAGCCGAAGGCGAGGAGGCTCGCCCCATAGACGCCGGCGCCGAGGGCCACCAGCCCCATCGTGGCCCCGAGCCGCTCGAGGCCCGCCGCCGCGAGCCACCACTCGGGCCGCGCCATGGCGAAGTACAGCGCGGCCACCATCGCGACGACGCACGTCGCCACCTTGGCGACGAAGCGGCCCCACCCGGGCTGCGGGACATAGAACCCGCGCCGCCGCAGGAGCAGAAAGAGAAGCCCGGCGTTCAGGCAGGCCCCCAGCCCCACGGCGAGCGCGAGGCCGGCATGGCGCAGCGGCACGATGAAGGCGAGGTTCATGGCCTGCGTGGCGACGAGCGTCGCCACGCCGATCTTGACCGGCGTGACCACGTTCTGGCGCGCGTAGAACCCGGGCGCGAGGATTTTCACGAAGATCATGCCCACCAGCCCGATGCTATAGGCGACGAGCGCCTGGCGGGTCATCCAGGCGTCCTCCACGGAAAAGCGCCCGTACTGGAACAGCGTGGCGATGAGCGGCAGCGCCAGCACGGCGAGCGCAGCCGCGGCCGGCACGGCGAGCAGCACCGTGAGCCGCAGCCCCCAGTCGAGGAGCCGCGAATACTCCGCCTCGTCGGCCTGCGCATGGTACTTCGACAGGCTGGGCAGCAGGATGGTGCCCAGCGCGACGCCGAGGACGCCCGCCGGCAGCTCCATCAGCCGGTCGGCGTAGTAGAGCCACGACACGCTCCCCGTCGGCAGGAACGAGGCGAACACCTGGTTGATGAGGAGCGACACCTGGCTCACGGACACGCCGAAGGCCGCGGGCGCCATGAGGAAGAGCACCTTGCGCACCCCGGGGTGGCGCAGGTCGAGGCGCCAGCGGGGCAGGAGGCGCAGGCGCGCAAGGAACGGGATCTGGAAGGCGAGCTGCAGCGCGCCCCCCGCGAACACGGCCCAGGCGAGCACGAGCACCGGGGGGTCGAAGCGATCGGCAAAGAAGAGCGCCGCGACGATGAACGACACGTTGAGCAGCGCCGGCGTAAGGGCCGGGATCGAGAAGCGGTTCCAGGTATTGAGCAGGCCCGCCGCCAGCGCCACGAGCGAGATGAAGGCGATGTAGGGGAAGGTGATCCTCAGCAGGGTGACGGTCAGGTCGAACTTCCCCGGATCGGCGACGAATCCCGGCGCCGTGACGTAGACGATGAGCGGGGCAAGGGCCATGCCGAGGGCGGCCGTGAGGACAAGCGCGATGAGAAGCAGCGTCGCGATGGCATCGATGAGCGCGCGCGTCTCCTCGGCCGGGCGCGTGTTGCGGAACTCGGACAGCACGGGGACGAACGCCTGCGAGAACGCCCCTTCCGCGAACATGCGGCGCAGCAGGTTCGGGATCTTGAAGGCGACGAAGAAGGCGTCCGTGGCGAGCCCGGCGCCGAAGATGCGGGCGATGAGGAAGTCGCGCGCATAGCCGAGGACGCGGCTCACCATGGTGAGGCTGCTCACCGCGAAAAGCGCCCGCAGCAGGTTCATGCCCGCGGCGCCCCGTCCCTGGGCTTCATGCG
>CAYWSG010000167.1:563-3346 GCA_964461055.1 uncultured Enterobacteriaceae bacterium | reverse complement strand
TCGCCTGCGGCGAAGTCGTCACCCTGCAGACCCACGACGGCACGACGACGCGCTACGCCTTCTCGGCGCCGCAGAATCCGAAAGGAACCCTCATCCTGCTCGCCGGCGGCGGCGGCCACCTCGACCTCGACGCGCAGGGCTGCGCGCGGAAGCTGAAGGGCAACTCGCTCGTGCGCTCGCAGGCGCTCTTCCACGCGCAAGGCTTCGCCACCGCGCTCGTCGATGCGCCGAGCGACCACCACGGCATGGACGGGCTCGGCGCCTTTCGCGCGCAGCCCGCGCACGCCCAGGACCTGAGCAAGGTCGTCGCCGACGTACGCGCGCGCGTGAAGGGGCCGGTGTGGGTGGTCGGCACGAGCCGCGGCGCGATCTCGGCGGCGAACGCCGCCTCGCGGCTCAGGGACATCGACGGCGCGGTGCTCACCTCGCCCGTCACGGTCGGCACGGCGCGCGGGCGCAAGGCCTGGACCGCGCAGACGGTGCTCGACAACCCGCTCGGCGACATTCGCGTGCCCCTGCTCGTCGTGAGCCACGCGCAGGACGGCTGCTTCCGCTCCCCGCCCTCCGGGGCGCAGGGCATCCTGGACCGGTACAAGGGCCCGCGCGCGCAGGCGGCGGTCGTCTCCGGCGGCACGTCGGGCGCGGGCGACGCCTGCGAGGGGCGCTCGCCGCACGGCTTCCTCGGGCTGGAGGCGCAGCTCGCCGCGGGCATCGCGCGCTTCGTGGGCGGCGGGCAGTACCAGGTCACTTCCGCGCCGGGCGCCGCTGGCGCACAATAGCGCCGCTTTTCGACCTCACCACGGGAGAAACCCAATGAGAAAGACCGCCCTGGCCCTCGCCCTCGCGCTCGCCGCCTCGCCCGCGCTCGCGCAGCGCAAGGACTGCAACGAGCTGAAGGCCGAGATCGACGCCAAGATCACGAAGAACGGCGTCACGGTGTTCACCACCACCATCGTCGACATGGACGCGCCCGACGGCGACGCCAAGGTCGTCGGCACCTGCGACGGGCAGACGAAGAAGATCCTCTACAAGCGCGGCGAGATGCCCGCTTCCGCGGGCGCGCCCGCTACTTCGAAGCAGTAACCATGATCTCCACGAGGGCCGCCGGGTCCGCGAGCTTCGCCTCGATGCAGGCGCGGCCCGGCAGGTTCTTCGGGTCCACCCACTTCGACCACACCTCGTTCATCGCGCCGCGCAGGCGGATGTCCGGGACCCAGATGGTCGCCTGCAGGATCTTGGACTTGCTCGAACCGCACTTGCCGAGCAGGCGGTCGATCTCCGCCAGCACCTCCGCGGTCTGGCCCTTCACGTCCTTGGTCAGGTCCTTGGCGACGATGCCCGCCAGGTAGACCGTGTCGCCGTGCTCGACGGCGAGCGAGAGGATGGGTCCCGGCTCGTGCCGGACGATGTTCGCCATGTCCTGCTCCTAGGCCTTGTCCAGGCTCAGCTTGCCCGGTCCCATGAACGCCACGTAGAGCATGCCGCCCATGATGGCGAGGTTCTTGTTGAACTGGATCATCTGGCTCGCGTCCGCCCAGACCGGGTGGAAGATGACCGTCGTCGGGATGATGAACAGGAAGATCGCCCACGCGGCGAGGCGCGCCTTCCAGCCGATCGCCAGCATCAGGCCGCCGATCAGCTCGATGAGGATGGTGCCGACGAGCAGCACCTCGACCATCGGCATGCCCTTCGACGCCATGAACTTGGCGGTGCCCGCGAAGCCGCCGATCTTGCCGTAGCCCGCGACGATGAAGAGGTAGGCGAGGAGCAGCCGGCCCGCGAGCAGGCCCCAGGGTTGGTATTGGTTCACGACGTTGCCTCCTTCCTTCTGTTGAGTCGATCAGCGTCCCGGCGGGCGGCCTCCCCCGCCGCCTCCGCCTCCGCCTCCGCGCCGTGGGCGATTGTGGAACTTGCGCCCGCCCGGGCCGCCGCCGCCGCCGGGCTTGTGCCGTCCGCCCTGGTGCCCGCCCGGCGGATGGGCGCGCGGCATTGCCTGCCCGTTGGTCACGGCCATCATGATCTCGAGCTCGTTCAGCTCGTCCCACTGCGCGTCGCTGCGCTCCCGCTCGGGGATCGCCATCAGCTCGCGGATGCGGCGGCGCCGCGCTTCCTGTTCCGGATCGTTCATGGGGCGGATTGTCGCACGGCGCCGCCCCGGGGCTCAGAACAGGAGCACCACGAAAGCCCCTGCGCCGAAGTCGGGGCTGCCGTCCTCGAGCCCGACCAGTCCGTAGAAGTGCGCCTTCCAGCCCGCGCCGAAGCGACGCGTGTAGAAGACGTTGATTTCGCTCTGCGGGCCGAGGCCGGCGGCCAGGCGCTCCTGGCCGCGCCACATCAGGCCGGCGCTCGTGTCGGCGTCCAGCCAGCGCGCCGCACCGAGCCGGGCGAAGAGCACGTCGCGCAGGCTCACGCCGGGTGGGTCGCCGACCCAGCGGTGGCCGAGCGTGGCGAACGGCACAAGCCCGCCGGCCGCGCCGTAGGCGTCGAGCGCCAGGCTGAAGTCCTCCTCGCCCGTGCCGAGGCCTTTGCTCGCGCTCGCCGTGCCGAACTTGATCGCGGCGGTCGCATCCAGGCCCCAGCCGCCCGCGCCCGTCGCGAGACTGCGCGTGCCGAAGGCGACGACGTCGCCGATGCCGGACTCCGTGCGGCTCGTGCCCGCGGGTCGATAGCGCCCGAGGTCGCGAGTGACATTGCCCGGTCCCTCGACGTGGACCCACGGCACCGTCACGCCGAACTGCCACGGCCGGCTGCCGAGGCGGAGGGTGACCGGGATGGTCGTGATC
>CAYWSG010000167.1:0-553 GCA_964461055.1 uncultured Enterobacteriaceae bacterium | reverse complement strand
GTCGTGATCGTCGTGTCGCGCGCTTGCCCGTAGTCGCCCGTGGTGCGCTCGATGCCGAACGTGAGGCTCGTGCCTTCGCCGTCGGCGCGCGCGCCGGGGCCGGGAAGCTCGAGCGCGGCCGCGGTCATCGGAATGGCGAAGGCTGCGCAGGCGATGGCCATGAAGCGTCTCATCGGCTTTCTCCTGGTTCGCGTCGGGTCCGTGAAGCGATTCTACGCAGACAAGCGCGCACGGCGATCGTTCGCCTCGTCGCCGCGCGGCGACAGCGTATTCAGCCGCGCGTCACATGCGCCGCCACGCATACCCAGCGGCCGGCGTGCTTCGCCCAGATGTCGGTGTAGCGCCCCGCGCCCTCCTGGCCGTCGCGCTTGCGATACACCGTCTTCGCGTGGATGACCGCCACGTCGCCGAAGACGCGGATCTTCACCTCGCGCGGCTCGAGGCCGGTGACGCCTGCGGGCCGCAGGATCTGCGCGAGAAAGCCCTTGCGGTCGACGAGCGTGCCGTCGGGGTTGCTGTTGAGGAAGTCCTCGGCGAGGTGCTGCTCGAACCA
>CAYWSG010000166.1:0-3509 GCA_964461055.1 uncultured Enterobacteriaceae bacterium | reverse complement strand
GTGGCGAAGCTCTTCGCGAGGAAGGGGCCGAGCGGCTGGTACTCCCAGGCCTGGATGTCGCGCGCCGACCAGTCGTTGAGGAGCACCACGCCGAAGACGTGCTCGAGCGCGCGGCCGACCGGCACGGGCCTGCCGAGGCGATTGCCCGGGCCGATGACGAAGCCGAGCTCCACCTCGTAGTCGAGGCGACGGCAGGGGCCGAACGCGGGCGCCGCCGCCTCGGGCGCCTTCGTCTGCCCGTTCGGGCGCTGCACGGAAGTCCCCGAGACGACGACGGACGACGCTCGCCCGTGGTAGCCGATCGGCACCCACTTGTAGTTGGGCAGGAGCGGGTTGTCCGGCCGGAACATGCGCCCGATCGCCTGCGCGTGGTGGATGCCCGTGTAGAAGTCGCTGTAGTCGCCGACTGCCACGGGCAGGAAGAGCTCGGCCTTCCTCATCGGCAGGAGGTACTTCGAGAAGCGCTTCGCCTGCTTCGGGTCGGAGAGCCCGAGCGAGAGGACCTTGCGCAGCTCGCGCCAGGCCTTGCGCCCGGCGGCGGCGAGCTTGTTGAGGTTCGGCCCGGTCTTCAAGCCCACGGCGGCGAGGTCGAGGATCTGGTCGCCGATCGCCACGCCGCCGCGCGGCGGCTCATGGGTCCCCCTGCGCCGGAACACGCCGAAGGGCAGGTTCTGAATTGGAAAGTCGCCCTTCGGGTCGTTCGCCGACTCGACCCAGCTCTTCAGCTTCGGATTGTTGGTCGCGTGCATGGCTTATTGGGGACTGTCCCTAATTAGAAGCCGTCCCAGACCTTGTCGTAGTTCTTTTGCAGCTCTTTCGCCGCGAGCGCCGCCTTGGTGGGACGGAAGACGTAGCGCGACTCCCACATGAATGCGAGGGTGTTCTCGATCTTGCGGGGCTTGAGCGCCTCGTTCGTCGCCTTCTCGTAGGTCGCGAGGTCGGGCCCGTGGCCGCTCATGCAGTTGTGGATCGAGATGCCGCCCGGGAGAAAACCCTCCGCCTTCGCGTCGTACACGCCGTGCACGAGCCCCATCAGCTCGCTCATCACGTTGCGGTGGAACCACGGCGGTCGGAAAGTGTGCTCGGCCACCATCCAGCGCGGCGGGAAGATTACGAAGTCGCAATTGGCCACGCCCGGCGCGCCCGAGGGCGAGGTGAGCACGGTGAAGATGGAAGGATCGGCATGGTCGAAGGTCACCGTGTTCACCGCCATGAAGCGCGCGAGCTCGTACTTGTACGGCGCGTAGTTGCCGTGCCAGGCGACGACATCGAGCGGCGAGGCCGGATACTGCGCCGCCCACAGCCCGCCGAGGAACTTCGCCACCACCTCGCACTTGCCGCGCTTGTCCTCGTAGGCCGCGACCGGATAGAGGAAGTCGCGCTTCTGCGCGAGCCCCTGCGCGCCGATCGGCCCGAGCTCGGGCAGGCGAAAGTGCGCGCCGTAGTTCTCGCACAGATACCCGCGCGCAGGCCCGCTCACCTCGACGCGGAACTTCACGCCCCTCGGCACCACGGCGACCTCGCCCGGCGCGGCGTCCAGCCGCCCGAGCTCGGTGGCGAGCAGGATTGCGCCCTGCTGCGGTACGAACATGAGCTCGCCGTCCGCATTGTAGAAATAGCGGTCCTTCATCGAGCGGTTCGCGCGATACACGTGCACGGCGATCCCCGCCTGCGCCGCCGGATCGCCCGAGCCCGCGATGGTGACGAGGCCGTCGAGGAAATCCGTCGGCTTCGAGGGAATCGGCAGCGGGTTCCAGCGCAGGCGGTTGGGCGAGGCCTCGGCCTCGTCGAACGGCCCCGAGCGCACGAGCCCCTGCGGCAGCCGCCGGTAAGGCGCGTGCATGGCGGTGGGCCGCAGCTTGTACAGCCACGAGGAGAGGTTCTCCGCGCGCGGCGCGGTGAACGCGGTGCCCGAGAGCACCTCGGGATACAGGCCGCGCGGCGTCTTCTGCGGCGAGTTCTGCCCGACGGGCAGCGCGCCTTTTTCCGCCTCGGTGGAGAAGGTGTTGCCGAAGCCGCTCTGGTAGGCGAGCCTCGCGCGGCGGGCCGCCGCGGCCCGCGCCGACTTCGGAGTGGCTCCCATGTCCATCTCGATTCCCCCGTGCGTGTGCGCAGGGAGAATTCTACGCGCGGGCGATCCGGCCGGCGTGGCGCGCGCCCGGACGACCGCTTCAGTCCTTCAGGTTGACGAGCGAGAGGAACTCGCGGCGCAGCGTCGGGTCCTTGAGCATCGCGCCGCGCATGACGCTGTTCACCATCTTCGCGCTGCGGTCGCGCACGCCGCGCCAGTGCATGCAGAAGTGGTCGGCCTCCATGACCACCGCCAGGCCGTCCGGGTTCACCTTGCGCATCATCAGGTCGGCGATCTGCGTGATCGCCTCCTCCTGGATCTGCGGGCGCGTGAGGATCCACTCGGCGAGCCGCGCGTACTTCGAGAGCCCGATCAGGTTGGAGCGCTCGTTCGGCATCACGCCGATCCACAGCCGCCCCATGATCGGGCAGAAGTGGTGGCTGCAGGCGCTGCGCACCGTCATCGGGCCGATGATCATCAGCTCGTTCAGGCGCTCGGTGTTCGGGAACTCGGTGACCGCCGGGGCGGGCACGTAGCGGCCGCGGAACACCTCGGTCAGGTACATGCGCGCCACGCGCCGCGCGGTGTCCTCGGTGTTGTGGTCGCCCTTGGTGTCGATGACGAGGCTCTCCAGCACGCCCTTGAACTTCGCCTCGACCTCCGCGATGAGCGCGTCAAGCTCGCCGGGCTCGAGGAACTCGGCGATGTTGTCGTTGGCGTGGAAGCGGCGCTTCGCCCGTACCAGGCGGGCGCGAATGCGCGCCGAGACCGGGACTTGCGCCTTCCTGTCCAGCGAGGGCGGGCGGCGTTTCATGCGCGTGGAGATCATAGCAAAGCCGAGACTGGGGACCGACCTCGCTGCTAATTAGGGACAGTCCCCAATTACCAACTTGCGCCGAGGTCCGTCCCTATTTCAGGACGCCGCGGCGCATCTGGTCGAGCTCCATCGACTCGAAGAGCGCCTTGAAGTTGCCTTCGCCGAAGCCGTCGTCGCCCTTTCGCTGGATGAACTCGAAGAAGATGGGCCCGAGCTGGTTCTCGGAGAAGATCTGCAGCAGCAGCGCGCCCGCCTTGCCGTCGACGAGGATCTTCCTTTTCTTCAGCTCGGCGACGTCCTGGCCGTGCCCCGGGATGCGCTTGTCGACGAGCTCGTAGTAGGTGTCGACCGTGTCGAGGAGCTTCACGCTGCCGGCCTTAAGCGCATCCACCGTGCGAAAGAGGTTGGTGGAGGCGAGCGCCACGTGCTGGATGCCCTCTCCTCTATACATGTCGAGGTATTCCTGGATCTGGCCGGCCTTCTCGGTACCTTCCTCGTTGATCGGGATGCGGATCTTGCCGCAGGGACTGGTCATCGCCTTCGATTTCACGCCCGTCACCTGGCCTTCGATGTCGAAGTAGCGGATCTCGCGGAAGTTGAACAGGCGCTCGTAGAACTCGG
>CAYWSG010000165.1:0-3721 GCA_964461055.1 uncultured Enterobacteriaceae bacterium | reverse complement strand
ACCGCTGACGCGCGAGCCGCCGCACTCGATCCAGCGAAAATGAAAATGGGTTCCCGCCTACGCGGGAACGACGACTCTTCGCTTGCTTCGACGACTCTTCGCTTGCTTCGACGACTCTTCGCTGGGTTCGACGAACCCTTCGCTTGGTTCGACGAACTCTTCGCCTGGTTCGTAACGACTCTTCGCTTGCTTCATAAGTGTTTGCAAGCCTCGGGGGCGGCGTTCCAGCGGTCGTGCAGGCCGTCGACATAGGTGACGGGAATCCGCGAGAGCTGCTCCTCGTTCACGCCCTCGAGGCAGCCGACGTTGACGCCGTACATCTTGCCGATCGGCGTGTCGTTGCCGACGCCGAAGACGCGAACGCCGCAGTGCCGGCAGAAGAAGTGGTGGTTCCTCTTCGGCCCGAACACATACTTGGTGAGCTCCTTCTCGCCCTGGAGCATCCTGAATCCTTCGGGCCGGGCGACGGCGGCCCAGAACCGGTTGCGCCGGCAGATGGAGCAGTTGCACCGGTAGGTCGGCTGCGTGAGGTCGAGGTCCACCTCGATCGCCACCTTTCCGCAGTGGCAGCTCGCCCGGTAGGTCTTCAGCATGCCTGCCTCCCTTCTTCTCGATAGGCCCGCGGCGTCGTGCCGAACCGGCGCGCGAAGGCGCGCTGCAGCGCATCGACGGATCCAAACCCGCTGCGCTCGGCGATCCGCTCCTGCGTCCAGCGCGTGCGGCGAAGAAGCTGCGCCGCGGCCGCCACGCGCGCCTGCTCCACGAAGCGCGCCGGCGTGCAGCCCGTTTCGGCCGCGAAGGCGCGCGCGAAGTGCCGAGGGCTCATGCGTGCGCGCGCCGCAAGCGCCTCGACGGAAAGATCTTCCTTCGGGTGCGTGCCGATCCAGGCGACGAGCTCGCGCAGGCGCCGGGTGGCGGCGCCCTGCGCCTCGAGCGCCTGGCTGAGCTGCGGCTGCGCGGCGCCCCGCAGGAGCGGCAGCGCGAGGGTGCGCGCGATGTCCATCGCCACGGCGTGGCCGAGATCGTCCTCGACGAGGGCGAGCGCGAGCTCGAGGCTGGTGGTCACGCCGGCCGAGGTCCAGACGCGGCCGTCGCGCACGTAGATGCACTCGCGCTGCACCCGCACCTGCGGCCGGATCTTCTGCAGGAGATCGAGCGAGCGCCAGTGCGTCGTGGCCTGCCGTCCGTCGAGAAGGCCCGCGGCCGCGAGGGCGAAGGCGCCCGAGCAGACGCTCGCGATGCGGCGCGTGCGCGGCGCGACCTCGGCGAGCCAGGCGCCGATGCCCTGCTCGCGGATGGCGGCGCGCAGCGGCGCTTCGTCGCCGCCGGCGACGACGAGGGTGTCGATCCCGGCCGGCGCGTCCTGCAACCTGCACGTGTTGCCGAAGCCCAGGCCCGAGTTGGTCTGAACGGTGCCGCCGCCGGGCGATGCGACGTGCAGGCGGTAGGCGCCGGGGCAAAGCTGCCCGGCCTTGGTGAAGACGCTCGCCGGCGCGGCAACGTCGATCGCCTCGGCGCCGTCGAACGCGACGAGCACGACGTCCCTGGCAGGAACTGCGGCTTCCTCGTCCTTTGTGCGCGCGCTGGCCATGCGTAGGCTTCGTCCCATGCAATGCTACCGAACGATTGGACGAGCGTACGGCTTCATTCAGGCGCTCCTCGTCGCGCCGCTCTTCGTCACCCTCCTTCTCGCAGGCTGCAGTGCGGGGGTGCGGGTCCCGCCCGCGCCTGCCGATGCGGCGACGCTCGCCCGCGACAAGCACGCCTTCCTCGAGGCGATGCAGCCGGCTCGCCCCGGCCGGCCGGTGATCGCCGTGCTCGCGCGGAACGAAGCCACCGAAACCACGGACTTCCTGCTCACGCACGCGGTCCTGCAGCGCTCCGGCCTCGCGGAAGTGCAGGCCGTGGCGCCGCGCGCCGGGCGCGTGTCGCTCTATCCCACGCTCGCGGTCGAGGTGGACCAGGACTTCGCCGGCTTCGACCGGGCCCATCCGGCCGGCGCCGACTACGTGATCGTGCCGGCGCTCGACGACAGCGACGACCCCGCTGTTCTCGCATGGCTGCGGCAGCAGGCGGCGAAGGGCGCGCGGATCGTCAGCATATGCGCCGGCGCGCTGATCGTCGGCCGCGCCGGGCTCCTTGACGGCCGGCGCGCCACGACCCACTGGTACTTCGTCGACACCCTGCTCGAGCGCCACCCCGGCATGCATTACGTGGCGCATCGCCGCTACGTCGTCGATCGCGGCGTGGTCACGACCACCGGCATCACGGCCTCCGTGCCGACGATGCTCGCCCTTGTCGAAGCGATCGGCGGGCGCGCGAAGGCGCAAGCGCTCGCCGCGGAGCTCGGCGTGGACTCGTGGACGCCAGCGCACGACAGCTCGCGCTTTGGATTGAGCGCGGAAGCCGCGTGGAACTACCTGCTCGCCAGGGCCGCGTTCTGGCGCCACGAGGACTGGCGCGTCGACGTGCGCGACGGCATGGACGACATCGCCCTCGCCTTCGCCGCGGATGCCTGGGCGAGCACGGGGCTCGTGACGGTCGAGGCCGCAGCGCCAGCTCCCGTGAAGCTCCGCAGCGGCCTTACGCTCCTCGCACAACCCGCCCCGAAGGCGGCGCCGCGCGTCCCTCTGACGCCGGGCCTCAAGCCCGTGCAGCAGCTGGAGCGCACGGTGTGCGAGATCAAGGAGCGCTTCGGCGTCGAGCGAAGCGAATGGGTGATGACGAAGCTCGAATACCCCGGCGCCCCCGCCTGCGGCGAGGCCGGCGCCTAGCTCGGGCTAGGCGGCCGGCTTGCAGCCCTCGGGCTTGAAGACCCGCTCGGTGGAAGCCGGAAACTTCGCGAGCTTCTCCGCCGGCCTGCGCGGCCGCCGCAGCAGCTCGCCGCCGCAGTTCGGGCAGCGGCCCTTCAGCACCTCTTCCGCACAGGTGCGGCAGAACGTGCACTCAAAGGAGCAGATCCGCGCATCCTCCGATTCCGGCGGCAGGTCACGATTGCAGCACTCGCAGTTCGGCCGTAGCTGGAGCATCGTTCCTCCTCTCCCAACCAATTACTAATGGAATGCTCAAGGCTTCTTCATTCCCATGTTGCCGGTACCGCCGGTCAAGGCGTAGTAGCGACGCTGCAGGTCGCGCACCTTTTCAGCGAGTTCCGGAACGGGACCTTCCACGACGGCATCCGGGACCACCTCACGGATCGGCAAACCCTTGACAGGTCCGGGGGGAATGCCAAGCTCGCGAAGCCACTTGCTCAACTGTTCGGAAGAGCTCACGTAGACGATCCGGCCCAGGCCGACCCAGCCGTGTGCCGCGGCGCACATGGGGCAATGCTCGCCGGAGGTATACACCGTCGCCGCCGCCCTCTTCTCCGCGGTCATGTTCGCCGCCGCCCAGCGCGCCAGCTCGAACTCCGGATGGCGCGTGCGGTCTCCCGTGGAGACGATACGGTTGCGCTCCTCCGCGAGGACCTTCCCGTCCGCGCCTACCAGCACGGAGCCAAACGGCGCGTCCCCCGCCTCCAGCGCTTCCCCGGCCAGCTCCACGCAGCGCCGGAGGTATTGCATCTCTGAGTCTTTCACCGGGCACTTCCGACACGTTGGTTGGACACACAAGTGCTGATCATCTTATATCGCCTTGGGTACCGAACTCACACGTCTGGAACGTGGGTTCCCGCCTTCGCGGGAACGACGGTAATGCGCTTCTTCCCAAATTCCCTGATCCG
>CAYWSG010000164.1:0-3808 GCA_964461055.1 uncultured Enterobacteriaceae bacterium | reverse complement strand
CATTGTTGTCCCGGAACGCATTGTTGTCCCGGAACGCATTGTTGTCCCGGAACGCCTTGTCGACGCCGCGGTCGCCGGGAGAAGACATGGCCCGGGCGGACTATCGCTAGGGGTACGGGGCGGCAGGAACATGCGCCGACGGCGTCTTGGCGAACCGCCGGGCGCATCCTCGCGCATCTTCGCGCATCTTCGAAAGGAGCCTGGCATGAGCTGGATCATTTCCCTCATCATCGGCGGCATCGTCGGCTGGATCGCCAGCATGATCATGAAGACGAATGCCGAGATGGGCATTCTCTGGAACGTCGTGGTGGGCGTGCTGGGCGGCATCCTGGGCAACTGGATCGCCGGCCTGCTCGGCATGGCGCCCGAAGGCAACATCATGCGCTTCGTGGTCGCCCTCATCGGCGCGGTGATCCTCATCTTCGTCCTGCAGCAGATCGGCCTCTTCCGCAAGCGCCACCACCCGAGCGAGCAGCACTGAGCTGCGCCACCGGTGGACCCGGCGCCAGCCGCCGAAGCCCCGCGGGTGCACGTCGTCGTCCGCGACGGCGTCGAGCGGGCCTGGATCGCCTGGGTGTTGCGCGACGCAGGGTACGAGACGGCCTTGTATCCGTCGCCCCGCGCCTTCCTGGCCGACGGGCGGCGAGGCGGCCCGGGCTGCGTGGTGCTCGACCTCTTTCGCCGCGACTGCAGCAACCTCGCGCTGCAGGCGGCGATCGCCGCGTCGAGCGCCCCCCTGCCGGTCGTCTTCCTGAGCGACCGGCCCGACGTGGCGACCAGCGTGCGGGCGATGAAAGCCGGCGCCATCGACGTCCTGCTCAAGCCGCCCTCGGGCAACGCGCTCATGGCGGCGGTCCGCTCCGCGCTGCAGCTCGAGCGGCTCTCGCGGGAGGCGCGGGAGAAGCGCGATCTCGTCTGCCGCCAGCTGGCCGCGCTCACGCCCCGCGAGCGGGAGGTGCTCGAGCAGCTCGTGCTCGGCCGGCCGAACAAGCGGATCGCCGCCGCGCTCGGCGCCTCGGAGAAAACGATCAAGATCCACCGCGCCCGCGTGCTCCACAAGATGGGGGCCGCCTCCATCGCCGAGCTCGTGCGCATGACCGTCGACCTGCCTGCCGATTCCGGCCCGGGCCGCTGAAAGGCGCCGGCCCCGGCACCGCGCCCGCCGTGGCACGCGACCTCCGGATCGTCCACGCCCGCGACTTCCTCAGGGCTCGCCACGACGGCCAGGTCGACGTTCCGGAAAGCCTGCGTCTGCTGCGCGAGGTGGTCGAGGCCCTCGATCGCTCGTCGGCGTTCGACGTGATGGTCGACACGCGCGAGGCCTCGAGCCGCCTCACGGCGGCGGAGCTCTGGTACCTCGCCGACTCGGCGGCAAGACATCCCCGGCTCGTGGGATGCCGGGTCTGCATCCTGTGCCCCCGGGAGCGCTTCGACCATGCCAGCTTCTACGCCCTCTGCGCCGGGCGCAAGGGTATCGAGATCCAGGCCTTCATTTCCTACGAGGAGGCGATGGACTGGCTTCTCAGGGCGCCATGACGGGCGCGGAGGCGCGGATCCGCGTCGAGAAGTCCGCCCCGTCGCCGGCGGCGTGCGCCGCGTTGTTGATGTGCGCCCGGGCCCTGAGCTCGCCGAAGGACAGGCCGGGGTCGAGGACGCCGGCGTCGTACAGATAGCGGTCGCTCCATCCGTTCAGGAGGTGGCGCGGGTCGAAGCCGCCCGTGCGACCGAGCCGGTTGGCGTAGCGCACGATGTTGATCGTGCAGCTGTTGCTGAGGAGGTGATAGAACTCGGCGCGATCGGCGAGCTCGTTGATGCGCTCCAGGTACACGAGGAACAGCCGCCGGGCGTTCTCCGCCGAAGTCCGCAGCCGGTAGAGGTACACCTCCTCGTCCCGGTAGTTGGTGCGCACGCGCACGAGGTCGCGCTCTTCGCCCACCACGTAGATGAGCTCGAACTTCCTGAAAAGCGACCCGAGCGGATCGAAGGTCTCGCCGACCTCGGGCCGCGTCTCGATGGAAATGGTGAGCGGCGGCGCGTCGTCGAAGACGAAGCTGAGGAATGTATGCCCGACCGGACCGGGGCGCCAGTACGAGAGAAAGAAGTCGAGCGCCACGAGGTGCGACAGGCGCACCTCGCGCTCCTGGTAGCGCACGGTGAAGTCGTCCTGGCTGCGGTAGTCGAAGTTGCGCACCCCGGTGATGCGCACCCGGTCGCCGTCCACGAACGCGCGCGGCATGACCGCCACTTCCGGGCGCCACTCGCGCTCGTGCGAAGGCGCAAGCGTGAGAAGCCACGCCGCCACGCCGAGGAGCGCGACGGCGAGAGCCACCCTCGCGGCTCGCCGGCGCGTCAGCCAGAGCGCCCACGCGCCGAAGGCAAGGAATCCTGCGGCGAGGGCGGCGCCGAGAGGACCCTCGTTCATGAAATAGACAGCGAGCGCGCCCCAGGCGAGGAGCAACCCCTTGAGAACCTCAAACGCCATCCAGGAACCCCTCGAGATCCAGGCTCGAGCGCACGCCCAGGTCCGCTCCGTGCGCTTCCAGGAACGTGGCGGCCGCCCGGCGCCCTTCCTCGCGCAGCATGGCGAGGAAATCCCACTCGGCGATGAGCTTGGACGAGTAGCCGAGCTCCACCATGACCTCGCTCGCGATGCGGTGCACGCGCATCTCGGCCCACACGGCGCTCTCGCCGCGCCCGGGGTCGGCCACGCGCTTGAGGAGCGCCATGCCGCGCAGCTCCTTGATGAGCGTGGCGTTGAAGGCGACCTCGTTCAGCCGGTTGTGGATCTCGCGGGCCGAGTGCGGCGTGCCGGGCCGCTCGATCGGATTGATCTGCACGAGGATCGCGTCGCGCGAGCCGCACTCGCGCACGAGCGGGGTCATGGTCGGATTGCCGGCATAGCCGCCGTCCCAGTAAGCCTCGCCATCGATCTCCACGGCCTGGAAGAGGGTCGGCAGGCAGGCCGAAGCGAGCAGCACCTGGGGCGTCAGCTCGGCGTTGCGGAACACGCGGCCGCGGCCGGTGCGCACGTTGGTGGCGGTGACGAAGAGCTTGACCGGCGAGCGCACCAGCCGCCCGAAGTCGATGCGCTCCTCGAGGATGCGAGCCAGCGGATTCCAGCCGAAGGGATTCGCGTCGTAGGGCGAGACGACCCGCGAGGCCATGTCGAGCCACGCGAACACGGGCGAATAGTCGAGCGTCCAGCGCCCGGTCAGGATCTCGAGCGGCCCGCGCCGCAGCGGGCTGAGCTGCGCGGCCTGCGACACCTGCCGCCAGAATTCCTCGAGCGCGGCGCGCGCGCCTTTCGGCCCGCCATTGCCGAGGCCGTCGAGCATCACCGCGGCGTTCATCGCGCCGGCGGAGGTGCCCGAGATGCCATCGAACCGAAGCCACTCCTCCTCGAGCAGCCGATCGAGCACCCCCCACGTGAAGGCGCCGTGCGCACCGCCGCCTTGCAACCCGAGGTCAACCGGCACCGGATCGCGGGACAGCCGACTCGCCACTTGGCGATTATGGAAGGGCCGCTCGGACGGTCAACCCGAAACTCGGGTAGTCGGTTCATCGACAGCGCCGGCACGGGCGCGCACCTTGCAAAGCTCCGCCCCCAGGAACAGGGCCTTGCTGACGAGGCTCATCCACAGCATGATCGCCAGCAGGCCACCGAGCGCGTCGTAGGGGCTGCGGCTGTCGGCGAACCACATGCCGTAGAGCGCCAGCAGCTCGCCCGCCAGGACCCAGGTGAACGCGCAAAGCAGCGTGCCGGGCCAGTGCTCGGCCAAGCCCACGCGGACGGGCGGCAGGACCTTGA
>CAYWSG010000163.1:0-4078 GCA_964461055.1 uncultured Enterobacteriaceae bacterium | reverse complement strand
GACGAGCAGGAGGTCATGCTCGGCTACTCCGACAGCAACAAGGACGGCGGCTACCTGACCTCGACCTGGTCGCTCTACAAGGCGACCACCGCGCTCATGCGCGTCTGCCGCGCGCACGGCGTGCGGCTTCGCCTCTTCCACGGCCGCGGCGGCACCGTCGGCCGGGGCGGTGGACCGAGCTACGAGGCGGTGCTTTCGCAGCCGCCCGGGAGCGTCGACGGCGCGCTTCGCCTTACCGAGCAGGGCGAGGTCATCGCGAGCAAGTACACCGATCCGGACACGGGCCGGCGCAACCTCGAGATCCTCGCCGCCGCCACGCTCGAGGCGAGCCTCGCGCCGCCTTCCGTCGGCGGCGATACGCGCCGGCTCGAGATCCTCGAGCGTCTCTCCGCGCTCGCGTTCGCCCGCTACCGCGCGCTCGTGCATGCCGAAGGGTTCATGGACTACTTCCGCGCCGCGACGCCCTTCTCGGAGATCGCCAACCTGAACATCGGCAGCCGGCCGGCCTCCCGCGCTCCGGCCGGCACGAAGCCCGACCTCGCCAGCCTGCGCGCGATCCCCTGGGTGTTCAGCTGGAGCCAGTGCCGCCTCATGCTGCCCGGCTGGTACGGCTTCGGCGGCGCGGTGACCGAGTGGCTCGAAGGCGGCGAGGGGACGCTGGAAGAGCTGCGCGCGCTATACCGCGACTGGCCGTTTTTTCGCTCCACGCTTTCCAACATGGACATGGTGCTCGCGAAGACCGACCTCGGCATCGCCAGCCGCTATGCCGACCTTGCGCCGCCGGCGCTGAAGGAGCGCGTCTTTCCGAAGATCGAGCGGGAATGGCGCCTCACGCGCGAGCGGGTGCTCGAGATCGCCGAGGCGCCCGACTTCCTCGCCGACAACCCGACGCTCGCGCGCTCGATCCGCAACCGCTTTGCCTACCTGGACGCGCTCAACCATACGCAGGTGGCGCTCCTCCGTCGCCACCGCGCCGGCGACGCCGACGAGCGCACGGTGCGCGCCATCCACCTCACCATCAACGGCATCGCCGCCGGGCTGAGGAACAGCGGCTGATGGCGCGGCTCTGCGTCCTGCTTGCCGCGCTGATGGCCGCGCCGGGCGCCGCGCACGGCCAGGCGTGCGAGCCCGCCACCTGGGTGCGGCTCGAAGGCGCGGTGGCCGCGGCGCCCGCCCGCGAGGTGCTCGCCGAAATGGCGAAGCGCGACGTGGTGCTGCTCGGCGAGACGCACGACGAGGCCGACGATCATCGCTGGCAGCTCCACACGCTCGCGGCGCTCCACGTCCTGCGCCCGGACATGGCGATCGGCTTCGAGGCGCTGCCGCGCGCCGCGCAGCCGGCGCTCGAGCGCTGGGTGCGGGGCGAGCTCGCGTTCGAGCAGCTCCTCGAGCAGGCGAAGTGGCGCGAGGTCTGGAACGTGGACCCCGAGCTCTACCGGCCGCTTCTCGAGTTTGCACGCCTGCATGCCGTTCCCGCGCTCGCGCTCAACGTGGGCAAGGCCGAGCGCGCGACGCTTTCCCGGCCGGCGCCGCCGCCGCCCGCCTATCTGGAGGTGCTGCGGCGGGCGTTCCGCGCGCATCGCGGCGGGAACCGGCGCGAGGGTGGGGCGGAGGACGAGAAGGCCTTCGAGGCGTTCGTGCGCGCGCAGCAGGGCTGGGACCGCGCCTTTGCCGAGGGCCTCGCCGCCCGCGCGGGCCGCGGCGGCAAGGGCACGCTCGCCGTGGGGATCATCGGCAGCGGCCACCTGCGCGATGGCCATGGCGTCGCGCTGCAGCTTCGCGACCTCGGCATCGAGCGCGTCGGCACGCTGCTTCCCCTGCGCGCGCCCGAGGACTGCGGCGAGCTGAATCCCGGACTCGCGGATGCGGCATTCCTTCTGCCGCCGAGGCCGGCGGGCGAGAAGCGCGAGCAGCCAGGCAAGCCGCGACTCGGCGTACAGCTCGAGCCCGGCGATGACGGCGTTCGCCTCGTCGCCGTCACGGAAGGAAGCCTCGCCGAGCGCGCGGGGCTGCGCAAGGGCGACATCGTGGTTTCACTCGCCGGCCGGCGCCTCGAGCCCGGCGCCGCAGGCGCGGCCCGGCTCGTCGAGGCCGTGCGCGAGCAACCCGCCGGCACGTGGCTTCCGCTCCAGGTGCGCCGCGGCGACGGGGTGGTGGACATCGTGGTGCGCTTTCCGGCAGCGGAGTAGGCCCGAGTGCTTCGCCGTTATCTCCGTCCTGTCATCCTGGTTGCTGTTTCCATCGTTTGCATTTTTTCGGTGGTCGCCGGGCCCGCGAAAGCCGCCGAGCCAGAGCTCGTGCTGGAAGTGCATCTCGATCCGGCCACGCGCGCGTTTTCCGCCGTCGCGGAGCTCGCGGCTGCGCCCGCCGCGCCGCGCTACGGCCTGCACAAGTCGCTCGCCGTGCACAAGGCCGGCAAGACGCCTGCCGGCCGGACCCGGATCGAGTACGGCGGGACGCTGCCGGCGCTCGATCCCGCCATCGACCACCGCGCGGTGCTCCAGGCGCTGCCACCCATGGCCTCCGCCGCCGGCAGCTTCCTGCCGGCGGGCAGCGGGTGGTATCCCGCGCCCGAGGCGCCGTTCACGTATCGCGTGGAGCTTCATGTCGCCGGCGGGCAGAAGGGCGTCGTGCCCGGGCGGCTCCTCCGGGAGATTCCTTCGCAGCAGAACCCGGACGGGACTTACCAGGCGCTCTTCCAGCACGACGTGCCGGCCGAAGGCATCGCCCTGATGGCCGGTCCGTACGTGGTGGGTGAGCGAATGGAGAAGCTCGCCGATGGCCGCACGGTGCGCCTGCGCACCTATTTCTTCGAGGGCATGGAGAAGCTTTCCGACCCGTACCTCGAGGACAGCGCGCGCTATGTCCGGCGCTACGGCGAGAGCATCGGCCCGTATCCCTTCTCCGCCTTCTCGGTCGTCGCGAGCCCGCTGCCGACGGGCTTCGGCATGCCGACGCTCACCTATCTCGGCGCGGGGGTGCTGCGGCTTCCCTTCATCCGTGGCACCTCGCTCGGGCACGAGGTGCTGCACAACTGGTGGGGAAACGGCGTGCGCGTCGACCCGCAAAGCGGCAACTGGTCCGAGGGCCTGACGACCTTCATGGCCGACTACGCCTTTCGAGAGGAGGCCTCCGACGCCGCGGCGCGCGACCTGCGCCTCGGATGGCTGCGCGACCTCGCCGCCGCGCCGGCCGCGGCGCCGCTCGCCGAGTTTCGCGCGCGCACGCATGGCACGGCGGCGGTCACCGGCTACGCCAAGTCCGCGATGGTGTTCCTGATGCTTCGCGACCTCATCGGCGAGGAAGCGTTCCGCAAGGGCATCCGCGCCTTCTGGCAGGCGTACCGCTTCCGCGCCGCCGGCTGGGACGAGCTGCGCGGCGCCTTCGAGAAAGCCTCCGGCCGCCCGCTCGAGGCGTTCTTCGACCAATGGCTGCTTCGCAGCGACGCGCCCGAGCCGGCGATCAGGAGCGCACGATTTCTGGCGGACGAGCGAATTCTCGAGCTCGATCTCGAGCAATCCTCGCCGCCGTATTCGTTGCGCCTGCCCGTGGAGCTCTCGTGGCCAAAGAAGAAGGAAACGGTGGTGGTCGAGCTCGGCAGCAAGATGCGCGAGCAGGTCCGCATCAAGGTCGAAGCGGCGACGCGGCCGGATGCGGTGCGGCTCGATCCGCAGCTTCGCGTCTGGAGGCTCCTCCCGCGCGAGGCGCTTCCGCCCATCCTGCGCGAGTGGACCCTCGCGCCGGCGCCCGGGCTGGAAATCGCCGGCAAGGATCCGGCGGTGCGCAAGGCCGCCGAGGCGCTCGCCGGCCGGCTGTTCGAATCGCCCTACGAGAAGGTGCGCCTCAAGCGCGGCGCGCCGCCCGAGCGGCGGGTGCTGCTCGTCGGCCTGCACGCGGCGGTCGAGGCACGCCTGCGCGCGCTCGGCCTGCCGCCGCCGCCCGCCGAAGTGGCGGGCAAGGGCAGCGCCCGGGTATGGACGATTCCGGAGACGCGCGTGGCGGTCGTCTCCGCAACCGACCCTGCGTCGCTCGAAGCGCTGCAGCGTCCGCTTCCCCACTATGGCGCGCAGAGCTGGCT
>CAYWSG010000162.1:0-4103 GCA_964461055.1 uncultured Enterobacteriaceae bacterium | reverse complement strand
GCGGTCGGCAGCGGCGCGACGCCGATGCCGGATTTCACGGCGTAGACGAGGCCGAGGACGCTGTTGTTGCGGGCGACGATCCGTGCGCCGGGCGCGACGCGCGCGAGCCAGGCCCCGGCCCGGTGCTTCGCCATGCTCTCGTCCAGCCCGACGAGCGCGTGGCGCTCGAGGTCCTCCACGCGCTCGGGCTTGCCGTGCCGCTCGACGTAGGCGCGGCTCGCGTAGACCGCCCACAGCGAATCGGCGATGCGGCGGCCGACGAGCTCGCCGTCGTCGGTGTCTCCCGAGCGCAGCGCCACGTCGGCCTCGCCCTTCGAAAGGTCGACATACTTGTCGCTCATGACGAACTCCACGCGCAGCTTCGGGTGCTTCGCCTTGAAGCGCTCGAGCAGCGGCGACTGCGTGATGCGGTAGACGATCGGCTCCGGGCAGGCCACGCGCAGCACGCCGGACACCGCGCGGGTGGCGATCTCGAGGTGCCGCTCGAAGGCGAGGACGGTCTCCTCGACTCGCTCGGCGTGCGCCACCATTTCCCGCCCCAGCTCGGTGAGGCGGTAGCCCGCCGGGCTGCGCGTCGCGAGCGGCTTGCCGATGCGGCGCTCGAAGGCGGCAAGGCGGCGCTGCACCGTAGATTGGTTGGTCTGCAGCGCCCGCGCCGCGGCCACCGTGCTGCCGTGCTTCGCGACGGCGAGGAAGTAGCGCAGGTCGTTCCAGTCGAGCCCGCGGCTATGCGCTTTCGCGGCCCCCGCTATGCGCGTTCGCGGCTTCCGGGCGGCGGGGTGGCTCCGATAGCGTTCGTTCATGAACACATTATCCGATGCCCGGGCGCGCCTGCGGCTCGCCGCGTTCGGCGCCGCCTTGCTCGCCGCCGCCCCCGCCATTGCCCAGGACGCCCGGCAAACGGACCCCGACAAGTACAAGGCGATCCTCGAGAACGACTGCGTCCGCGTGCTGGAGTACATGGACCGTCCGGGCGACCGGACGCACCAGCATCGGCACCCGGCGTTCGTGCTCTACGCGCTGAGCGGCTTCAAGCGCACCCTCACCCTGCCGAACGGCAAGGTGCTCAGCCGCGAGTTCAAGGCCGGCGACGTCATGTGGTCCGACGAGCAGACCCACATCGGCGAGAACGTCGGCGATACGCCCACGCACGTCATCATCGTGGAGCTGAAGAAGCCCGCGTCGGGGTGCGCTCGCCGCTGACCGTCGGGCTTTCCTGGAGGGTTTTCTGCTAGCCTAGCTCCAGGAGGCGTTCCCATGGCTCTGACCCCGGAGCAGGTGGAGCAGTACCGGCGCGACGGCTACGTCTGCCCGGTGCCGGTGATGCCTGCGCAGGAGGCCGCGGCGATACGGCGCCAGCTCGAGGCTGCGGAAGCCCGCCAGGGCGGCAAGCTCGAGCCCGTGCAGCGCTCGCGCGCGTTCCTCCTCTTCAAGTGGCTGGACGACCTCATCCGCGACCCGCGCGTGCTCGATCCCGTCGAGCAGCTGATCGGGCCGGACATCCTGTGCTGGAGCACCATCTTCTGGATCAAGGACTCGGGCTCGAAGAGCTTCGTCGGCTGGCACCAGGACAATACCTACTGGGGCCTGTCGTCCCGCAATGTCGTCACCGCGTGGTTCGCGATCTCTGACGCGAGCGTCGAAGCGGGGTGCATGAAGGTGATGCCCGGCACGCATCTGGGAGAGACCTTGAGGCACGAGGACACCTATCACCAGGACAACATGCTGACGCGCGGGCAGGTCATTCCGGGGCTGGACGAGTCGCGTGGCGTCTATATGCCGCTCAAGGCGGGCGAGATGTCGCTGCACAACTATTGCCTCGCTCACGGTTCGGGGCCGAACGTTTCCGAGGATCGTCGCATCGGCGTGTCCATGCACTTCATGCCGCCGGGGACCCAGCAGGTCGTCGGGGCCTGGGATTGCGCCGCGCTGGTGCGCGGGGAGGATCGGTTCGGGCATTTCGCGCTGGCGCCGCGGCCGGCGAAGGATTTCGATCCGCCGGCGGCGGCGTTTCACGCGCAGGCGGCGAAGGCGATGCGCGACGTGCTCTATGCGGGGGCGGAGAAGAAGCTGGGGAGGCTCTAAGCCACCCACTCCGACACCGGCGCCTTCGCCTCGTGCAGGGGCTGGCACACGACATCCACCAGGCTGGGCCCGCCGTGCGCGATCGCCTCCTTCAGCGCCGCACCGAGCTTCGCAGGATCCTCCACCTTCCAGCTCTTCACCCCGAACGCCTCCGCCACCTTCGCGTGGTCGGTCACCCCGAAGTCCACGGAGAAATACCGCTGCTGATACCCCGACTTCTGCCCCGCCTTGATCCAGCCGTACACGGCATTGCGAATCACCACCATCGTGATCGGCAGCTTGTAGCGCACCAGCGTCTCCAGCTCCCCCGCGCACATGCCGAAGGAGCCATCGCCCATCACCGCCACGGTCTTCACCGAGGGCCGGCCGCAATGCGCCCCTACGGCGGCGGACATGGAATAGCCCAGCGCGCCGTGCGCGCGGTTGGAAAAGAGGGTCCGTCCCGCTTTTCGTACCGGGTAGTACGCCGAAAGATAGGGACAGGGCGTGCCCGGATCGGCTACGACGATGGCTTCGGCATCGAGCGCCAGTGACAGCTCCTTGACCACGCGCTCGGGCTTGATCGGCGTATCGAGAGAAGAGGCCAGCGCGTCGAAGCTTGCGAACTTCTCCGCCTTCGCCTTCGCCACGGCGGAGGCTTCCAGCGACTTCTTCATCTCGTGCAGCGCATCGTTCAGCGCGGAGAGCGCAAGCTTCGCGTCCCCGACGAGCGGCACGTCCACGCGGTAGTTCGCGCCGATCGTGCCCGCGTCCACGTCGATGTGGATCACCTTCACCTTTCCGGGGACCGGATGGCGCCAGCGCTCCGTGGTCACCGAGCCCGCGCGGCAGCCGACGAAAACGACCAGGTCCGCCTGGTCCACGATCGCGCGCGTCTCGGGCGTGCCGCCGTTCGAGCCCACGACGCCCACGGCGAGCGGATGCTCCTCCGAGATCGCGCCCTGGCCGCTGATCGTGGTCGCGACCGGCGCCGAGAGCTTCTCCGCGAGCTCGAGGAGCTCGCCCTGCGCGCCGGCGATCACCGGCCCGCCGCCGCAGATGAACACGGGGCGCTTGGCGCCCTTCAGCAGCTTCGCCGCGAGCTCCACGTAGAAAGCATCCGGCGCCTCGCGGCGCGAGGGGTACGAGCCGAGCGACGGATCGCCCCAGACGTCGCTCCGCTCCACCGGCCCGTTCTGCACGTCGAACGGGAGCGCGACGTGCGCCGCGCCCGGCCGGCCCGTGGTCATCGCATTGAAGGCCGCGCGGAACACGCGCGGGATGTCGGCCGGGCGGTCGAGCACAGCATTCCACTTGGTGAGCGGGCGCATCAGCGCGCGCTGGTCGAGCTCGGTGAGCGTGAAGCGCCCGCGCGAGGTCACCGAGACGTCGGTGTTGATGGCGAGCACCGGGATCGAGGACTCGTTCGCCTCCACCAGCCCCGGCAGGATGTAGGTCGCCCCTCCTCCGGAAGGCCCCTCGCACACGCCGACCTTGCCGCTCACGCGCGCGTAGCCGTCCGCCATGTACGCCGCGTGGCGCTCGTCGCGCGTGAGGATGTGCTTCATTCCATGGGGCAATCTCGCGAGGGCGTCGTAGAGCGGCAGGCTCGTGTCGCCGCACAGGCCGAAGATCACCTCTACGCCGTGCGCCTTCAGCATCTCCACCACGGCCTCGGCGCCGGTCAGGGTCGCGGCGGAAGTCTCTACGGGCTTGTTCATGCAGTTATATTAGCGCGCCATGCGCACGGCCGACCGCCAGCGCCCGCCGCCGGGCGAGCTCTATCTCGATCACATTTCGCATTTCGTGCCCGACCTCGAGCGCGCCGGCGCGATCCTCGAGGCGCTCGGCTTCGCCGTGACGCCCGCCTCCGCGCAGGTGACGCAGGACGGGCCCGCCGGCACGTCGAATCGGTGCGTGATGCTCCCCGAGGGCTACCTCGAGTTCCTCACGCCGACCATGACGACGCCGAACGCCGAGCGCATGCGCAAGTCCATGCGCCGCTATCGGGGCGTGCACCTCGTGTGCTTCGGCACGCC
>CAYWSG010000161.1:0-4132 GCA_964461055.1 uncultured Enterobacteriaceae bacterium | reverse complement strand
GCAGCGGCTCCTGCGCTGCTTTAGAAGCCGTGCCCGGCGTTGCTCTAGAAGCCGCGGAAGGTGGCGAAGCGGCTCACGGGCTCGCGCTCGGTGACGAGGGCGTTCTCGGGGGCGTCGGCGCGGGCGTAGCCGAGCGACATGCCGCAGACGACCACCTCGGACGCCGGGATGTCGAGGTGCCGGCGCAGGATCTCGTGCGCCGAGGCGATCGCCGCCTGCGGGCAGGTATCGAGGCCGAAGCCGCGCGCCGCGAGCATCACGCTCTGCAGGAACATCCCGTAGTCGAGCCAGGAGCCCTTCTCGAGGTCCTCGTCGATGGTGAAGACGAGGCCGACGGGCGCGTCGAAGAACAGGTAGTTTCGCGCGTGCTGGAGCTTCGTCTTCTCGCGCTCGCCCTTGCGGATGCCGAGCAGGCCGTAGAGGTCCCAGCCGAGCTTGCGCCGGCGGCCGAGGTAGGGCTCGCGCCAGCGTGTCGGGTAGTACTCGAATTCCCGCTTCCAGCCTTCGTCGCCGTGCGCCATGTAGGCGGCGTACATTTCGGCGACCAGCCGGTCGCGCGGCTCGCCGGCGACCACGTACACCTTCCAGGGCTGCACGTTGGTGCCCGAGGGGGCGCGGCTCGCGAGCGCGAGGATGCGCTCCACCGTCTCTCGCGGCACCGGGTCGGGGCGAAACGCCCGCAGCGAGCGCCGCGAGAGCAGCGCCTCCTCCACGTCGCGCGCGCGGCTGCCGGCCGCGAAGGGCAGCGCCCCCTTCGAGGGGTCGTGCATCGAAGCGCCGGCTATGTCGCGACTCCGCCGGCCGGCAGGTTGCGAAGCCGCAGCACCTTCCAGAGGAGGTTCACCGTGGCGATCTCCTCGAGGCGCGCCGAGCCGTTCACCATCTGCTTCAGCTCGAAGTCCGGATGGAAGCCGAGCTTGGAGGAAAAGGAGGCGAGGCTCTTTTCCACCGCGCCGATGATCGGGTTGGACGAGCGCACGTGGTTCACGATGAAGATCTCGCCGCCGGGCTTGCAGACGCGCTGCAGCTCGTGCAGCACGCGCGCCGGCTTGTCGACGACCGAGACGACGTACATGGCGACCACCCGGTCGAAGCTCGCGTCGGGGAACGCCATCGATTCGGCGTTCATCTCGATCAGCGCCTCGACGTTGGAGAGGCCGCGGCGCGCGACGCGCGCCCGCGCCTTCTCGAGCATCTCGCGCGAGACGTCGATGCCGGTCACGCGCACGCCCGGCGGGTACATCGGAAGCGAAAGCCCGGTGCCTACGCCGACCTCGAGCACGCGCTCGCCGGGCTGGCAGGCGAGCGCGCGCATGACGACGTTGCGGCCCGGCTGCAGCACCGGGCCGAAGATCGTGTCGTAGACCGGTGCATAGCGGCGGTAGGCATCCTTGACGGCTTGGGCGTGCATGCGGGCTCGGAAGGCAATGTTCGTGCCCCGCAGCCTACGTGCAAGCCGCTCGGCTGCCAAGCCGCCGTTCCACGCATCGGACCGGTCAGGGCAGGAAGGGGAACAGGCGCTGGGCGCGGAAATCGTGCAGCTGGTAGACCTCCCGGACGACCCGGTCGGGGGAAAACTGCACGTAAAGGTTCTTGTGCGCCGGAGGCAGGTTCAGCTGGTACTCCCAGACCTCGCGCTGCGTGCGGGGGTAATGGTAGATCTCGTAGGGCGGGCCGATGAGGTCGAGGACATCATCCGCCGTGCTCCTGCCCGGCTCGATCCTGCCGAAGAACTCGGGCTGCAGCCGCTGCTCGACGGCGATGAGCTTCCCGTCCGGCCCCAGGCGGGCGGCGAAGCTCTCGCGCCCGTAGGGCAGGCGCGGATACCACAGCACGCGCTCGCCGCCCGGGCCGGCCCGCTCGAGCGCCGGCTCGCCCATGGTGGCGACCACGTCCTCGGCCGTGGAGCGCCCGGGGACGAGCCCGAAGCCCGAGTAGGAAGCGCAGCCCGCCGCGGCCATGGCCACGCTCACGAAGGCAAGGCGAATCGAGCGGTAAAGTCGCATCCGGAGGCCATATTTGACGCTGCCTGCGGGACGGCAGCAACGGCCATGCCGCCGGCGTTATCGAGTTGTACAAGCGGCGGCGCGCAGCCGAAGATCGCGAGCCGCCCCGCCGCGCCTCCAAGGAGTCCATGGCCCGCAGCGCCGTCCTCGTCGACACCCTGAAGCACGAGCTGAAGGCGCGCGGGCTCACCTACGCCGCCGTCGCGCGGCGCCTCGGCATGAGCGAGGCGAGCGTGAAGCGCATGTTCGCGCGCCGCGAGTTCACGCTCTCGCGCCTCGACCGCATCTGCGAGCTCGCCGGCATGGAGTTCTCCGAGCTCGCCCGCCGGATGGCGGCGCCCGAGCCGGCGCTGACGCAGCTCACCGCCGAGCAGGAGAAGGAGCTCGTCGAGAACCCGAAGCTCATGCTCGTCGCGCTCTGCACGCTCAACCACTGGGACTTTCGCCACATCGTCGAGAAGTACGACCTCTCGGAAGCGGAGTGCATCCGCCTGCTCGCGCGCCTCGACCGCCTCAAGTTCATCGAGCTCCTGCCCAACAACCGCATCCGACTCCTCGTGAGCCGCGCGTTCGCGTGGATCCCCGACGGCCCGATCCAGCGCCTCTTCAAGGAGCACTTCGCGGCCGACTTCTTCCGCGCCCGCTTCGACGGCGACGGCGAGCTGATGGTGCTCGCGAACGGCGCGCTTTCGCAGGCCTCCGTCGCCGCGCTCCTTGCCCGGCTGAAGAAGGCCGCGGCGGAGTTCTGCGCGCTGCGCGCCGACGACGCCGCGCTGCCGCCGGGCGAGCGCCGCCCGATCACGCTCCTCCTCGCGGCCCGGCCCTGGGCCGCCGAGTTCCTTGAGAAGTACCGGCGGCGTTCGAGAACAACAAGTTCGAGAACAACAAACTAGGCCCCCGCCTGCGCGGGGGCGACTCGTTCGGAACGTCGTGCGACTCGTTTTGGAACGTCGTGCGACTCGTTCGGAAGTCGTGCGGCTCGTTTTGGAACGTCGTGCGACTCGTCCGGAACGTCGTGCGACTCGTCCGGAACGTCCCTTAGCCGTCGCGGCGGCGCGCGGCGCCGAGGGAGGCGATGCGCGCGGGATCGGTCTCCATGCCGGCGTAGGTGACGTGATCGAAGCTTCCCTCGTACGAGACCACGCGCGCCGGGTTGCCCATGACCACGGCGCGCGGCGGCACCGAGCGCGTGACCACCGAGCCGGCGCAGATCATGGCGTCCTCGCCGACCGTGATGCGGCCGACGACCACCGAATGCGCCCCGACGAACACGCGGTCCCCGATCACCGGCGCGCCGCGGCCCTCGCCCGCACCGGCGACGCCGATCGTCACGTTCTGCGCGACGCTGCAGTTGTGGCCGATGCGGCCGCGCGCGGGAAGGATGATGGTGCCGTAGTGCCCGATGTAGAGCCCCTCGCCGATCTCGCAGCGCACCGGGATGCAGATTCCGGTGACGATCTCCAGGATCTTTTGCGCGAGGATGGCCACTGCGCGCAGCGGCCGGCGCAGGAACCGCGGGCGCGCGCCGAAGACGGCGGCCCGCATGACACGGTACACCGCGCTCGCCCAGAGGCCCTGCTGGAGGAGCGTCGTGCCTACCGAATCGCCCGTGGCACGATAACGGGCGTAGTCGGCGTACACGTGGCGCCACCACGGCAGGTGGCGCAAGGGACGGCCGAGCGCCTCCTCGTAAGGCACGCAGGCCGCTGGCGGGTCCGTCGGCGGCGGCCTCACGTTATGCGTTTCGGCCCCCTTGACGAGCGCCGCGTTCATGCCGTCTCCACGACGAGCGGCGCGGCATGCAGATAGCGCGCCGACCGGCGCTTGCTCGCGATGTCGCGAAAGACCGCGCTCACCTGCGAAGGCTCCAGCCCCACCTCGGAAGCCACCGCCTCGGGCGCAAGGCCGTGGTCGAGCGCGTGCAGGCACAGGTCGAGCTTCGCGAGCGGGATGCCGAAGTAGAACTCTTCCTGCGTCTGCTCGAGGGAGTACGTATCGGTCGTCGGCGGGCGCGCGCGGATGGCCTCCGGCACGCCGAGGTGCTCGGCGAGCTGGTAAACCTGCGACTTGTAGAGATGCGCGATGGGCTTGACGTCGGCCGCGCCGTCGCCGTTCTTGACGAAGAA
>CAYWSG010000160.1:3067-4206 GCA_964461055.1 uncultured Enterobacteriaceae bacterium | reverse complement strand
CCGAGTTCTACCGCCTGCTCGAGCGCCACGCCCTCGAGCCGGGCATGTTCAAGGGCGGCTCGGCGCAGAAGGAACGCGCCACTGCTTAAGGGAAAAATAAGAAGGGAAAGAAGCCCTTCGTCAAAGGAGCAATGACATGACGCGCCGCCTGCCCGGTCTTTTCATCTCGTTGCTCTTCCTCGGAGTCTTCCTGTCCTCGAGCCCGGCTGCGAGCCAGGAAGGCGCGACGCCCGAGCAGCTCGTCCAGAAAATCACCAACGAGGTGCTGGCCGCTGTGAAGAGCGACCGGCAGCTCGCCGCCGGCGATCGCGAGAAGGCGCTCAAGCTCGCCGAGGAGAAGGTGCTGCCGCACATCGACTTCGAGTACGCCACGCGCATCGCCGTCGGGCGGGCGTGGCGCAAGGCGAGCCCCGAGCAGCGCAAGCAGCTCGTCGATGCGTTCCGCAGCATGCTCGTGCGCATCTACTCTAATTCCATCTCGTCCTACGAGGGGCAGACCCTCCAGGTGCTGCCTTCCCGCGGCGCGCAGGACCCCGAGGACGCCACGGTGCGCACGCAGTTCATCGGCGCCGGCGGCAAGCCGCTGCCGATCGACTTCCAGGCCCGCAAGACGGAGCAGGGCTGGAAGATCTACGACATCGTGGTCGAGGGCATCAGCCTCGTGCTCACCTACAAGTCCGAGTTCGACGCCGTGGTGCGCGACCAGGGCATCGAGGGCCTGATCAAGCGTATGAACGAGAAGAACGCGCCGGCGAAGGTCGCGCGCTAGCGCGGCTTTCCACGACGCGCTCGCCGTTGCTGCCCGCGGCGCGGCCGAGCAGCTCGTTGTACTGCGCGAGCACCTTGACGGCCTTCGGCGAGAGGGTCACCTCGACCGAGCGCCGGTCGCGCGCGCAGCGCCGCTGATGGATGACGCCCAGGCGCCGCAGGCGGCCGAGCCGGCGCTGCACCGTCGCCACCGACCCGAGGCCCAGAAGAAAGATCTGCTTGACCGTGATCGGCTCGCCCTTCGCCTGGCAGTAGCCGATCTCGCAGACGAGGTCGTGGTCCTCGGGGGTCCTGAGAAACGCCAGGTGGCGCCGCTCGTAGGCCCGCACGGTCCTCAGCCGGTCGAACACGCGGATCATGGCGCGACGGTA
>CAYWSG010000160.1:0-2967 GCA_964461055.1 uncultured Enterobacteriaceae bacterium | reverse complement strand
TCCTACAAGAAACGCCGATTTCCCCTCCATGGGAAGAGCGGGTAAAGGGCCGGGCAGCGCAGCGGCCGCGGCCGAAGCCGAGTATCTCGAGGCGCGATTCCGCGAGTACTGGCGCCTTTCGCGCAACGTGAGCGCGGTGGGCGCCCTGCTCGTGATCGGCCTGTGGGTGCGCGACTGGGTGCAGAACCCGGCGATGGCGGGCGAGACCATCTGGCTTCGCCTGCTCGTCGCCGCGGCCGCGCTTTTCTATGCCGCCACGCTGACGCTGCGCGCGCGCCGCTCGGTCGTCCTGGCGAGCGGCTACCTGGCGATCCTCATCGTGGAGCTCGCGGTCCTCGAGATCTGGCAGCGGCTCGGCGCCCCGTACGTGGCGAGCTTTCCCGCGTACATGTTCATCCTGCTGATCCTGCCGCTCGTCATGCTGCCGTTCTCGCTGCGCCAGAACGCGGTCTCCCTCCTCATCGTGCCGCTCGCGCCGAACCTGCAGGCGCTCGCCGGCCTCGCGCCCGGCTTTCCGCTCGCCGCGTTCAACGCCATGATCTGGCCGGCCTGCGCGCTCGCGCTCTTCGCCCACTTCCAGTACGACCGGCTGCTGCGCCGGCTCTTCGACTCCCAGCGCCGGCTGTCGGAGCTCGCCTCGCGCGACGAGCTGACCGGGCTCGGCAATCGCCGCTACTTTACCCAGCGGGGCGAGGAAGCGGTGCGCCTCGCGGTGCGCCACGGCCGGCCGCTCTCCGTGCTCATGATCGACCTCGACCATTTCAAGGCGGTCAACGACCGCTACGGGCATGCCGCTGGCGACGACGTGCTGAAGTTCCTCGCCGTGACGCTCTCGCTCCATTCGCGCACCACCGACGTGTGCGGGCGCATCGGCGGCGAGGAGTTCGCGATGGTGCTGCCCGAGACGGGCCTCGCGGAGGCGCTGACCAGCGCCGAGCGCATCCGCGCGGCGGTGGAGCGCAGCCCCATCCCCACCGACCAGTCGCCGGAGCCGATCGCCGTGACGGTGAGCATCGGCGCCGCGACGCTGCAGGGGCGGCGGACGCTCGACGAGCTGCTCGAGGAGGCCGACCGCGCGCTCTACGAGGCGAAGAACGCCGGCCGCAACCGCGTGGCGAGCCGGCCGGCGCTGCAGGCCGCCTGAGGCGCCTCCTTCTGGCTTACAGGGCGGGACGTGCTGCGCTCGCCTGCGCGGCGTCGTGCGCGGGCCTGCCGGTCTGGAAGAAGCCCTTGAGCCGCATGAGGTCCTGGTCCATCTCGGTCTGCGGGTCCGCGCCGAAAAGCGTCGCGATGGCATGCCCGAGGGCGCCGGCGACCGGCCGGTAGGTCATGCGGATGTTGAGCCGGGTGCCGCTTCCCTCCGGCTCGAAGCGCACGACGCCGGCGTGGTGCACGCTGCTTCCCGGAGCCGTTTCCCAGCCGATGCGCTCGTTCTCGACCTGCTCGGTGACGCGCGCGTCCCATTGCACGCGCGCGCCCAGCGGGCCGGTGACTTCCCAGTGCCAGGTGCCGTCGGGATTGCGGCGCACCGAGCGGACGTGGCGCATGAAGCGCGGGAAGTTCTCGAAGTCGCTCCAGAATGCGTAGAGGCGCTGCACCGGGACGTCGAGATGCAGCGTCTTGGTGAACTCGATGCCGCGGCTCCCGCGGGCACCGACCAGCTCGCCGAGCCTGCGGTTGGCGGCCGCGCGCGCGATGAGCGCGATGCCGCCGGCGGCGAGAAGCGGTGCGGCGAGCCCGCCGCGCGCGAGCGCGCGCAGCGTCAGCGCGGCGCCGCCTGCACCGACGGCGAAGCGCGTCGCGGGCGCCCACCGGCTCTGCGCGATGTCCGGCACGTCGACGCCGCCGCCCGTGCCGCGCCGCCCGCCGCCCTGGAGGGCCGGCACGCCGGCTGCCGTCTCGTGCACTTCCAGGCGATCGACCACGTCGCGCACGCCGCGGGTGGCGGAGGCGGCGCGGAGCGCGGCCGGCGCTTCGGCCTTCAGGATGTGGCCCTCGAGCGTCACCGTGCCGCCTTGCGCGCGCACTTCCAGGGCGCCCGGATGCGACACCGCGCGGCCGAGGCGGCTTCGCACGCGTGCGGCGAGAACGTCGTCGGACACCGGCTCGCGCCGGCCGAAGCGACCGCGCACGGCGCCGATCGCGCCCTGCAGGCGGTTTCGCGCATCCACGGAAGCGACGCGGCGCAGGTCGTTGAAGCGGCGCACGCGGTGCGACACCATGTCCCGCGCCATGGCGCGTCGTCGCCGTCCCTGCGACGAGTCGAGAAAATAGGTCGCGAGCGCGCCCGCCGCGATCGCGGTGAGAAGGGACATGCCTGAGTTGCGCTTCATGGGGGGCCTCCGAAGGTTCACGCCGCCGGTGCAATAGACATACCCAGACGGTCGCTTTCCGGGGCCGGGTACAGGGCTTGCGGCCTGTTCCCGTGACGATTGATTGAGGCTACTCACCAAGGAGAGACACCATGGCAGGCGGAAGCACCCTCGATCCGGACAACGTGCCGGCCGCCCGAAGGCGGCGGAGCAACCTGAAGGGCCACGACACGAAGGCGCTCGGCCCGAGCGACAGCTCCGACAGCGGCTCCGACATGGCAGGCCCGGGGATCACGGGGCAGGACACGCTCAACCTCGACCGCGGCACGAACCAGGACGCCGAGGCGGGCAGGGCCAACGTCGCCGATGCCGGCCCGAGCGTCGGCGACCTCGGCATGGACGACAACAGCGATCGCTACGGCACCGGCGAGCACCTCACCGCCGGCAAGGAGCCCGACATCCGCGTGAACGCCGACCGGGACGTCGACCGCGAGGCCGACGGCAAGGACGTGGGCCTCGGCGACGGCCTCGATGAAGCCGAGGAAGCCCGGCGAAGCAAGCCGTGAAGGCGGTTTGGGAACGTTAAGACGGCTTGAGAACGGAAGACAACTCGAGAACGGAAGGCAACTCGAGAACGGAAGGCAACTCGAGAACG
>CAYWSG010000159.1:0-4316 GCA_964461055.1 uncultured Enterobacteriaceae bacterium | reverse complement strand
GCCTTCGCGGGAACGACAATGCGAGCGCCTTCGCTGGAACGGCGGCTGCGGGACCTTCTTCGTTTCTAGCTGCTCCCGGTGACCCGCCGCCAGACGCTCGGGCCCTTGGCTTCCTTTTCCAGCGCCTCCAGGTACTTCTCGTGCCGCGCGAGCTCCTCGGGGCTCGCTCGGAGCACCACGAGCTTCGAGACATCGAGGATGACGCCGGCGGCGCCGGCGCCCGCCTGGCCCGGGCCTTCGAGGTCCATCGCGAGGCTCTCCTGCCCGCGCGTCATGGCGAGGTAGCACTCGGCGAGCAGGCGCGCGTCGAGGAGCGCGCCGTGCAGCGTGCGGTTGGAGTTGTCGACGAGGTAGCGCTCGCAGAGCGCATCGAGCGAGTTCTTGCGGCCCGGGTGCAGCTCGCGCGCCATGGCGAGCGTGTCGGTGATCTTCGCCGCGTGCTCGGCGAGGCGGCCGAGGCCCGCGAGCTTCAGCTCCATGTCGAGGAACTCGACGTCGAAGTCGGCGTTGTGGATGATGAGCTCGGCGCCGCGCACGTACTCGACGAAATCCTTCGCCACGTCGGCGAAGCGGGGCTTGTCGGCGAGGAACTCGCGGGTGAGCCCGTGCACCTTGGCGGCCGCCTCCTCGATGTCGCGATCGGGGTTGAGGTAGGCGTGGAAGTTGCGCTCGGTGAAGCGCCGGCTCAGGATCTCCACGCAGCCGATCTCGATCACGCGGTCGCCCAGCTTCGCGTTGAGGCCCGTCGTCTCGGTGTCGAGGACGATCTGTCTCGTCATCCCTTCGTGCTCCCGCTTGCTTCTTCTTGAGAACCGCTTGCCTGCGAAGAGGCGATGCTAAGCGGGAATGCCCCGGTTCGCCAGCCGGTCGGCGCGCTCGTTCCCCGGGTGCCCGGCGTGGCCCCTGACCCAGTGCCACTCGATCTCGTGCTCGCGCGCGAGCTCGTCGAGGCGGCGCCAGAGGTCGACGTTCTTCACGGGCTTGCGATCCGCGGTGGTCCAGCCCTTGCGCTTCCAGGCGTGGATCCATTCCGAGATGCCCTTCTGCACGTACTGCGAGTCGGTGTAGAGGCGCACGCGGCTCGGCCGCTTCAGCGCCTCCAGCGCGCGGATGACGGCGGTGAGCTCCATGCGGTTGTTGGTGGTCGCGGCCTCGCCGCCCCAGAGCTCCTTCTCGACGCCCTTCGCCCGCAGCAGCACGCCCCAGCCGCCCGGACCGGGATTTCCCCGGCAGGCGCCGTCGCTGAAGATCTCCACCACATCGTCAGTCGCCGTCATGGCGCCGGCACGCGTGGCCGCCGGTATCGTGCGAGTGGTGCTGGGCGCTTCGCTGGGGGATCGCGGCAAGCGCGCGGCGGCGGGCCCGCTCGCGCCGCCAGGCAGGCGTGACGATCCGCATGCCGTGCACGCGCTTCACCGCGCGCACCACGTAAACGCCCCCGGCAATGGGCCACCAGCGCGCGCCGGCGCTCTCCATGAAGGCGAAGCGCTCGAGCCACAGCTTGTCGCGGAACGGCGGCGCGTAGCAGCCGAGCTTGCCGCCGTTCAGCTCGAAGCCGAGCACGCGCAGCCAGTCGCGCAGCCGCATGAGGCCGATGAACCGCGCGTCCCAGGGCGGTGAAGACCTGTCCAGCTTGAACATCTGCCGCAGGCGCCAGAGCGAGGCGGTGTTGAAGCCCGAGATGACGATCTGCCCCTCGGGGACGAGGACGCGCTCGGCTTCGCGCAGCACGTCGTGCGGGTTGTGGTGGCCCTCCAGCACGTGCGGCAGGGCGACGAGGTCGAGGCTCTGCGAGGCGATGGGAAGCTGCAGCGGATCGGCGGCGACCGCCGCGCCGGGCTCGAGAGCGAGCGAGAAGCGATAGGGAATGCGGTTCTGTCGAAGGAAATCGACCTCGGGTAGGCCGATCTGCACGGCCCTGAAGCCGAACACATCCTCGACGGCGCTGTCAAACTGCGCGAGCTCCCAGTCGAGCACGTACGCGCCCTGCGGCGAGGAAAACCAGCCGGAGAGCGAAGAGCGGACGCCGTTATACTTCGGTGCAGCGTTTTGCACGAAAGACTGCCGGTTCATGACTGCTGGAGAAAAGCTCGAAATCGTTCCGGTCGGGGCATTCAGGGACAACTATATATGGACGCTGCGCGCGCCGGGCGGGCGCAGCGCCGTGGTGGTGGATCCCGGCGAGGCCGCGCCGGTGCGGGAGTATCTTGCGCGCGAGCGGCTCGAGCTCTCAGCCATTCTCGCGACGCATCACCATCCGGACCACGTCGGCGGCATCGCCGAGCTCGTCGGCGGGCGAAAGCTCCCGGTGTACGGCCCGCGCGGCGAGCCGATCGCGACCGTCACGCACCCGGTCGGCGGCGGCGACGAGGTCACGCTTCCCGAGCTCGGGGTGACGTTCCAGGTGCTCGACATCCCCGGGCATACGCGCGCGCACATTGCTTATTATGGAGCAGGCGCCCTCTTCTGTGGCGACACGCTCTTCGCCTGCGGCTGCGGGCGCCTCTTCGAGGGAACGCCCGAGCAGATGTACGCGTCGCTCGAGAAGCTGCGCGCGCTGCCGGACGAGACGAAGGTGTACTGCGGCCACGAGTACACGCTCGCCAACATCGCCTTCGCCATGGCCGTCGAGCCCGAGAACGACGCGCTCGCGGCGCGCGAGACGCGCGACCGGCGCGTGCGCGAGCAGGGACGCCCGACGCTGCCGAGCACGCTCGGCGAGGAGAAGCGCACCAATCCGTTCCTGCGCTGCTCCGAGCCGGCGGTGATCGCCTCGGCAAAGAAGTTCCTCGGCGCCGGCGCATCCGAAGCGGCGCGCGACCCCGTGCGCGTCTTCGCCGCCATCCGCGAGTGGAAGAACCGGTTTTGAGCGGCCGGCGCCTCGTCCTCTTCGCAGCCGTCGCGCTTCTCCTGCAGGCCTGCGCCGGGCAGCTGCCCGCGCCGCCGCAGGAGGCCCCCGAGGCCCCGGCGCAAGCCGAGGCGCAGTCGACCGAAAAGAAGATGCCGGCGCAGGTCACCGGCACGCCGCCCTCGCCGCCCATCGTCGCCGTGCCCGAGCCCGCGCCCCCGCCGGCGCCCAAGGCGCCGCCGCCGGTCGCGCTCGACGCGACGAAGCTGCCGCCCTTCGACGGCAAGCACGTGGAGCTCGAGACGCCGCTGCGCGGCGTGCTCAAGATCGACCGCACCGTGCCGCCGGACGACCTGTGGCAGCGGATCCGCCACGGCTTCGCGATCCCCAGCCTGCACGGCGCTCTGGTGAAGCAGAAGACCGCCGAGTACGCGGCCAACTCCGACTACCTCCAGCGCATCCTCGACCGCAGCCGCCTGTACCTCTATCACATCGTCGAGGAAGTCGAGAAGCGCGGCCTGCCCACGGAGCTCGCGCTCCTTCCCATGGTGGAAAGCGCGTTCAATCCGCTCGCCTACTCGCGCGCGCACGCCTCGGGCCTGTGGCAGTTCATCCCCGGCACCGGGAAGCGCTACAACCTCGAGCAGAACTGGTGGCGCGACGACCGCCGCGACATCGTCGAGTCCACCAACGCGGCGCTCGACTACCTCACCTATCTCTACGAGATGCACGGCGACTGGCACCTCGCCCTCGCCTCCTACAACTGGGGCGAGAACGCGGTGAAGCGCGCCGTCGCGCGGAACCGCCGCGCTGGCAAGCCGACGAACTACGAGAGCCTGCGCATGCCGCGCGAGACGCGCCACTACCTTCCCAAGCTGCAGGCGCTGAAGAACATCATCTCCGACCCCGAGCCCTACGGCATCGACCTCGATCCGATCCCGAACGAGCCCTACTTCGAGGTGGTGGACGATCCGCCCGACATCGACGTCATCGCCGCGGCCAAGCTCGCCGAGATGCCGGTGGAGGAATTCGTCGCGCTGAATCCGGCGTTCAGCCGCCCGCTCATCCGCGCCTCGGGCGCCGCGCGCATCATCCTTCCGGCCGACAAGGTGGAGGTCTTCCGGCGCAACCTCGCGGCGAGCGACGGGAAGTCGCTCGTCTCCTGGCAGATCTACCACCCGCGGCGCGGCGAGAAGCTCGCCACCATCGCCAAGAAGTTCCGCTTCTCCGTCGCGGAGCTGAAGCGCGTGAACGGCATCCCCAAATGGTCGTCGAAGGTCCCGCGCGTGATGGTCGTGCCGCTCGACGACCACGAAGGCGACATCGGCACGCCGCCCGTCATGTACTCGGCGCCCGTGCCTCGCGTGCACATCGTCCGCCGCGGCGACACGCTGAGCTCCATCGCCGCCCGCTACCGCGTCAGCGTGAAGTCCCTGCGCGCCTGGAACCGCGGCAACCTCGGCCGCTA
>CAYWSG010000158.1:0-4405 GCA_964461055.1 uncultured Enterobacteriaceae bacterium | reverse complement strand
CCTGATCGACGAGGCGGCCGCCCGCATCAAGATGGAGATCGACTCCAAGCCCGAGCCGCTCGACCGCCTCGACCGGCGCCTGATCCAGCTCAGGATCGAGCGCGAGGCGGTGCGCAAGGAGACGGACGAGGCCTCGAAGAAGCGCCTCGCGCTCATCGAGGAGGAGATCGGCAACCTCGAGAGGGAGTACGCCGACCTCGAGGAGCTCTGGAAGGCCGAGAAGGCGCAGGTGCAGGGCAGCCAGGCCGTCAAGGAAGAGCTCGAGAAGCTGAAGCTCCAGATGGAGGAGGCCCGGCGCAAGGGCGACTGGCAGAAGATGTCCGAGATCCAGTACGGGCGCATCCCGCAGCTGGAGGCGCAGCTCAAGCAATCCGAGAAGTCGGAGAAGGCGGGCCAGAAGAAGACCAAGCTCGTCCGCACGCAGGTCGGCGCCGACGAGATCGCCGAGGTCGTGTCGCGCGCCACCGGCATCCCGGTCGCCAAGATGATGCAGGGCGAGCGCGAGAAGCTGATCAGGATGGAAGAGAAGCTGCACGAGCGCGTGGTCGGCCAGGACGAGGCGGTGCGCCTCGTCTCGGACGCCATCCGCCGCTCGCGCTCGGGGCTGTCCGACCCCAACCGGCCCTACGGGAGCTTCCTCTTCCTCGGGCCCACGGGCGTGGGCAAGACCGAGCTCTGCAAGGCGCTCGCGGCGTTCCTCTTCGACTCCGAGGATCACCTCATCCGCATCGACATGTCCGAGTACATGGAGAAGCACTCGGTCTCGCGCCTGATCGGCGCGCCCCCGGGCTACGTCGGCTACGACGAGGGCGGGCAGCTCACCGAGCAGGTGCGGCGCAAGCCTTACTCCGTCATCCTCTTCGACGAGGTGGAGAAGGCGCACCCCGACGTCTTCAACGCGCTGCTCCAGGTGCTGGACGAGGGCCGCCTCACCGACGGCCAGGGCCGCACCGTGGACTTCAAGAACACGGTGCTCGTCATGACGTCGAACCTCGGCTCGCAGATGATCCAGAGCATGGCGGGCACGGACTACGGCGCGGTGAAGGTCGCGGTCATGGCGGAGGTGAGGGCGCATTTCCGCCCCGAGTTCGTCAACCGCATCGACGAGATCATCGTTTTCCACGCGCTCGGCGAGGAGCACATCAAGTCGATCGCGCGCATCCAGCTCGACATCCTGAGAGGGCGCCTGGCGAAGATGGAACTGGAGCTCGAGGTCTCGGACGCCGCGCTCGCGGAGCTCTCCAGGGCCGGCTTCGACCCGGTCTATGGCGCGCGCCCGCTCAAGCGCGCGATCCAGGCGGAGCTCGAGAACCCGCTCGCCAAGGCGATCCTCGAGGGCCGCTTCGCGCCCAAGGACCGCATCTACGCCGACTGGCGCGGGGGCCGCATGGTGTTCGAGAAGGCCCCCGCCAAGGCTGCCGCCTAGCGGAGAACTCGTCGCCCCCGCGTAGCCCAGTCCTTCTACCCTAGTTCGGCCGCGAGACGCCCTTGTGATCGGTGGCGCGGCGCAGCGGGTGGCCGCGGGTGAGCGCGGCCGCGCGCTCCTCGGTGACGAGCTTCTCCGTCTCGCGGCGCAGCCGCTCGGCGAGCCGTCGCAGGCGCTTCAGCTCCGCGGACACCATGTCCGTCATCTCGTACGAAGCGCCATGCACCTCGCGCTCCATGCGCTCGGCGGCGGAGAGCGCAAGCTCGATCAGCCCCGCGAGCTCGTCCGCGGCGCGCAGCGCGCGGCTTGCGGAATCCGGATCCATGTAGAGGGGATGCAGGCCGGGCGCGAAAGTTTCCGCGCCTCCCCCTGACGGCGCGTCGCCGGCGGGCGACGGCGGGCAGCTAGCGCGGAGCCGGGACGATGGGGCTCTGCAGCCAGGCGGCGAGGACCGGCGCCGCGCCCGCGCGAATGCGGCGCGTGCTTTGCAGGAGCTCTTCCCAAAGGGTTTCGGTGTCCTTGCGGAACACCGTGTCGAGGTCGGCGTCGAGCACGGACCACAGGCCCCGGTCGATCTCGTCCCGCAGCTCGCCCGGCCGCCAGCCCACATAGCCGACGTAGTAGCGCGCCTCGTTGGGCGTCGTCTCGATGATGCTGTCGATGGTGTTGGCGCGAAAGGCGAGGTACAGGTTCTTCATGAGCGGCACGGTGCCCGGTCCCGGCGCCTTGTCCGCGCGCACGAGCGCGACGAGGGCGCCGCGCGAGAAGGGGCCGCCGTAGTACACCGGCTCGATCACCTTCCGGGACGGCTCGTGCTCCGGGAACAGGCTCCCGAGCGAGCGGCGCGTGGGGCGATTGAGGATGACCCCCACGTGCCCGCCGTTCGGGGCGGGTGCCGCAAGGAGCACCGTGTGCCGGTAGTCGAGATCGCGGAATGCCGGGTGCGCGACGAGCAGCACCGCGCCGTCGTCGGCCCGGGCCTGCGCGGGAAAGAAGACGAGGAGCAGGAGCGCGAAAGAGAGGAGAACTGCCGATCTCATTCTATCGAGTATAGCGCGCGAGCCGCGGCCCGAGCCCGGGTGGAATCCCTGATTTCCCGAAGGAAACGCCGTACCTGAAATGCCTGATCGGATACGTCGGAATCCAGCCGATGCGGCGCTCCGCCTCGCTAGCGCCACCCGGTGCGCTGTCCCTCGGCTGGCCGCGCAAGCTCGCGCCACAGCCCGCGCGTGTCCTTGCGGAAGACGATCTCTTCGCTCGGCGCGGCAATGCTCCAGGCGCCGGCGGCGATCTCGTCGGCGAGCTGCCCGGGCTTCCAGCCCGAGAAGCCGGCGTAAAGGCGAAAGCGCTGATCCTCCTGCGCGACAAGCGGATAGACGTTCGCGGGGTGCATGCTGAGATACACGCCGCGCAGCACATGAAAGGCGGGCGCCGCCGGCGGCTCCGGCGACTGGAAGAGGGCGACGAGCGTGTCCGGCAGCACCGGGCCGCCGACGAAGACAGGCTCGGCGTACCTTTCCGCGTGCGGTCCAGGCATGAGCTCGGCGAGCCGCCGCTCGCCTGGCCGGTTGACGATGACGCCGACCGTGTTCCCGTCCGGGGTCTGGGTCACGAGCACGACCGCCTCGCGAAAGCGCGCGTCGGGCATGCCGGGCGCGGCGACGAGCAGCACGCCGTTCGGCGCCTCGGGCACCTCGGCGCGAAGCGACGCGCCGGCGCACGCGAGCCACGCGGCGAAGAGGGCAGTGAGGATCGACCGGCAGCGCACCGGCGTCCCTCGTCAGTTGAAGGCGGCGATCCCGGTGATGGCGCGCCCGAGGATGAGCGCGTGGATGTCGTGCGTCCCCTCGTAGGTGTTCACCACCTCCAGGTTGACGAGGTGGCGGGCGACGCCGAATTCGTCCGAGATGCCGTTGCCGCCCATCATGTCGCGCGCCATGCGCGCGATGTCGAGCGCTTTCCCGCACGAGTTGCGCTTCAGCACGGAGGTGACTTCGGGCGCCGCGGTGCCCTCGTCCTTCATGCGGCCGAGGCGCAGGCACCCCTGCAGGCCGAGCGCGATCTCCGTCTGCATGTCGGCGAGCTTCTTCTGGATGAGCTGGTTCGCCGCGAGCGGCCGGCCGAACTGCTTGCGCTCGAGCACGTAGCTCCGCGCGCGGTGGAAGCAGTCCTCGGCGGCGCCGAGCGCGCCCCAGGCGATGCCGTAGCGCGCGGAATTGAGGCAGGTAAACGGACCCTTGAGCCCCCGCACCTCGGGAAAGGCGTTCTCCTCGGGGCAGAACACGTTGTCCATCACCACTTCTCCGGTGATGGAAGCGCGCAGCCCGACCTTGCCGTGGATGGCAGGGGCCGACAGGCCTTTCATGCCCTTTTCCAGAACGAATCCGCGGATCTGGCCGCGTTCGTCCTTCGCCCACACCACGAACACGTCGGCGATGGGCGAGTTGGAGATCCACATCTTGGAGCCCGTGAGGCTGTATCCGCCGTCGACCTTCTTCGCCCGCGTCTGCATCGAGCCGGGGTCGGAGCCGTGGTTGGGCTCGGTGAGCCCGAAGCAGCCGATCCATTCGCCGGTGGCGAGCTTGGGCAGGTATTTCCGGCGCGTCGCTTCGTTTCCGAACTCGAAGATGGGCAGCATGACGAGCGAGGACTGCACGCTCATCATGGAGCGGTAGCCCGAGTCCACGCGCTCGACCTCGCGGGCGATGAGCCCGTAGCTCACGTAGTTGAGGCCCGGGCCGCCGTACTCCGGCGGGATCGTCGGCCCGAGGAGCCCGAGCTCGCCCATCTCGCGGAAGATCTTCTCGTCCGTCTTCTCGTGGCGGAAGGCTTCCAGCACCCGGGGCGCGAGCTTGTCCTGGCAGTAGGCGCGCGCGGCATCGCGCACCATGCGCTCGTCCTCGGTGAGCTGCTGGTCGAGGAGGAACGGGTCTTCCCAGGAAAACTGGGCCTTCGCTTTTCTCTCGGGGGCGTTCATGG
>CAYWSG010000157.1:0-4504 GCA_964461055.1 uncultured Enterobacteriaceae bacterium | reverse complement strand
CAGGTGCGGATTTTTCTGCGCGGCCGTCCCGGCCTGCCCGGCGCCACGCGCAAGCCCGGAAGTAGCGGCATGACCTTCTCCTCGAAACCGAGCGGGAAGCCGCCATTCAGGGATTCCCGAATGCGCTGCAATGCATCCGAATCGAGCTCGGTTGCGAAGAGCTGCCGGTAGGCCCGGGCTCCGAGCGCCGCCCATTCCTCGTGCGGCGCAAGAATGGGGTCGCTGGCCACGCCTGCATTGGCGCGATGGCTCGACCACCTGTACGCGACCGGGTGCGGCGCGAGGCCCGCGCGCACGGGATTGCATTCGATATAGCGATAGCAGGCGATCAGGTAGCTTGCCGATGCGACCAGGGAGGAGCGAAACCGCCCTTCCCACAGCGTTCCCGTCCTGCCGTTCTTGCGGTTGAAGTACTGGGCGTATCGCTGGGAGACGACATGCATCAGTCCGGCAGCCGCCTCGACCGATGGCGGCGTCACCAGAAGATGGACGTGGTTGGTCATCAGGCAGTAGGCGTGCAAGGCGCACCCGAACCTCGAGAGCCCGTCGCCGAGCAGCCTGAGGTACACGAGCCGGTCGCCGTCATCGGCGAAGCAATCCATGCGATTGTTGCCACGCTGCACGATATGCAGGGGCATCTGGGGAACCACGACGCGCGCATGGCGAGGCATGCGATAGAGAACGCCCGGCGAAACGAAGCGTTGACGACACGCCGAGCCGTCTGGCGCCCGCCTCGGCCGCAAAGCCGCGAAATGTGCACCCGTCCCGGATTTAGGGATAAGTGCGGAGGAAGTCGAGGACGATCTCGTTGAAGCGCTCCGGCTGCTCCCAGTAGGCGGAGTGGCCGCAGGCGGGAATGACGGCGGTCCTGGCGTTGGGCAGCCGGTCTGCGAAGAGGCGGAGCACCGGCGGTGGAATGTAGAGGTCGGCATCGCCGGTGAGGAGGAGCAGGGGCGCTGCAATGGTGGCGAGAGCCGCGAAGGTGATGCGATTGCGGGTCACCACCTTCGGCATCGCGCCGCCGCGCAGGCTCTCGTGCTCGAGCGCCTTCCACGCTTCGACGCCCGCAGGGTTCGCTGCGCGATAGCTGGGCCCGAGCTCGCGCAGCTCGCCCGGCAACGCGTCGAAGGGCGGCGGGCGAAGCCGCCGCTGGAGCGCAAGGTAGTCTTCGTCCTGCACGCCGCCGTGGCTGTTTGCCACGACCACGCTGCGCGTGCGCCCGGGATACGAAAGCGCAAAGTCGAAGCTCGCGATGCCACCCGCTGCCGTGCCGACGAGGTGCGCGCGCTCAATGGCGAGGTGATCGAGCAGCGCAAGCAGTTCGTCCGCGGCGCTGCTTGCCGCTTCGTCGGTGACGGTGGTCTGGCCGTGGCCGCGCCGGTCGTAGGCGATGGCGCGGTAGCCGGCGGCGGCGAAAGCGGAAAGCTGGTGCTTCCAGAGGCGGCTGCTGCCGCTGCCCGCGTGCAGGAAGACGACCGGCGCCCCGCTTCCGCCCGTGTCTTCGAACCAGATCCGCGCTCCCTCGATCGCCGCGTGCATTTGCATGCTATTTTGGATCAAACCGGTCCCGCGCGATGACGCACGAAGAGCTCCTCCGCCAGCCGTTCGCGACGCTCCCCGACCTCGTGCGGCTGCACGCCGGACAGCGCCCGCGCCACCGGGCGCTCGTCCAGGACAAGCGCGTGCTCGACTACGAGGCGCTCGATCGCCTCGTCGACCGGATTGCCGCCTCGCTGCAGCGCGATGGCGTGCGCCCCCGCGAGGCGGTCGCCATCTGCGCTGCCATGTCGATCGAATACGCCGCGATGTTCGTCGGCATCCTGCGCGCCGGCGCCTGCGTGGCGCCCCTCTCGCCGTCGGCGACGGCCGGGCAGCTGGAAGCGATGGTCAAGGACTCCGGCGCCCGCATCCTCTTCCGCGACGCCGACCTGCAGGGCCTCGAGCGCTGGCTTGTCGCCGAAGGGACGAAGCCGGCGCCCGTGGAGATCGAGCCCGACTGGCCCTTCAACATCATCTATTCCTCCGGCACGACCGGGACGCCGAAAGGCATCGTGCAGCCGCACGCCATGCGCTGGATGCACATCCGCCGCAGCGCCATCACCGGCTACGACCCGGACGCGATCACGCTTCTCTCCACGCCGCTCTATTCGAATACGACGCTCGTCAGCTTCATCCCCACCCTTGCCTTCGGCGCGACCGCCATCCTCATGGCGAAGTTCGACGCCGCCGGCTACCTTGCGCTCGCCGAGAAGCATCGCGTCACGCACACCATGCTCGTTCCCGTGCAGTACCAGCGGCTCATGGCGCTCCCCGACTTCGATCGCTACGACCTCTCGAGCTTCCGAGTAAAGACGTGCACGAGCGCGCCCTTCCCGGCCGCGTTGAAGGCCGATGTGCTGAAGCGCTGGCCCGGGCGGCTGTACGACGTCTACGGCCTCACCGAAGGCGGCGGCACCTGCGTGCTCGACTGCACGGCGCATCCGGACAAGCTTCATACCTCGGGCAAGCCGGTCGCCGGGCACGACATCCGCCTCATCGACGAGCAGGGCCGCGAGGTGGCGCCCGGCGAGGGGGGCGAGGTGGTCGGCCATTCGCCGGGGATGATGACCGGCTACCACAACCAGCCGGAGAAAACGCGCGAGGCCGAGTGGTTCGACGCGACGGGCAAGCGCTTCATCCGCACCGGCGACATCGGCCGCTTCGACGCCGAGGGCTTCCTTACGCTCGTCGACCGCAAGAAGGACATGATCATCTCGGGCGGCTTCAACATCTACCCGAGCGATCTGGAGGCGGTCGTGCGCCGGCACCCGGCGGTCGCCGAGGTCGCGGTGGTCGGCGTGCCGTCCGAGAAGTGGGGCGAGACGCCCGTCGCCTATGTCGTGAAGAAGGAAGCCGTGAGCGAGGAAGCGCTCCTCGCCTGGGCAAACGAGCGCCTGGGCAAGACCCAGCGCCTTGCCGCCGTCCGGTTCCTCGACGCCCTGCCCCGCAGCCCGATCGGCAAGGTCCTCAAGCGCGAGCTACGCGCGCATTAGCCCAGCGTGGGCATGTGGAAGCCGCCCGGGGCCGGCGTGTCCTGGTGCGGCCAGCGCGTGGTGATGACTTTGGTGCGGGTGTAGAACTTCACGCCCTCCACGCCGTGGACGTGCAGGTCGCCGAAGAGCGAGCTCTTCCACCCGCCGAAGGAGTAGAAGGCGACCGGCACCGGGATCGGCACGTTGATGCCCACCATGCCCACCTGGATCTCGTTCTCGAAGCGCCGCGCCGCGCCGCCCGACTCGGTGAAGATCGCCGTGCCGTTGGCGTAGGGGTTGGCGTTCACCAGCGCGATCGCCTCCTCCAGCGTCTTCACCCTGAGCACCACGAGCACCGGGCCGAAGATCTCGTTCTTGTAGACCTCCATCTGCGGGGTGACGTGGTCGAAGAGCGTCGTGCCGAGGAAAAAGCCGTCCTTGTGCGGCGGCTTGCTGCCGTCCAGCACCACCTTGGCGCCCTCTTCCTTCCCCTTGCGGATGAACGAGGCGACCTTATCGCGGTGCTGCGCCGTGACGAGCGGGCCCATCTCGACGCCCTCGCCGTCGCCCGGGCCGACCTTGATGGCGCGCGCCTTCTTCTCCAGGAGCTTCACCAGCGGATCGCCCGCCGCGCCCACCGCGACGACCGCGCTGATGGCCATGCAGCGCTCGCCCGCCGAGCCGTAGGCCGCCCCGATCAGCGCATCGGCGGCGAACTCGAGATCCGCATCGGGCAGCACCACCGCGTGGTTCTTCGCGCCGCCGAGCGCCTGGACGCGCTTGCCGTGCTTCGCGCACGTCTCGTAGATGTACTTCGCGATGGGCGTGGAGCCGACGAAGGAGACGGCGTTCACGCCTTCGTGGGCAAGCAGGGCGTCGACCGCGACCTTGTCGCCGTGCACCACGTTGAGCACCCCGTCGGGCAGCCCGGCCCGCTTGAAGAGCTCGGCCATGCGCACGGCCGCCGAGGGGACCTTCTCGGAGGGCTTGAGCACGAACGTGTTGCCGCAGGCGATGGCGACCGGGAACATCCACAGCGGCACCATGACCGGGAAGTTGAACGGCGTGATGCCCGCGCACACGCCCACCGGCTGGCGCACCGTGTGCGTGTCGACCCGCGTGCCGACATTCTCGGAGTACTCGCCCTTCAGGAGATGCGGGATGCCGCAGGCGAACTCCACCACTTCGATCCCGCGCTGCACCGAGCCCATCGCGTCGGGCAGCGTCTTGCCGTGCTCGTCGGTCACGAGCCGGGCGAGGTTCTTCTGGTCCTCCTGCAGGAGCTGGAGGAACTTCTGCAGCACCCTCGCGCGCCGCAGCGGCGGCGTGTCGCGCCACGCCGGCAGCGCCGCGGCCGCCGCCTTCACGGCGCTGTCGACCATCGCCGCGTCGGCGAACGCGACTTTCTTCGTCACCTGCCCGGTCGCGGGGTTGTACACCTCGCCGAAGCGCTCGGCCTTCGCGACGGCGCTTCCGTTGATGAACGCGGGAAC
>CAYWSG010000156.1:0-4608 GCA_964461055.1 uncultured Enterobacteriaceae bacterium | reverse complement strand
ACGAAGAGCAGGATCTGCCACACGCGGCCCATGCTCGTGAACTCGAGCCCCTGGTTGCCGAGCCAGAAGGTGAAGTCGAAGCCTTCGCGCTGCAGCGTGCCGAGCCAGCCGAAGGCGGAGGAGCCGACGACGATGGCGACGAGCGCGTAGAAGAGGACGTCGACGCCGAGCTTCTGGAAGCGCGGCTCGTGCCCCGAGAGGAGCGGTGCGATGTAGAGCCCGGTCGCGAGCCACGCGGTGGCGATCCAGAAGATGCCGAGCTGCGTGTGGATGGTGCGGCTCACCGTGTAGGGCAGGAGCTCCGCGAGCGGGAGGCCGAAGAACGCCTGGCCCTCGACCGCGTAGTGCGCGGTGATCGCCCCCATGCCGATCTGCGCGAGCAGGAGCCCGATCACGACGAAGAAGTACTTGCGCGTGGCCAGCATGGAGGGCGTGGCCACCGCGTTCACCAGCGGATCGCGCGCCGGCACGGCGGGGTCCGGCCCTTCGGGATGGCGGCCGTGGAACCACACCATGGCGGCGATGCCGGCGATGAGGAGGATCACGCTCGCGATCGACCACAGAAGCGCCGAGCCCGTCAGCGTGTTGCCCACGAGCGGCTCGTGCGGCCAGTTGCTCGTGTAGGAAAGCCCCGTCTCGCCCGGGCGGTCGGTGGCGGCCGACCAGGCCGACCAGAAGAAGAAGGCGGCGAGCGCCCGGCGATCTTCCGCACGCGGCAGCGCGTCGGCCGTCATGGCGTACTTCTCGCGCAGCGCGTCGAGCTCCGCGGCGTCGCCGAAGAGCGCGTCGTAGTGCGCCTCGACCTCGCGGATCGCCCTCGCGCGCGCGTCCGGGACCGTGACCACGCCGGTGGCCGGATCGTAGGTATTCGCGCGCATGACGTCCTTGACCTGCTGGTCGACCCCGGCGCGTTGGGTCGGTGTCAGGAACTCATATCTTGTTCCATAAATTTCTTCTGACTTAAGTGTTCTGAAGGCCACCGCTTCGCGATGGAGCCAGTCGGCGGACCAGTCGGGGGCGACGTAGCCGCCGTGGCCCCAGACGGAGCCGAGCTGCTGGCCGCCGGCGGCGCGCCAGGCGCGCTGGCCGTCGCGGACCTGCCCGGCGGTATAGAGCGTCTCGCCGCTTTCGGCGCGGACCGCCTCGGGGATGGGCGGCGCGGCCAGGTAGATCTCCCGCCCGAGCCAGCCCAGGACGGCGAACGAGAGCACGAAGACGGCGGCGAGGCCAAGCCAGAGCCTGCGCGTGGGATGCATCTGCTTTCCTCCTTTCTTTCCTTCCCGTGACGGGGATTCCATAGGTGCAAACGATAGGCACCTTCGAAAAGGCGCATTTGATCTGCATCAATTGCGATTCGCGGCGCCCCGGCATGATCGGCGCCATGAACCTCCACGACCTTCCTTCGTCCGGCGACATGGTCATCGACCCGGCGGACATGGTTATCGACCCGGCGCTTATCCGGAAGCACGATGTGCCCGGGCCGCGCTACACCTCCTATCCGACGGCCGATCGCTTCACCGGGTCGTTCCGCGAGGCCGCGCTCCGGCACCACCTCGCGGCGAGGCAGGGCGGGCAGCCGTGGTCGCTCTACATGCACCTGCCGTTCTGCGACACGCTCTGCTACTACTGCGCGTGCAACAAGGTCATTACCCGCGACCACAGCAAGTCCGCGAAGTACGTGGAGTACCTCGAGCGAGAGATGGCGCTCCTCGAGCCGCTCCTCGGCGCCGAGCGGCGCGTGTGCCAGCTCCACTGGGGCGGCGGCACCCCGACCTTCCTGCAGCGAGACGAGATGGCGCGGGTCGTGCGCGCGGTGGACGCGCGCTTCGAGCGCACGCCCGACTTCGAGTGCTCGATCGAGATCGACCCGCGGCGCATTCCCGCCGGGACGCTCGAGTTCCTCGCCGGCCTCGGCTTCAACCGCTGCTCGATCGGCGTGCAGGACTTCGACCCGGCGGTGCAGAAGGCGGTGCACCGCATCCAGAGCGAGGAGGTCACGCGCGCCGCGATCGAAGAGGCGCGCGCGAGCGGCTTCCGCTCCGTCAACCTCGACCTCATCTACGGCCTGCCCAGGCAGACGGTCCCGGGCTTCGCCGCCACGCTCGAGAAGGTCATCGCGCTCGCGCCGGACCGCATCGCGCTCTACAGCTACGCCCACCTGCCGGGCACCTTCAAGCCGCAGCGGCGCATCAGCGAGGCGGATCTCCCGGCGGGCGAGTCGAAGCTCGCGATCCTCACCCTCGCCATCGAGCGGCTGCGCGCCGCCGGCTACGTCTACATCGGCATGGACCACTTCGCGCGGCCCGACGACGCGCTCGCCGTGGCGCAGGCGCAGGGGCGCCTGCAGCGCAATTTCCAGGGCTATTCCACTTATCCCGAGTGCGACATGCTGTCTTTCGGAATTTCGGCCATCGGCCGCGTCGGACCGACGTACTATCAGAACGTGAAGACCCTGCCCGAGTACTACGCCGCGCTCGACGAGGGACGGCTTCCGGTCGCGCGGGGCATCGAGCTCACCGACGACGACCGGCTGCGCCGCTTCGTCATCCAGCAGCTCGCGTGCAACTTCCGGCTTTCGCGCGAGGCCGTCGAGCGCGATTTCGGCATCGATTTCGGGACGTACTTCGCCACGGAGATGCAGGACGTCGCAGACCTGGCGAAGGACGGCCTCGTCGAGCTTTCGGGCGAAGGCATCCGCGTGACGCCGCGGGGGCGGCTCCTCGTGCGCGCGGTCTGCATGGTGTTCGACCGCTACCTGCGCGAACGGCGCGAGCGGGCGACGTATTCGAAGGTCGTTTGAATCGACGGTGGTTTGATGCTTGCTAGGGAGATGTAATGCTTCTCGCGCTTGGCTTTCGACCCTTCTACCTTCTCGCGGGCGCCTATGCGGCGCTCTCGGTGCCGCTCTGGGCGGCGCAGTACGGCGGGCTGCTCCCCGGCGCGAACCCGCTCTGGCACGCGCACGAGATGATCTTCGGCTACGCCTTCGCGGTCATCGCCGGCTTCCTTCTCACGGCGGTGCGCAACTGGACTGCGCAGCCCACGCCCACGGGCGCGCCGCTCGGCGTCATCGTCTCCCTGTGGCTCCTCGCCCGCATCGTCGGTTTCCAGTCGCTCCTCCTCGCGAGCGTGGTCGATGCGCTTTTCGCCATCGCGCTCGCCTGGGGCATCGGGCGGCCGATCCTGAAGGCCGGCAACCGCAACCGGTACTTCATCGCGCTCGTGCTCGCGCTCGGGGCGGCGAGCGTCGCCTTCCAGGCGTTCCCGACGGTCGCGCTCGCCGTGGGCCTCGACCTCGTGCTCCTCATCGTCGCCATCATGGCCGGGCGCGTGGTGCCGCCGTTCACCAACAACGCGGTCCTCGGCGCCGGCGCGCGGCGCATCGCCTGGGTGGAGAAGGGCGCGATCGGCGCCATCCTCGTGCTCCTCGTCCTCGACGCGCTGCAGCTCGCCGTGCTCACGCCGTGGGTCGCGCTCGTCGCGGCCGTGCTGCACGGCATCCGCGTCTCGCTCTGGGCGCCGCTCAAGACGCGCGGCCGGCCGATCCTCTGGATCCTGCACCTTTCCTACGCCTGGATCGTAGTGCACCTCGCCATGCGCGGCCTCGCCGGGCTCGACATTGTCTCGCCCGTCCTCGCCACGCACGCGCTTACCATCGGCACCATCGGCGGCCTCACGCTCGGCATGATGACGCGCACCTCGCGCGGCCATACGGGGCGGCCGTTGCAGACCGGCGCGCCGGAGCTCGTCGCATACGTGCTCGTGCACGCCTCGGCGGCGAGCCGCGTCTTCCTGCCGCTCATCGCCCCGGGGCTCTACATGACGAGCGTCGCGCTCTCGGCGTTCCTGTGGTTCGCCGCCTTCGCCACCTTCGTCGCGTCGTACTACCCCATCCTCACCGCGCCTCGACTGGACGGCAAGCCGGGCTAGGCGCCCGCCCGGCGGATTGGTTGATGTGAATCAAGCCCCGCCGGCAATCCCGGCGGGACGATGGCGCTCGGCGCCTACCAAAGGAAGTTCCGCCATGAGCAAGAAGGCCCTTCTCCTGCTGGGTGCGATGCTTGCGTCGCTCATTTCCGCAAGCGCGGCTGCCATGCCTGTCTTCGCCCGCCAGTACGACCTGAGCTGCAGCACGTGCCACGTGGCCTATCCGCGGCTCAACGCCTTCGGCGAGCAGTTCGCGGGCCGGATGAACATGCGCATGCCCGACTGGAGGGACAAGATGCGCTCGGCCATCCGGGACGACGAGCTTGCGCTGCCTCAGGTGCCGCCGCTCGCCGTGCGGGCGCAGGCGAACGTGCAGGCGCGCGAGGGCGAGGAGATCGATCCGGTCAGCGGGCCGACGGGGAACCGCTCCGGCCTGGATTTCCAGAGCCCGTACCTCATCAAGCTGCTCTCGAGCGCGCCGCTCTCGGAGAACATCACCTACTACTTCTACGGCATCTTCGCCGAGAAGGGGCGCAACGGCGAGGCGCTGATCGAGGATGCGTGGTTCCGGCACGGCGACGTCTTCGGCACCGGGGTCTCGGCCCAGCTCGGCCAGTTCCAGCTCTCGGACCTCATGTTCCCGCGCGAGACGCGCATGACCTTCCAGGACTTCGTGCCCTA
>CAYWSG010000155.1:0-4673 GCA_964461055.1 uncultured Enterobacteriaceae bacterium | reverse complement strand
GCCGCCCGGGCGCGTAGTTCCTGCGGCTCATGGCGCCGCGTTGCCAACGCGCCGGCCCTCGGATTAACTGGCCGGGTTCATGTGTGGCATCGCCGGCTATTTCGGGCTTTCAGGCGAACCGTCGGTGCCGGCGGGGACGCTGCAGCGCATGGTGGGGGCCTTGCGCCATCGCGGCCCCGACGACCACGGCATCGTGGAGGAAGGCCGCGTCGGGCTTGGCCATTGCCGGCTGAGCATCCTCGACGTGTCCGGAGGCCACCAGCCGCTCGGGCTGCCCGACGGGGCGGTGCAGGTCAGCTTCAACGGCGAGATCTTCAACTACGTGGAGCTCCGGCGGGCGCTCCAGGCGCGCGGTCGCGAGTTCCGCACGCGATCCGATACCGAGACGATCGTCCAGGCCTACGCCGTGCTCGGGACCGAATGCGTGCAGTCGCTGAACGGCGACTTCGCCTACGCGCTTTGGGATCGCCCGCGGCGGCGCCTCGTGCTCGCGCGCGATCGCATGGGCGTGCGCCCGCTCTACTACGCGAGGATCGGCGACACGCTCGTCTTCGCCTCCGAGGTGAAGGCGCTGCTCGAGTTTCCCGGCCTGCGCGCCGAGCTCGACCCCTTCGCGCTCGAGCAGTGCTTCACGTTCTGGTTCCCGCTCGCGCCGCGCACGCCCTGGAAGGGCATCCTCGAGGTGCCGCCGGGCCATCAGCTGGTCGCCGAGCGCGGGAGCTTCGCGGTGCGCCCGTACTGGCGGCTCGCGTATCCGGAGCGCGAGGCGTTTCGCGCCGACCGGCGCACCGAGGCCGAGGTGGCCGAAGCGCTCGAGGCGCTCCTCGCCGATGCCACCCGCCTTCGCCTGCGCGCCGACGTGCCGGTGGGCGCCTACCTGAGCGGCGGGTTCGACTCCTCTGCGGTGACGGCGCTCGCCCGCCGGCTCTCAGGCAACCGCCTGCGCACGTTCTCCGTGGCGTTCGAGCGGGACGAGTACGACGAGTCGGCGTACCAGCACGAGGTCGTGCGCGCGCTGGGAACCGAGCACGCGGAAATCCTTTGTGCCGGGCGCGACATTGCCGCGCACTTTCCCGAGGTCGTGCGCCATGCCGAGCGCCCCGTGCTGCGAACCGCTCCCGCGCCGCTCTACCTTCTCGCGCGGCTCGTGCGCGAGCACGGCCTCAAGGTCGTGCTGACCGGCGAAGGCGCCGACGAAATCTTTGCCGGCTACGACCTCTTCAAGGAAGCCGCCGTGCGCCGGTTCTGGGCGCGGCATCCGCGCTCGCGCTGGCGCGCGGCGCTGCTCGGGCGGCTTTATCCCTGGCTGGGAGGGATGCAGGCGCAGTCGCCCGACTATCTGCAGGCCTTCTTCCGCCACGCGCTCGAGCGCACGGACGACCCGCTGTACTCGCACCTGCCGCGCTTTCTCGTCGCCCGGCGCGCCGGCCGGTTCCTGTCGGCGGAGCTGCGCTCGTCGCTCAGGGGCTACGACCCGCTGGAAGAATTGCGCGCGAGCCTGCCGCCGGCGTTCGGCGCTTGGCATCCGCTTTCCCGGGCGCAGTATCTCGAGACTGCGCATCTCCTTCCCGGCTATATCTTGTCGTCGCAGGGCGACCGCGTCGCGATGGCGCACGCCGTCGAGGGCCGCTTCCCTTTCCTCGACCATCGCGTGGTCGAGTTCGCCGCGCGCATCCCGCCCCGCATGCTGCTCCGGGGGCTGCGCGAGAAGCATGTTCTTCGCCGCGCGCTCGGCCGCTACGTGCCGGCGGCGATCCTGCGGCGCCCGAAGCAGCCCTACCGCGCGCCGGAGAGCGAATGCTTCTTCGGAGAAGGCGCTCCCGGTTACGTGCGTGAGCTCACTGCGCCGGCGGCCATCGCACGCACCGGCTACTTCGACGCCGCCGCGGTGGAGCGACTCGTCGCCAAGTGCCGCTCGGGCGCCGCGAGCGGCGCGGCCGATAACATGGCTTTCGTCGGCATCTTGTCCACGCAGCTCCTCGACCAGGCTTTCGTGCGCGCCCGGCCGCAACGGACGGAGCGCCCGCGCGTGCGGGCGGTGATCTGAAAGGGGCGCGACGCCAAGCCACGACTGTCACAGACCGCGGCTACCTTGGACGCCTCCCAACGCGAAGAGAACCCGAGCCACCTCGACATGCACCAAGACATCCGCGAAGCCCTGAGGCAGTTCATCGGCGAGAACTTCCTGTTCCGGCAGGAGCTCGAGGCGCTTGCCGACGACGCGTCGTTCCTCGAGCACGGCATCATCGACTCGACCGGCGTGCTCGAGCTCGTCAGCTTCCTGGAGAGCACCTTCGGCATCGAGGTGGCGGACGAGGAGATGCTGCCCGAGAACCTCGACTCGGTGCGCGCCGTCAGCGCCTACGTGACACGGAAGCTCGAGCAGAAGCGCAGCGCGCGCCTGGCCGCCGCCTGAGCGGCGGGCGAACGCTCCGCAAAGCGCGTTGTCCATGAGAGTCGAGCAGTTCCTCCACGCCGCCGCGGCCCGCTTTCCGCGGAAGACGGCGCTCGTCTGCGGCGAGCGGCGCATCGCCTATGCCGAGCTCGCGGCGCAGGCGGCTGCGCTTGCGGCGACGCTGCGCGCGCGCGGCGTCGAGCGCGGGGATCGCGTCGTGCTCTATCTCGACAACTCGCCCGAGGCCGTCGCCGCGATCTTCGGCGTGCTGCAGGCGGGCGCCGTGTTCAGCGTCGTCAATCCCGGCACCAAGCTCGGCAAGCTCGCCTATATCCTGAACAACTGCACGGCTCGGGCGGTGCTCACCGAGCCGCGCCTGCGCGAGACGGCGGAGCAGGCTGCCCGCAGCGTGCCGTCGGTAGCGTTCACGCTGTGCGCGCCGTTTGGCGCCGCGCTCGCCGGCGCCGGGGGCCGCCTGCCATCCCCCGGCATCGAGCTCGATCTCGCGATGATCGTCTACACCTCGGGCTCGACCGGGTTTCCGAAGGGCGTGATGATGACGCACCGGAACGTCGTCGCCGCCGCCACGTCGATCACGACTTATCTCGAAAGCACGCCCGAGGACGTCGTCGTGAGCGTGCTTCCGCTCGCCTTCGACTACGGCCTCTATCAGGTGCTCATGTCGGTGAAGATGGGCGGCACGCTGGTGCTGGAGAAGTCGTTCACCTACCCCGCGGTGCTGCTCGAGCGGCTGCGCCAGGAAAAGGCGACGGGCCTGCCGCTCGTGCCGACGATCGCGGCGATGCTGTTGCAGCTCGACGGCCTCGCGCCCGGCAGCTTTCCGCACCTCCGGTACCTCACCAACACGGCGGCGGCGCTGCCGCCGGCGCACCTCGAGCGGCTGCAAACGCTCTTTCCGGCCGCGCGCATCTTCTCGATGTACGGCCTCACCGAGTGCAAGCGCTGCACGTACCTTCCGCCCGAGGAGCTCGGCCGGCGGCCGGGCTCGGTCGGCATCGCCATCCCGGGCACCGAGGCCTATGTGGTGGACGACGAGGGCCGCCGCGCGCCACCCGGCGTGGTCGGCGAACTCGTCGTCCGCGGCCCGCACGTGATGCAGGGCTACTGGGGCGATCCGCAAGCGACTGCGCGCGCGCTCAGGCCCGGGCCTTACCCCTGGGAAAAGGTGCTCTTCACGGGCGATCTCTTCTACGCCGACGCCGAGGGCTTCCTGTATTTCGTCGGACGCAAGGACGACATCATCAAGACGCGCGGCGAGAAGGTGAGCCCCAAGGAAGTGGAGAACGTGCTCTACGAGATGCCGGGCCTGCGCGAGGCGGCCGTGATCGGCGTGCCCGACCCGATTCTCGGCATGGCCCTCCGGGCCGTCGTGGTGGCGGAGGCGGGCGCGGCGCTGACCGAGCGCGAGGTGATCCGGCACTGCAGCCGGCGGCTCGAGGACTTCATGGTGCCGAAGAGCGTGGTTTTCCGCGAGGCGCTGCCGAAGTCGGAGAACGGCAAGATCAGCCGGCGGCGCGTGGCGGAGGCGCTTGCCGGGACGGCCACCGAAGTGTCCGTCGGGCGGCCGGGATCGGAGCTGCGGTGAGCTCTGCCGTCGTGGGCGCCGCCGAGGGCTTGCGCATCGATCCGGCCGCCGAGACGGCGCGGATCGTCGAGGCGCTGCAGCGCCAGCTCCATGGGGCGCTACGCCGCCGCGGCATCGTGGTCGGGCTCTCCGGCGGCGTGGACAGCAGCGTGGTCGCCGCGCTCGCCGCGCGCGCGGTGGGGCCGCAGAAGGTGCTGGGCGTTCTCATGCCCGAGCGCGAGAGCGACCCGGAGAGCCTTGCGCTCGGTCGCCTCGTGGCCGAGCGCTTCGGCATCCCGGTGGTGCTCGAGGACATCACGCCGATCCTCGAGGCGGCCGGCTGCTACCGGCGCCGCGACGAGGCCATCCGCCGCGTGTTCCCCGACTATGGCGAGGGATTTCGCTCGAAGATCGCCACGCGGAAGACCCACGCCGCGGGCTACAACGTCTCCTACCTCGTGGTGCAGGCCCCGGACGGAGCGCTGCGCGAGGCGCGCATGCCGATCGACGTCTACCTCGGCATCGTCGCCGCGACGAGCATGAAGCAGCGGACCCGCAAGCAGATGGAGTACTACCATGCCGACCGCCTCAACTTCGCCGTGGCGGGCACGCCGAATCGCCTGGAGTACGACCAGGGGTTCTTCGTCAAGAACGGCGACGGCGCGGCCGACGTCAAGCCCATCGCGCATCTCT
>CAYWSG010000154.1:0-4685 GCA_964461055.1 uncultured Enterobacteriaceae bacterium | reverse complement strand
GCGCTGTAGCCGGCGAGCCCGCTGATCAGGGCGCGGAACTTCGCTCCGCGCAGGAGCGCGAGGAGCGCCTCGGTTTCCGGCAAGGCGAGCGTCTCCTGGCGGCAGGCGAAGAAGTAGCGCTCTTTCGCGAGCGGCACGAAGCCGAGGCGGAACTGCGCCGCGGCCGCCTCGACGCCGAAGCCGACGTCGGCCTGGCCGCCCGCCACGAGGGCCGCCACGGCGGCGTGGGTGAATTCCTCGTCCTGGTAGCCCTGAAGTTTGCTACGGTCGATGCCGGCGTCGGTGAGGAAGTACTCGACGAGCGCCCGCGTGCCCGAGCCCTTCTGCCGGTTCACGAGGCGAATGCCCCGGCGGGCGACGTCCTCGATCCGGCGCACGTGCCGGGGATTTCCCCGGGCGACGATCATGCCCTGCGTTCGCGTCGCCACGCGGATCAGGCGGTGGCTGCGCGGCCGGAGCCATTCGGCGTAGCGGGCGGCGAGCCGCGCGCCGAGCGGGCCCTCGACGATATGGAAGCCGGCGAGATCGCACTCGCCCCGGGCGAGCGAGCCGAGCGCCTCGAAGCTGCCGCGGTACTGGAGCTCGAGGCCGAGCCCCTGCTTTTGCGCGAGGTCGCGCAGCCCGCCGACGGCGAAATCATGGCTCGCATGCAGGCGAAGCGCGGGCGCGGTCTCCGTGGAGGCTTCGTTCAGCGCGCTGGCGAGCTCGGTGGCGAGGTTCTCGAGCTCGGGCGCGAGGCGCGCCTGGACCCGCTGGCCCGCCCACAGGAGCTTCGCCCCCAGCGGGCTGAGGCGCGTGCCCTTGCCGCGCTCCATGACGACGAGCGGGGCGCCGAGGAGCGCCGCCCAGCGCTCGATCAGGTTCCAGGCATGCCGGTACGACATGCCCGCGCGCCGCGCGGCCTGCGTGAGCTTGCCCGTTTCCTCGAGCGCCTCCAGCAGCGCGAGCAGCGCGAAATCGAAATCGCGCTCCGCCTTGCCCTGGAAGCGCCAGACCGGCCGGATCCTGACGCGAATCACCGTCCCTCCCTCGTGGGGATATTACCGTTCCCGCGGCTACAATCCCCACAGGGCGATGAGCGGATCGATGAAAATCTTCGGCTTCGCAGGCTGGTCGGGAAGCGGCAAGACCACGCTGATCGAGAAGCTGATCCCGCGCTTCGTCGGGCGCGGCCTCAGCGTCTCGCTGATCAAGCACGCGCACCACAACTTCGACGTCGACGTTCCGGGCAAGGACTCGTACCGGCACCGCCAGGCGGGCGCCTCCGAAATCCTCGTCACCTCCTCGCGGCGCTGGGTGCTCATGCACGAGCTGCGAGGCGCCAAGGAGCCGTCGTTCGAAGAGCAGGTCCGCCGCGTCTCGCCGTGCGACCTCCTGCTCGTCGAGGGCTTCAAGTTCGCGCCCATCCCGAAGCTCGAGGTGTGGCGCAAGGAAACGGGCGAGGCGCTTCTTCATCCGAACGACCCGCACATCGTGGCGCTCGCCACCGACGCGCCGGTCGAGACCCGGCTGCCGCGCCTGGACCTCAACGACGACGCAGCCATCGCCGAATTTGTCCTGGGACACGTAGGAATCGATGACTAAGGAACAAGGAGGAGCCGGCAAGGCGCGCCAGGCGCTGATGTCGGTCGATGAGGCGCTCGCCCAGCTGCTTGCGCAGGCGAGGCCGGTGCCCGACGTGGAAGAGATCCCAACGCTGGAGGCCACCAACCGCGTGCTCGCGCGCGCGCAACGCTCCACCATGGACGTCCCGCCCATGGACAACAGCGCCATGGACGGCTACGCCGTGCGCGTCGCGGATCTGCAGGAAGGGAAGCCCCTGCGCATTGCGCAGCGCATCATGGCGGGAAGCGTGGGCAAGCCGCTCGAGCCCGGCACGGCCGCCCGCATCTTCACCGGCGCGCCCGTGCCGCCCGGCGCCGACGCGGTCGTGATGCAGGAGGATTGCGAGGTTTCCGGCGAGGCGGTCTCGATCCGCAAGAAGCCGGACGCAGGGCAGTGGATCCGCCGCACCGCAAGCGACATCGCGCGCGGGGCGGAGATCCTGCCGGCGGGCAAGCGCCTGCGGCCGCAGGACACGGGGCTTGCCGCTTCCGTGGGGATCGGCTCGCTGCCCGTCTATCGCCGGCTGAGGCTGGGGCTTTTCTTCACCGGCGACGAGCTGGTGATGCCCGGGGAGCCGCTCGCGCCCGGGCGCATCTACAACTCCAACCGCTTCACGCTGCGCGGGCTGGCCGAGACGTTCGGCTGCGAGATCTTCGACTACGGCATCGTGCCCGACAGCCTCGAGGCCACGCGCGAGGTGCTGCGCCGCGCGGCGGCCGAATGCGATCTCATCGTCACCTCGGGCGGCGTCTCGGTGGGCGATGCGGACTTCGTCAAGCCGGCAGTCGAGGCCGAAGGGCGGCTCCTCATGTGGAAGATCGCCATGAAGCCGGGGCGTCCGCTTGCTTTCGGCGAGGTGCGCGCCGGCGCCAAGACCGCGTTCTTCATCGGCCTTCCCGGCAATCCGGTATCGAGCTTCGTCACCTTCCTCGTTTTCGTGCGGCCTTTCCTGCGCAAGTGCCAGGGCGCGACGCAGGCCGAGCCGCACGCGCTCCAGGCGCGCGCCGACTTCGACTGGCCGCATCCCGACCCGAGGCGCGAGTTCCTTCGCGTAAAATGGAACGCGCAGGGCGGGCTCGACCTCTATCCGACGCAGGATTCGGCGGTGCTCACCTCCACCGCCTGGGCCGACGGGCTCGTCGACAATCCCGCGCAGAAGGCGATCCGCAAGGGCGACCTCGTCCGCTTCCTGCCCTATTCGGAGCTCTACGGATGAACGGGAGTGGAAACATTATGAAGGCGGGCATGAAAGTCACGGTTCTTTATTTCGCAAGCGTCAAGGAGCAGCTCGGCAAGGCGCGAGAGGAGCTCGAGCTCCCCGCCGGCGTGGCCACGGTCGAAGCGGTGCGCGCGCACCTGCGCGAGCGCGGCGGCGTGTGGGCCGAGACTCTCGGCGAGAGCCGGCGCATCAGCGCCGCGGTCAACGAGGACATGGTGGCGCCCGGCGCGCGCATCAGCGCCGGCGACGAGATCGCGTTCTTTCCCCCGGTCACCGGCGGATGAAAGTCTCCGTCCAGCAGGACGACTTCGATCTCTCGACCGAAGTCCGGGCCTTCCGCAAGAACCCGAAGATCGGCGCCATCGCCACGTTCGTCGGCACGGTGCGCGAGGTGCCCATGATCCTCGAGCACTATCCGGGCATGACGCGGAAGGCGCTGGAGAAAATCGTCCGCGAGGCGCAGGCGCGCTGGCAGGTGCTCGACTGCACCGTGATCCATCGCTACGGGCCGCTGCAGCCCTGCGACCAGATCGTGCTCGTCGCCGTCGCGAGCCCGCATCGCGGCGACGCCTTCGCCGCGTGCGAGTTCATCATGGATTACCTGAAGACGCAGGCGCCCTTCTGGAAGAAGGAGCAGACCGCGGAGGGCGAGCGCTGGGTGGAAGCGCGTGCCTCCGACGATGCCGCGGCGGCGCGCTGGCGCTCCTAGCCTTCCCTCTTAGGAAATCAGCACCGCGGCCCAGACGAGGGCCGCCAGGCCGAGCGCGGCCATGACCGCGGCGCTTCCCAGGTCCTTCGCCCGCTTGGCGAGCTTGCTGTAGCCGGGGCTCGCGCAGTCCACCACCGCCTCCACGGCCGAATTCAGCAGCTCGACGACGAGCACCGCGAGCACGCTGGCGGCGAGGAGCGCCCGCTCGACGCCGCTCTCGCCCAGCCACAGGCCGAGCGGCACGAGGACGACGGCGGCTGCGGTCTCCAGCCGGAACGCGGCCTCGCCCCGCCACGCGGCGGCCAGCCCCGCGAGCGAGATTTCCGTGGCGCGCACGAGGCGCTGCATGCTGAAGGTGCTGCTGCCTTCTTTCATGGCGGGCGCAGGGTAGCACGCGAGGACGGGGCCTTCCGGAGCGTTCCCTCGCCCGGGGCGGATTCCCTTGAAAGCCGCGCCCGCGCCCCCATCTTCATCTCAGGATATTTCCGAATTTATCAACGGGATCAATCCCATGCGATTCGACAAGTTCACCACGCGGCTTCAGGAGGCGCTCGCTGAAGCGCAGAGCATGGCCGTCGGCCAGGACCAGCAGTACATCGAGCCCCAGCACCTGCTGCTCGCCCTTCTCAACCAGGAGGACGGCGGGGTGGCCGGGCTCGTCGCCAAGGCGGGCGGCAACGTCCAGGGCCTCCGCAAGGCGCTCGCCGAGTCCGTGGCGCGCCTGCCGAAGGTCGAAGGCACCCCGGGCGAAGTGCACGTCTCGCGCGAGCTTACCCAGCTCCTCAACGTCGCCGACAAGGAGGCGCAGCAGCGCGGCGACCAGTACATCGCTTCCGAGCTCGTGGTGCTCGCGGCCACCGGGGACAAGGGCGAGACCGGGCGCCTGCTCAAGGAAGCCGGCCTCACGCGCAATGCGCTCGAGAAGGCGATCCAGGACGTGCGCGGCGGCGAGACCGTCACCTCGCAGGCCCAGGAAGGCCAGCGCCAGGCGCTCGAGAAGTACACCCTCGACCTCACCGAGCGCGCGCGCCAGGGCAAGCTCGATCCGGTGATCGGCCGCGACGACGAGATCCGCCGCTGCATCCAGATCCTGCAGCGGCGCACCAAGAACAACCCCGTGCTGATCGGCGAGCCGGGCGTCGGCAAGACCGC
>CAYWSG010000153.1:0-4714 GCA_964461055.1 uncultured Enterobacteriaceae bacterium | reverse complement strand
CATGGCGAGGAGCACCGCCGGGAGCACGTTCATGGTGAGGAGCTTGAAGCTCCAGACCGCGGTGTAGGAGCCCACGCCGAGGAAGGCCGCGTGGCCGAACGAGAGGTACCCGGTGAAGCCGAAGAGGATGTTGAAGCCGATGGCGAAGATGCCGTAGATCGCGAAGCGCTGCAGCAGGTCCGGGTATGCGGCGCCGAAGGGCGCCATCCAGAGCGGCATGGCGAGCACCGCCGCCGCGAAGGCGGCGAGGAGGAGCAGGTCGGAGCGGGCGCTCGTCATGTCTCCATCAGCCCCTGGCGGCCCATGAGCCCGCGCGGGCGCACGAGCAGGATGATCACCGCGACGAGATAGATGATGATCTGGTCGATCCCCGGGATCAGGTCCTTGATCTCGTTCATCGAGGCGAAGGACTGCAGGATGCCGAGGAGGAAGCCGGCGACGACCGCGCCGACGAGCGAGCCCATGCCGCCCACCACCACGACGACGAAGGACAGCACCAGGAACTCCATGCCCATGTGGTAGTCGGGCGGCAGCACCGGCGTGTACATGAGGCCGGCGAGGCCCGCCACCACCACGGCGATGCCGAAGACGATGGTGAAGCGCCGCTCGATGTCGATGCCGAAGAGCCCGACCGTCTCGCGATCGCGCATGCCGGCCCGCACCACCATGCCGAAGGTGGTGTACTGCAGGAAGGCGAAGACCGCCGCGATCAGCGCGAGCGAGAAGAGGAAATAGATGAGCCGCCACCACGGGTAGTAGATGCCGCCGCCGAGGCCGAGCCACTCGCCCACGGCGGCGCTGCCGGAGAAAGCCTCCGGCGCGGGCATCGGGATCGGATTGGCGCCGAAGTACGCCTTCACCACTTCCTGCAGCACGATGGCGAGGCCGAAGGTGACGAGGATCTGGTCGGCGTGCGTGCGCCGGTAGAAGTGGCGGATGAGGCCGCGCTCAAGGGCGATGCCGAGCACGAGCATCACCGGGATGGCGAGCAGGATCGCTATGGGCACCGCATAGTCGATGATGCGCGCCCCGGTGTCGCCGAGCCACAGCTCCAGGTAGGGGATCTCCTTGTAGGAGTCGAAGAACGTGACGCTCTCGTCCTTCACCTGCTTGGAGATGGTGAGGAGCTTGTGCATGGTGACCGCGCAGAAGGCGCCCAGCATGAAGAACGCCCCGTGCGCGAAGTTCACCACCCCCAGCGTGCCGAAGATGAGGGTGAGGCCCAGCGCGATCAGCGCGTAGGCCCCGCCCTTGTCGACGCCGTTGAGGAGCTGGAGGAGGACCGCTTCCAACGCGGACTCTTCAGAGCCTGGTCTTCAGACCTTGTACGGCCCGAGCTCGCCCCCGCCCATCTTCTCCGGATACTCGACCTGCTTGCGCGGCACGACCTTGACGACCTCGAGGAGGTCGAAGCGCGACTCCGGCTTCTCCTTGCCGCGCATCACCAGGACGTCCTTGAAGCACTGGTGGTCGCCGGCGCGGTACTCCGTCGGGCCGTTGCCCATGCCGTCGAACTTGAAGCCCTCGAGCGCCTTGATGACTTCCGGCGGGTAGAACGTGCCGGCGCGCTCCACCGCGTTCGCGTAGAGAAGCGTCTGCACGTAGCAGGTGTGGGCGGCCTGCGAGGGCGGCGCGCCGTACTCCTGGCCGAAGGACTTGACGAAGGCCTTGGTGGCCGCGTCGCCGAGCGTCCAGTGCCAGTTCGCCGTGCCGAGGATGCCCTTGGCGGCGGCGCCGGCGCCCTGGACCATGAGCCGCGAGTAGAGCGGCACCACGATCTCGAAGTTCTTGCCGTTCACCACCTTGTCGCGCAGGCCGAACTGCACCGCCTGCGTGAGCGAGTTCACCATGTCCTTGCCGTAGTGGTTCAGGATCAGCACGTCGGCGCCGGAGTTGATGGCCGGGGTGATGTACTGCGAGAAGTCGCCCGCGCCGAGCGGCGTGCGCACGGCGTTGATCGTCTTCCAGCCGAGCTTCTCGGTCGCCTCCTTGATCGACTCCTCCTGCGTCCAGCCCCAGGTGTAGTCGGCCGTCAGGTGGTAGGCGGCGCGGTTCTTGCCGTACTCCTCGGCGAGGATCGGCGCGAGCGCCTGGCCCGACATGTAGGCGTTGAAGAAGTGGCGAAAGCCGTAGCGGCGCCGGTCCTTCATCGTGGTGTCGTTCGAGTGCGTGAGGCCGCACATGAAGATGATGCCCATCTCCTGCGCGAGCGACTGGCAGGCGACGGCCACGGCGGAGGAGGAGCCGCCCGAGAACATGAGCACGCCGTCCTTCTCGATCATGCGCTTGGCCGAGGCGCGCGCGGCGTCGGCCTTGGTCTGCGTGTCGCCGGTCACGTACTCGACCTTCTTGCCGAGAATGCCGTTGCCCTTCAGCGACGAGGGCTTGAAGGTCTTCATCATCCCGCCGTCGCCCTCGCCGTTCAGGTGCTTCGCGGCAAGCTTGAAGGCGCGCAGCTCGTCGGCCCCCTCGTCGGCGTAAGGGCCGGTCTGCGGCACGTTGAAGCCGATCTTGATGCTCTTCGCGCTTCCCGGGTTGTTGCGGAAGTCCGCCGCCCAGGCGTTGCGGGTGAAGATGAGCGAGGGTGCCGCGATCCCTGCGCCCAGGGCGAGGCCCGACTTCAGGACCTTGCGCCGGCCGTTCTCTTCGTCGAATTCGCTCATGCGCCTACTCCTTCCTCTCGGTGGGTCTCGGCCATGTTCGCGCGCCGATTGTCAAAGAAGCAATATGTGATTGATGCTTCGGATGATTTCTGTGAAGATTTGTCCTTCCATGTACGTCAATAAGTCAAAACTCGACGCTGCGCCGCAACAACCGGCGCGCGCACCGTGCGCCGTCCGCTGATCGGCGCTCGCATTCGCGAGCGACGCCGCCGGCTCGGGCTCACGCAGTCGGCGCTTGCCGGGCGCGTGGGCGTCTCGGCCTCGTATCTCAACCTCATCGAAGCGAACAAGCGGCCGATCGGCGGCGCGCTGCTGCGTCGCCTCGCGGTTGAGCTCGAGCTCGCCATCGACGAGCTCGACGGCGCGGCCGAGCGTGGCCTGCTCGCCGATCTCGCCGAGCTTGCCGCCGACCCGATCCTCGCGAGCCTGCGCCTCGATGCCGCCGCGCCCGAGGAGCTCGTGGGCCGCCACGGCGCGTGGGCGCGCGCCCTTGTGCGCCTGCACCGCGAGTACCGCGCGCGCGGCAAGGTGATCGCGGCGCTCTCCGACCGGCTCACGCAGGATCCTTTCCTCGGCGAATCGGTGCACGGCCTGCTCACGCACCTCGCCGCGGTGCGCTCCGCCGCGGAAATCCTCGAGAGCGTGCGCGACCTCGACGAGGCGCAGCGCAGCCGCTTCGTCTCGATCATCGGCGCCGAGAGCCGGGGCCTCAGCGCCCTCGCCCAGGCGCTGGCCGCCTACTTCGAGCGCACGCTCGCCGGCACGCCGCCGACGCCGGCGGAAGAAGTGGACGACTTCCTGCTCGAGCGCAACAACCACTTCCCGGCCCTCGAGCGCGCGGCGGACGCCTTGCGCGCCGCGATCGGCGGCGCCGCGCCGCCCTCGACCGAGGCGCTGTCGCGCCACCTGGAGAGCGCCTTCGGCGTGCGGGTCGAGCTGCGCGCAGTGGGCACGCTGCCGCCGGCGGCGCAGCGGCGCGGCCACTGGCTCGACGAAGGCACCGGCGTCCTGACCCTCGCCTACATGCTCCCCGAGGCGTCGCGGCGCTTCGTCATGGCGCGCTTGCTGGCGGAGCGCTTCGAGCGCGGCGAGCCGATCCGGGCGACGCTCGAAGGCAGCGCCGTGCTGACGAGCGACGCGGGACGAGCCCGTGCGTCGGCAGTGCTCGCCGCGTACCTCGCGTGCGCGCTGCTCCTTCCTTATGAGCCGTTCCTCGAGGCGGCGGTGCACGCGCGCTACGACATCGACTTCCTCGGCGTTCGCTTTGGCGCGAGCTACGAGCAGGTCTGCCATCGGCTCGCCACGCTTCGCCGGCCGGGCGCGGAGGGGATCCCCTGGGCGCTGCTGCGCGTCGACCCGGCGGGCTTCGTCACGAAGCGCCTGCCGCTGCCGCACCTGCTTCTGCCCCGCTACGGCGTCGCGTGCCCGCTCTGGGCCGCCTACGCGGCGTTCCAGACGCCGGGCACGACGGTGCGCCAGCTCGCCGCCTTCCCGACCGAGGACCGCTTCCTCTTCGTCGCGCGCGCAATCGAGAAGCCGCGCCCGGGGCACGGCCTGCCGCGGCGCCTGCTCTCCATGATGCTCGCCTGCGACGCCCTGTATGCCGACCGGACGATCTACGGAGAGGGCCTCGACATTTCTTCAGCGGCGCCCGCCGTCCCGGTCGGCCCGAGCTGCCGCCTGTGCCCACGCGCCGGGTGTGCCTTTCGCCAGGAAGAGGCCATCGCCGCGGCCTGAGCCCCCGCGGGCTACGCTACACTCGACGGGAACGAAAGAGAGGGGAACGCGCATGGGCACGCGGGTGCTGATCGTCGAGGACGACCGCCACATCATCGAATCGCTTTCGTTCGTCCTGCAGCGCGAGGGCTTCTCCGTCGCCGCCGCGCTCGACGGGGAGGCCGCCATGCAGCGGCTGCGAAGCGACCCGCCCGACCTCGTCATCCTCGACGTGATGCTGCCGCGCATGAACGGCTTCGAGGTCCTCAAGGCGCTGCGCGCCGACGCCGCGCTGCAGGCGATGCCCGTGATCGTGCTCACCGCCAAGGGCCAGA
>CAYWSG010000152.1:0-4935 GCA_964461055.1 uncultured Enterobacteriaceae bacterium | reverse complement strand
GGCGCCTACATCTGCGGCGAGGAGTCGGCGATGATCGAGTCGATCGAAGGCAAGCGCGGCATGCCGCGCCTTCGCCCGCCGTACGTCGCCCAGGTCGGCCTCTTCGGCCGTCCCACCCTCGAGCACAACATGGAGACGGTGTACTGGGTGCGCGAGATCGTGGAAAAAGGCGCCGCCTGGTTCTCCTCGCACGGCCGGAACGGCCGCAAGGGATTGCGGTCATTCTCCGTATCGGGACGCGTGAAGAAGCCCGGCGTGCACCTCGCGCCCGCCGGCATCACCGTCAAGGAGCTGATCGAGGAGTATTGCGGCGGCATGCTGGATGGGCACAAGTTCTACGGCTACCTGCCGGGCGGCGCCTCCGGCGGCATTCTCCCCGCCTCCAAAGGGGACATTCCGCTCGACTTCGACACGCTCCAGCCGCATGGCTGCTTCATCGGCTCCGCCGCCATCGTCATCTTCTCCGACAAGGACAAGGCTTCCGACGCGGCGAGGAACCTGATGGGCTTCTTCAAGCACGAGTCCTGCGGCCAGTGCACGCCCTGCCGCGTCGGCACCGCCAAGGCACTCGATCTCATGGAAGGCGGCAAGTGGGACGAGGCGCTCCTCAAGGAGCTCTCGCAGGCGATGATGGACGCCTCGATCTGCGGGCTGGGGCAGGCCGCGCCCAACCCGGTCCTTTCGGTCCTGAAGCATTTCCGCCACGAGGTGTCGTGATGGAGCGAATGAAGAGCGACCAGGTCGCCATGATGCCGGTCGAGTTCAAGCTGAACGGGCGCACGGTCGTCGGCCGGCCCGACGAGCCCATCATCACCACGGCGCAGAAGCACGGCGTGGAGATCCCGCACCTCTGCCACGGCGGCAACCAGCGCTCCGACGGGAACTGCCGGGCGTGCGTGGTGGAGATCAAGGGCGAGCGCGTGCTCGCGCCCTCGTGCTGCCGCTATCCCAGCGCCGGCATGGAGGTCACGACCGACTCGCCCCGCGCGCTCACGTCGCAGAGGATGGTGCTCGAGCTCCTGCTCTCCGACATGCCGGAGCAGGACCACACGCGCGACAACAAGCTGAAGGGATGGGCGTCGAAGCTGGGAGTTTCCCGGCCCCGCTTTGCCCGTCGCGAGCAACCCGAGGCCGATCTTTCGCACCCCGCCATCGCCGTCAACCTGGAGGCCTGCATCCAGTGCACGCGCTGCGTGCGCGCCTGCCGCGAGGTGCAGGTGAACGACGTGATCGGCTACGCCGGCCGCGGGCCCGACTCCAAGATCGTGTTCGACTTCGACGATCCGATGGGCGAGTCGACCTGCGTCGCCTGCGGCGAGTGCGTGCAGGCCTGCCCGACCGGCGCGCTCATGCCGGCGCGCGGCGTGGGCCTGCTCGAGGTCGACAAGAAGGTCGACTCGGTGTGCCCGTTCTGCGGCGTCGGCTGCCTGCTCACGTACAACATCAAGGACAACCGCATCCTGTTCGTGGACGGCAGGAATGGCCCGGCCAACCAGGGGCGCCTCTGCGTGAAGGGCCGCTACGGCTTCGACTACGTCCATCACCCGCATCGCCTCACCAAGCCGCTCATCCGCAAGAAAGGCGTGGCGAAGAGCGCCGAGTGCAAGGTCGACCCGGCCAACTGGACGGACGTCTTCCGCGAGGCAACCTGGGAAGAGGCGCTCGAAATTGCCGCTGCGGGCCTGAAGAAGATCCGGGACGAGGACCGGTTCGCGCTCGCGGGCTTCGGCTCGGCCAAGGGCTCGAACGAGGAGGCGTACCTCTTCCAGAAGCTCGTGCGCACCGGCTTCGGCACGAACAACGTCGACCACTGCACGCGGCTCTGCCACGCCTCGTCGGTGGCCGCGCTCCTCGAGGGCGTGGGCTCGGGCGCGGTGTCGAACCAGGTGAGCGACGTGCTGAAGGCCGAGGTCGTCTTCCTCATCGGCTCGAACCCGACGGCGAACCACCCGGTCGCGGCCACCTTCATGAAGAACGCGGCCGAGAACGGGGTGAAGCTCATCGTCGCCGACCCGCGCCGCAACGACCTCGCGCGCCACGCCACGCACTACCTGCAGTTCAACCCCGGCACCGACGTGGCGCTGCTGAACGGGATGATCCACGCGATCATCGAGCAGGGGCTCGTGAACGAGGACTTCATCCGCGAGCGCACGAGCGACTACGAGACGCTCAAGGAGAACGCTAAGGACTTCTCGCCCGAGCGGATGGCGCCCATCTGCGGCATCCCGGCCGAAACCATCCGCGAGGTCGCGCGGCTCTACGCGAGCTCCAAAGGCTCCATGATCCTGTGGGGCATGGGGGTGAGCCAGCACGTGCACGGCACCGACAACGCCCGCTGCCTGATCGCGCTCACGCTGATGACGGGGCAGATCGGCCGGCCCGGCACGGGCCTGCACCCGCTGCGCGGGCAGAACAACGTCCAGGGTGCCTCCGACTCGGGCCTCATCCCGATGATGTATCCCGACTACCAGCGCGTGAACACCGACGAGGCGAACCGCCGCTTCGAGAAGCTGTGGGGACAGCCGCTCGAGAAGCAGCCGGGGCTGACGGTGGTCGAGGTCATGCACGCCGCCAACGCGGGCAAGATCCGCGGCATGTACATCATGGGCGAGAACCCGGCGATGTCCGACCCGGACCTCAATCATGCGCGGGCCGCCATGGCGAAGCTCGAGCACCTGGTCGTGCAGGACATCTTCCTCACCGAGACGGCCTACCTCGCCGACGTCGTGCTGCCGGCCACGGCCTGGCCGGAGAAGGACGGCACGGTGACGAACACCGATCGCATGGTGCAGCTCGGGCGCAAGGCCCTCGACGCGCCGGGCGAGGCGCGCCCCGACCTCTGGATCATCGTGCAGCTTGCGCGCCGGCTCGGGCTCGACTGGAGCTACGAGCACCCCAGGGAAGTGTTCAACGAGATGCGGCAGGCCATGGACTCGATCCGCGGCATCACCTGGGAGCGCCTCGAGCGCGATTCGTCGGTGACCTACCCGTGCGAGAACGAAGGCGACGCCGGCGAGCCGGTGGTGTTCCAGACGCACTTTCCGACGCCCACGGGGCGCGCGCGCTTCGTGCCCGCCGATCTCATCCCGTCGGCCGAGCGGCCCGACGACGAGTACCCGATGGTGCTCATCACCGGGCGGCAGCTCGAGCACTGGCATACCGGCGCCATGACCCGCCGCTCGGGCGTGCTCGACGCGATCGAGCCCGAGCCCATGGCATCCCTGCATCCGCTCGACCTGGCGGGGCTCGGCCTCAAGCCGGGCGACGTGGTCACCGTGGCTTCGCGCCGCGGCCGGATTTCGCTCTTTGCCCGCGCGGACGAGGGCACGCCGAGGGGCGCGGTGTTCATCCCGTTCGCCTACTACGAGGCGGCGGCCAACATTCTCACCAACCCCAAGCTCGACCCGTTCGGCAAGATTCCCGAGTTCAAGTACTGCGCGGTCCGGGTCACGCCGGGCGGCGAGCGGCCGGGCGACCCCGGCTACGGCAAGGGAAGGTCCCTGACGGAGCTTTACGGCCGGGCCGGCGCCGCCTGACGAGATTTGTAGTTCCCCCGCAGCCGTTTCGCTATATTTGCTGCCGCACCGCCCTGTCGCAGGGCGGCACAAGGGGGGAGGGGGCAATGGCGCTCGTGGCCATCACACGGGAAATGGGCTCGCTCGGCAAGGACGTGGCGAGCGCGCTGAGCGAGGAACTCGGCATCCCGCTCGTCTATCACGAAATCGTCGATCACCTGGCCGATCGCATGCGGGTGAGGAAGAGCCACGTCATCCGGCTGCTCGACGGCAGCGCCAACCTGCTCGAGCGGCTGACGGCCGACAAGACGAGCCTGTCCATCTACTCGGCCGACGAGATCGTCAGTCTCGCCCTGCAGGAGAAGGGCGCGGTGATCCGCGGCTGGGGCGCGACGCACCTGCTGCGCGAAGTGCCGCACGCGGTCTGCGTTCGGGTGTGCGCGCCGTTCGAGCTGCGCAAGCAGCGCATGATGGAGCGCACCGGGAGCCGCGACGAGGACAAGGTGACGGACGAGATCCGCCAGAACGACGAGGCGCACACCGCGATCATGCGGCGCAACTTCCAGGTGCAGTGGACCGACGCCGAGAACTACGACCTCGTGCTGAACACCGAGCGCCTGAGCGTGCGCGCCTGCGTGGACGAAGTGCTGCGCCTCGTGCGCTCGGAGAGCTTCGCCGAGACCGAGGCCTCGCGCCGCCGGCTGGAGGACCTCGCCCTCGCCTGGCGCGTGCGCGCGGCGCTGCGCCGCTCGCCGCGCACGCGGGGGCTGCGGGTGTCGGTGAGCGCCGCCGAGGGCCGCGTGCGCCTTGCCGGGCTGCTCGACACGGCCGAGGAGCGCGCCGCGGTGAACGAAGTCGCCGCCGAAGCCGGCGCGCGCGATATCGAGGACGCGCTTCGCACCGCCGATGCCGTGAGGGCCCGGTTTCAGTGAGCGCTTGACCGCCGTCAAGGCCCCGGGCGGCGAAGTTCCATTAACTTCTTCCCCTCGCAAAATCCCCGGGGAAGAGCCGTCCATGCCGTCCGACATCGAAATCGCCCAGGCTGCCAAGCTGCAGCGCATCACTTCCGTAGCGCGCGAAAAGCTCGGCATCGCGGAAGATCACCTGGAGCCCTACGGGCACTACAAGGCCAAGGTCTCGCTCGAGTACCTCGAGAGCCTGAAGGGCCGCAAGGACGGCAAGCTGGTGCTCGTCACCGCCATCAGCCCCACGCCGGCGGGAGAGGGCAAGACGACCACGACGGTCGGCCTCGGCGACGGCCTGAACCACATCGGCAAGAAGGCGATGATCTGCCTGCGCGAGCCCTCCATGGGGCCCGTGTTCGGCATGAAGGGCGGCGCCGCCGGCGGCGGCCACGCCCAGGTCGTGCCGATGGAGGACATCAACCTGCACTTCACGGGCGACTTCGGCGCCATCCAGC
>CAYWSG010000151.1:0-5082 GCA_964461055.1 uncultured Enterobacteriaceae bacterium | reverse complement strand
GGGTCTGTCCCCATTTTCACGGCGTCCGTCTCTCAGGCGAACCGGCGAATGCCCTTTCGCCGCTCCGCCTCCGCGGCGAACTCCTCGAGGTCCGGGTCGAGCGCGTGCCGGGCCGAGACGACCCCGACCGGACGGCCGTTCTCGACGACCGGCGCGTGCCGGAAGCCGTGCTCGTGCATGAGAAGGAGCGCATAGCCGAAAGTCTCGTCGGGCGACACGGTCTTGGGCTCGGGCGTCATGACTTCGGCGAGCCGCGTCGTCGCCGGATCCCGGCCCGCGGCCATCACGCGGTAGACCGCATCGCGCTCCGTGAAGATGCCGGCGAGGCGGTCGCCCTCCACCACGAGCACGGCGCCCACCTGGTGCTTCTGCATGAGGAGCGCGGCCTCGCGCACGCTCGCCTGCGGCGCCGCCACCACCAGCCGGCCCGGCTCGATCACGCTGCGGATGGGAAGTCCAAGCATTACCTGCGTCCTGGGAATTCGAGTTCTGGCTTCGGAGTCAAGACAGCCTAGCGTGCGCCCGGCAGGGGCCTTTGATGCGGATCAACCCGCCCGCGCCGCCCCCGAAGGGACGCCGTGCGCCCCTATAATGCGGCCCTCCGCTTTTTTCACGCCATTCCCTCACCCCGCCGCCCACGCAGAACGACATGCAACGCTATTCCTCGCTCGAAGAATTCATGGCGCAGGTGCGCCGCCGCGACCCCGACCAGCCCGAGTACCTGCAGGCCGTGCAGGAGGTGATGGACAGCGTCTGGCCTTTCATTTCCCGCAACCCGCGCTACGCCGAGCCCGGCCTGCTCGACCGCCTGGTGGAGCCCGAGCGCGTGGTGCAGTTCCGCGTCTCCTGGGTGGACGACCAGGGCCAGACGCAGGTGAATCGCGCCTGGCGCGTGCAGCACAGCTCGGCGATCGGCCCGTACAAGGGCGGCATGCGGTTCCACCCGACGGTGAACCTGTCGATCCTCAAGTTCCTCGCCTTCGAGCAGACCTTCAAGAACGCGCTCACCACGCTGCCGATGGGCGGCGGCAAGGGCGGCTCCGATTTCGATCCGAAGGGGCGCAGCAGCGGCGAGGTGATGCGCTTCTGCCAGGCGCTCGTGCTGGAGCTCTTCCGCCACATCGGCCCCGACACCGACGTGCCGGCAGGCGACATCGGCGTGGGCGCGCGCGAGATCGGCTACATGGCCGGGATGGCGAAGAAGCTCTCCAACGACGGCGGCTGCGTCTTCACGGGCAAGGGGCCGAGCTACGGCGGCAGCCTCATGCGCCCCGAGGCGACCGGCTACGGAACGGTGTACTTCGCCCAGGAGATGCTCGAGCGCAAGCGCATGGGCCTCGAAGGCATGCGCGTGGCCCTCTCGGGCTCCGGCAACGTCGCGCAGTACGCCGCCGAGAAGGCCATGGCCCTCGGCGCGCGCGTCGTGAGCCTTTCGGACTCCGGCGGCACGGCGCTCGCGCCCGACGGCCTGACGCCCGAGCAGCTCCTCGGCCTCTTCGAGATCAAGAACGAGAAGTACGGCCGGGTGGAGGAGTTCGCCCGGCGCTTCAAGCTCGAATACGCCGCCGGCCGCAAGCCCTGGCACGTGCCGGCCGATATCGCGCTCCCCTGCGCGACGCAGAACGAGCTCGACGCCGACGATGCGCGCATGCTCATCAGGAACGGCGTGAAGTGCGTCGCCGAAGGCGCCAACATGCCGAGCACCTACGAGGCGGTCAAGGTGCTCCACGAGGCGGGCGTGCTGTATGCGCCCGGCAAGGCGAGCAACGCCGGCGGCGTCGCCGTCTCCGGCCTCGAGATGTCGCAGAACGCCATGCGGCTCGCCTGGCCGCGCGAGGAAGTCGACCAGCGCCTGCAGACCATCATGCGCGGCATCCACGAGGCCTGCGTGCACTACGGCGAGCGCGAAGGCGGGGTCGTCGACTACGTCTTCGGCGCCAACATCGCCGGCTTCGTCAAGGTCGCCGACGCCATGCTCGCCCAGGGCATCACTTGATCCCGAAATCCGGGACAGGTACGGATTTTTTCAACTAGCGCTCCGGGAAGCGGTAGGCGGCGTGGCACGCGACGCAATTGCCCATGGTGTCGGCCAGGCTCCGCAGCAGGTGCTCGCGGTCGCCGAACTGGTCGGCGTGCAACGCCATCTCGTCGAAGGCACGGTGCGTCGCGAACCCGAGCTTCCTGAACTCGGGCGGCGCCTTCTTTCCCACGCGCGAGGCGAGCGACCTGGGATCGGAGAATTCGGCCCGATGCGCCTCGATCCCGGCGGTCCTCGCCGCGGCGGCCACCCGCTTCATGTCGTTGTCGGCGATGCCCTGCACGATGCCGCGCATGGCCTCGACGAACTGGCGCATTTCGGCCAGGACGAAGTTGCGCTCGGCCGTATCGAGCACCACCGCCACCCTCGCGTCCCCGGGCGGGTTCTCGTGCGCTGAGCTCGCCGCCGGCGCTGGCCTCAGCGCGCAACCGGAGGAAGCGAGGGCGAGAAGCAGGGCGACGATCGTTCGGGTCATGGTGCGGCCTTCTTTACCTTTCCATTCTTGCGAGCGAAGACGAGGATCGCCGCCGTCGCGATGAAAAGCGCGATGGCGGCGGCGTTACCCCAGGCGCCCAGGCGCAGGACCGGGGCGCTCTCGGGCAGAAGACTGCCCAGGACGCGCAACGCGAGCGAGCCGTGCAGGAGGACGAGCGGCACGTAGAGCGCGGCGGAGTAAGGAAAGCGCACGCGGAGCACCGCCGGCAGGATCACCGGCGCATGCCCGAAGACCATCGAGAAGACGAAGCCGACGAAGAAGGCGTGCAGCGCCGCGTCGTACGCCATTTGCGCGAGCATGAGCACGCCCGAGACGGCGAGCCAGAAGTAGCCCGCGAGCAGGCACACCGCGACGAAGCGCGGCAGCAGCGTCTGGCGCACCGTGACGCGGGCGAGGTCGAAGGCGAAGAGCCACAGCGCGAGGAGCACGAGCACCACGCCGAGCGCGGGCGGGTCGAGCGGCGCGACAAGAAGCGCGGCGGTCAGGACGAGGAACGCCTGGCGCACCCAGGGCCGGCGCTTGAGGTAGCGCGAGAGCTCGAGGCGCTCGCCGCCGATCGTCAGCGCGAAGAAGGCGATCCACCAGGGCACCGCCGGCAGGCCGAAGAAGACGAGCGAATTGCCGACGAGCCAGGCGAGCGCGCCGGCGAGCAGCGCGCCCATCTCGAGCGAGGGCTGGCGGCGGAAGACGACCGTGCTCGCCGCGCAGAAGGTCGCGGCGGCCAGCGCGAGAAGCGCGAAGCCCTCGAGCGGACGCCCGAGGAGAAGGAGCACGCCGCCCAGACCGCTCGCGAGCGGGGAGAGATAGGCCCAGAGCCGATCGAGGGCCACCGCGCGCTCGAGCGCGATCAGCGTGCCGAAAAAGGCCGACACCATGAGCGGCCCGTGCAGCGCGATGGCCGTGCCGGCGACCTCGAGCGACGGCGTAAGCCGCGCGAGCCCGCCCGCCACGCCAAGCGCGAGAGCGACGAAGCCGAGAAGCAGGAACGGCAGCCGCCAGGCCGGCGTCACCCCGGCTTCACCCGGACCAGCCAAAGTGCGCCTGCGCCTCGGGGCTCATCAGGTCGGGCGTCCACGGCGGCTCCCACACGAGCTCCACTTCGACGTCGGTGTCGTCGGGCACGATGGCGCGGATGGCGGCGGTCGACTCGTCGACGATGTACGGCGCGACCGGGCAGGCGGGCGAGGTCATGGTCATCTCCACGCGCACCTTGCCGGGCTCGGCAACGATGCCGTACACGAGCCCGAGGTCGACGATGTTCATGCCGGCCTCCGGATCCTCCACCATCTTCAGCGCTTCGCGGATCTCTTCTTCGCTCATGGGCTTCCTCATGGAACATTTCAACGCGGCACGCGCCTCGTCTCTTTGATGTGCATCAAACCCGGGCGGTACCCCTGATCGTATCGTGGCCGCATGCACTTCACGCTCTTCATCTTCGCATTGCTTCTGCTCGGCCTTGCGTTCGCGGCCTGGTCGGGCTTTCGGAGGCTGGCAGAAGACGAGCCATTGCGGCTTCCGCTGGTCGCCCGCCGGCTCGGCGTGCCCTTTGCAGCGCCGATGAGCGAGGCGGATGCGCGCGAGGCGGCCCTCGCCACGCGCCGCTGCCTCGCCTGCAACAGCAAGCCCCTCTGCGACGAGTGGTTAAGGGAGCCCAAGAGCGGCTCCCTGAATTTCTGTCCCAACGCCGCCTACCTCCGCCGGCTGCAGCGCGACACCCGCCCGATTCGTTGACCCGGGTCAACCCGAAGCGTTGACGCGCCGGGCGCCGGCCCGGCCCAATGCGGACTCCAATAACAAGACTTACGGGGTACGCATATGAGCGCCACAATATCTAGTAGTACACAACCACCAGCAGAAGAACGGGACCGGCTGGCGTCCCCCCGGGCGGTCCTCAAGCGCGACGGCTCGGTCCGCGCGTTCGACGCCGCGAAGATCGCCTCCGCGCTCGCGCGGGCGGGAGCGGCCACCGGAGAGTACGGTACGGCCGAGGCCGAGCGCCTGGCGGCGCAGGCCGTCAAGGTGCTGGCGCACCGCTTCGCCGGCGCGACGCCCACCATCGAAAACATCCAGGACGCGGCCGAGCACGTGCTGATCGCCGCCGATTACGTCGCCACGGCGCGCGCCTACATCGTCTACCGCGAGCAGCACAAGCGCCTGCGCGAAGACCGCCGCACCGTCGTCGACGTCGCCTCGTCGATGAACGAGTACCTCGAGCGCCAGGACTGGCGCGTGAACGCGAACGCGAACCAGGGCTACTCGCTCGGCGGCCTCATCCTCAACGTCGCGGGCAAGGTGACGGCCAACTACTGGCTCTCGCACGTGTATCCGCCGGAGGTGGGCGAGGCGCACCGCTCGGGCGAGCTCCACATCCACGACCTCGACATGCTCTCGGGCTACTGCGCCGGCTGGTCGCTGCGCACGCTCCTCGCCGAGGGCCTGAACGGCGTCCCCGGCAAAGTGGAGGCCGCGCCGCCCAGGCATCTCTCGAGCGCGGTGGGCCAGATCGTCAACTTCCTCGGCACGCTGCAGAACGAATGGGCGGGCGCGC
>CAYWSG010000150.1:0-5359 GCA_964461055.1 uncultured Enterobacteriaceae bacterium | reverse complement strand
CCGTCGCCCCCGCGCAGGCGGGGGCCCACTTTTGACTAGCGCGCGAGCGCGGAGGCGCGGCGAAGGGCGGCGGCGGCCTCGGTGCCGATCCGCTCGACGAGCGCCCGGGCGCCTTCCACGGAGCGAATGAGGTCGATCGCCTCGCCCGCCCAGACCATCGCGGTCTCGTAGTCGCCCCGCTCGGTGGCGGCGCGAAACGCGGCATGCGCGTCGGTCGCGCCGTCGAGCTCGGCCTCGCGGCCGTGCCAGCGCTCGAAGAAGGGGTTGCGGAGCGCACGGCCCGGAAACTGGGGCGGCCAGGCGATCCGGCGAACCACGTCGAAGATGCGCGTGCGCTGGGTATCCTCGCCGCGCCCGTCCACGATGCGCTGCTTCGCCTCGGCGCGGCCGAGCGCCTCCTCGGTCGCATAGAAGCGCGTCCCGAGGAGCGCGCCCTCGGCGCCGAGCATGAGCGCCGCAGCGACGCCGCGGCCGTCGGCGATGCCGCCAGCCGCGACGACCGGCGTGGGCGCGACAAGGTCGACGACCGCCGGGACGAAGGGCAGGGTCGCGCGATGGCCGCCGTGCCCTCCGCCCTCGGTGCCCTGCGCGACGATGAGGTCCGCGCCGATGTCCTTCGCGTGGCGGGCGCCCTCGAGGTCCTGGACCTGGCAGATGAGTCTTGCGCCGCTCGACTTCACCCGCGCCACATAGGGCGCCGGGTCGCCGAACGAGAGCATCACGGCGCTCGGCCGGAACTCGAGCGCGAGATCGACGATGGCGCGGTTTACCGACCAGGTGATGAAGCCCACGCCCCAGGCCCTGGACGTGTGCGCCTTCACGTGCGCGAGCTCCGTGCGCAGCCACGCGGGATCGCCGTAGCCGCCGCCGACCAGCCCGAGGCCGCCGGCATTGCTCACGGCGGCGGCGAGCGCTCCGCCCGAGACCCCGCCCATGGGGGCGAGCACGATGGGATGGCGCAGGCCGAAAAGCGTCGTCAGCCGGGTCGCGATCATGTGAGCACCGCCTCGCAGGCCCGGATGTTCACGAGGTGCGAAGCGTGCATCGCCTCGAGCGCCTGGCGCACCGGGCCGGGCTCGAGCTCGGGCAGCGCTGCGGCGATCTTGCGGGCCACCCATCCCTGGCCGCGGTTCAGGAAGGCGAGGCGCTCGCTCCATTCCCGGATGGCGAGGCCGCGCTCATAGAAGTCGCCCGTCGCCGCGCTCGGCACGGCGCCGCACTCGAGCAGGTGGTGGATGAGCACGGCGCAGTTGCGCGCTTCGTCGCGCTGGACGGCGTCGAGCCGTGCGTGGAGCTCCGAGCCGGGCTGCAGCTCCCTCAGGTACGCGGCGAGGAGCTTGGCGCCGGCGCGCTCGGCCTCGAGCAGCCGGTTCATCAGGGCGTGCAGGTCTTCGGGGGTCATCGGGACGAGCGGGTCCTTTTCCTTTCAAGGAGGTCGCGCAGCACCACGGCGTGGTTCTTCGTCGTGTCGCGCGTCGCGAAGAGCAGCGTGACGGTCGAGCGCCGGTGGAGATCCTTGAGAAGCCGCAGGATGTCGGGCCTCTGGGCGAGCTCGTCCTGGTACTTTCGCCGGAAGGCCGCCCAGCGGGCGTGGCGGTGGCCGAACCACTTGCGAAGCTCGGGGCTCGGCGCTGCCTCCTTCAGCCACAGGTCGGCCGCCGCGGCGCGGCGGCTGAGCCCGCGCGGCCAGAGCCGGTCGACGAGCACCCTCATGCCGTCCTCGGGGGCCGGCGTATCGTAGACGCGCTTCAGCGCTACACGACGCGCCTCAGCCATGCAGCGCGAGTTCCCCTTCGAAGCTGAGCTCCGCGAACTCCCAGTTGAGCAGGTGGTCGACGACGGCGCTCACGTACGCGGGCCTCCGGAACTGGTAATCGAGATAGTAGGCGTGCTCCCACACGTCGAGCACGAGGATCGGCGTCTGCCCATGCACGATGGGCGTGTCCGCATTGCTGGTCCGGACGATCGCGAGCCGCTCGCCCTCCGCCTCATCTTTCACGAGCCAGACCCAGCCGCAGCCGAAAACGCCCGCCGCGGCCTCCTTGAAGGCGGCGGCGAACCCCTCCACGCTGCCGAAGTCGGTCTCCAGGCGCTCGAGGAGCGGGCCGAGCGGCCCGCCGCCGGGGACGGGGGGCCGCAGGCAGTTCCAGAAGAAGCTGTGGTTCCACGCCTGTGCGGCATTATTGAAGAGTACCGATCGCGCCGCCGGCGCGGGCGCGCCTTTCCCCTGCCCTGCCGCGTGGCGCACGATTTCGTCGAGCGGCAGGCCTTCCAGGGAAGAGCCTCCTACCAGCGCCTTCACGCGCTCGAGGTAGGCACGGTGATGCACGGTGTGGTGGATCCTCAGCGTCGCCGCCGACAGATGCGGCTCGAGCGCATCGTAGTCGTACGCGAGCGGCGGCAGGGTGAACGGCATTGCAGGCTCCGGAGATCTGCGATGGGTGTCAGAGGCCCTTGCGGGACGGTTTCATCCTGCGCTGCACCAACGTGCAAGTAAATCGAAACTTATTTCTCCTACAATCCAAAATCATTGATTCTCACCGGGTCGCGGACCCTTGACGGAGCGGAAGTGGACATCGCCCTTGCACGCACCTTTCTCGAGATCGTGAACTGCGGCAACTTCGTCCGCGCGGCGGAGCGGCTGCACCTCACGCAGACGGCCGTGAGCGTGCGCGTGCAGACCCTCGAGTCGCTTCTCGGCAAGAAGCTCTTCATACGGAACAAGGCGGGCGCCACGCTGACGCCGGCGGGCGAGCAGTTCATGCGCTTCGCGCCCCTCCTCGTGCAGATGTGGGAGCGCGCCCGCCACGAGCTCGCGGCGCCGCCCGAGGCGCGCGGCGTCGTCGCGCTCGCGGCCGAGCTCAGCCTCTGGAACCCCTTTCTTCTCGACTGGCTGGTCTGGATGCGCCGGTCGGCACCGTTGCTCGCCCTGCGCACGCACGTGGGCCTCCCCGATGGCCTGATGGACCAGGTGTCGGAAGGCGTCATCGATATCGCGGTGCTCTATTCGCCGCAGCACCGGCCGGGCCTGCGCGTGGAGCTCCTGATGAAGGAAAAGCTCGTCCTCGTCACCACGCCGCGCAAGAAGGACGCCGCGGGCGCCGCCACCGACGGCGACTACGTCTATGTCGACTGGGGACCCGATTTCGCCGCCCATCACAACCTGACGTTTCCCGACCGCGCGAACCCGGGCACCTTCGTGAGCCTCGGCCCGCTCGGGCTGCAGTACATCCTCAAGGCGGGCGGCTCGGGCTACTTCCGCCAGAAGGCGGTCGCGCCGTACCTCGCGAGCGGCCGGCTCTCGCTCGTGCGCGGCGCGCCGGAGTTCCTCTACCCCGCCTATGCCGTCTATTCCGAAGCTGCCGATCCGAAGGTCGTCATGCCGGCGCTCGCGGGGCTGCGCCAGATCGCCGCCGAGCACGGGGCCACGCGGCGGCGCAAGGGCTGAGCGCCCGGCGGTTTTCAACGCATTTTTCTAATATGAACGAATGTTCATAGAAGCACCATTAAGTTTCGTTTTACTCCACGCGGCAAGTGGCCGAGCATCGCCGCATGGAGGGGATGGCGACAACCGTAGAAACGAGCATGCGTGTGGCTGTCGTCATGCAGCGCCGCGCGATCGACAATCCCTGGCAGAGCCACGTCTGGGAGCCCGCCGGCATCCTGCCCTGCGGGCCGGACGAGACGGGCGTGCGCCTCATCGTCGAAGGTCCCCTGCTCGCCCAGTGGCTGCATTCGGGCCTGCCCATCGTCCTGCGGCGCGCCGAGGCCGAAGGCTACTTCCATAACATCACCGCCCGCACGCCGCAGGTCTTCGTCCTCTGGCGGCTCGACGGGGAGCTTGCTGCACCACACTACCTCACGCTGAGCTACGACGAGGCGAGCCGCTGGATGGACGGCGGCGCGCAGGTCGACCCGGTGCCCATGCCGGCGCCGCTCGTCGCCTGGCTGCGCGAGTTCGTCGCGCGCCACTATCACCCCGAGCCGAAGAAGCGCCTTCGGCCGCGCTCGTTCCTCTCGCCGCAGGACCGCCGCCCGCAATGATGGCCCAGGTGCCTCCGGAGGAGCTCGCGAGGGCGCGGATCTACCGCCTGCTCGCCCGCCTGTTCGGCGCGCCGCCCGATGAGGTGCTCCTCGAGGCCATCGCGGAAGCGAGCGACGTCGACGCCCAGGCCGGCACCCTGGTCGATCCCTGGATCGCGCTCACGGCCGTGGCGGCAAGAACCGACGCCGACGCGGTGGCGCGCGAGTTCGCCTCCGCCCTCGCCGGCCGGCGCAGGACCGAGCGCCTCGGGCGCTTCTGCGAGGCGATGGCGCGCGCGATCGATCCGGCGCGGGCCGATCCGCAGCTCGACCTGGATGCGCAGGCGTGCCTTATCCGCGAAGCGCTGCCGAGCCTGCGCCGCACCTGCGGCGCGCTCGCCCGCCGGCGCGGCTTCTACCGGGCGCTCGCCCTCTTCGCAGATTCCTTTTTCCGTGTCGAAGACACGGCGTTCCAACTTCAATCCACCACGGGAGCACACAGCCATGACGCAGCGCGCCAAGCGCCTATCGAGACGCCATTTCCTCCTGGGAGCCGCCGCCGGCAGCGCCGCCACCGCCGCGGCGATCGTAGCGAAGCGCCCGGAGACGGCGCCACGAGCGTTGTCCGGTAGCGGCAAGCACGCGACCCGCGGCTACCAGGTGACCGAGCACGTCAATAACTACATCCGCACCACGAGGATCTAAGGAGGAGCGACATGCTGCTGACGAAGAAAACCGATTCCCGCCCCGCTTCGCAATCGCGCCTTGTGCGCGCGCTCGGCCGTGTCGCGCCGACCATGGATCGCCGCGACTTCCTCAAGCGCTCCGGCCTTACCGCCGGCGCCGCCGCGGTGGCATCGCAGCTTCCCTTCAATGTCATCGGCGAGGCCAGGGCCCAGTCGGACGGCGCGAAGAAGGTCGAGGTGAAGCGCACGGTCTGCACGCACTGCTCGGTCGGCTGCGCCATCGACGCGGTGGTGGAGAACGGCGTGTGGGTGCGCCATGAGCCGGTGTTCGACTCGCCGATCAACCTCGGCTCGCACTGCGCCAAGGGCGCTTCGATCCGCGAGCACGGCATCACGCACGACTCGCACCGGCTCAAGTACCCGGTGAAGCTGGTCGGCGGCAAGTGGCAGCGCATCTCCTGGGACCAGGCCTACGACGAGATCGCCCAGAAGCTGCTGCAGATCAAGAAGGAGAGCGGCGCCGACGCCACGTTCTGGATCGGCTCCTCCAAGCACAACAACGAGCAGTCGTATCTCCTGTGCAAGTGGGTGCGTCTCTGGGGCACGAACAACACCGACCACCAGGCGCGCATCTGCCACTCGACCACCGT
>CAYWSG010000149.1:0-5372 GCA_964461055.1 uncultured Enterobacteriaceae bacterium | reverse complement strand
CCGAGCTCGCGGATGGCGGCGAGGGCCGAGTAGCAGGCGAGCATCGCGGTCTTGGGGTTGTCGGGCATCGGCACGGACTCGAACTTGATGTCGATGCGGCCCGTGGCGCCGCGGATGGTGATGAAGTGGGTGTTGTACCTGAGCGCCGGGTCGGCCACCACCTTGAGGCGCGTGCGGTCGAAGCCGATGCCGGCCATGGAAAGCACCGCGGCGATGTTCACGTTCGCCGGAAAATGGGGCACGCCCTCGCGCGCGGGCCCCTCGAAGAGCACCGTGGCGCCGGTGAGCCGGTCGAGATCGACGCCCAGGCGCTCGACGTACGGGATGTCTTTCCAGGCGCGCGCGGGCTTGGTCACCGCGATGCTCACCTCCTCCGCGCCGGCGAGGCAGGCCGCCTTCAGCGCGTCGAGCCCGCCGATGCCGCCCGAGGGCACGTAGAGGAGCGCCTTGTGGCGCGCCGCCGCTCGCTCCAGCCGGTCGCGCAGCGCGTCGTCGCAAAGCGCCCCGCCCGAGAGCGCGACGAACGAGATGCCGCGGGAGAGCAGGGCCTCCCCATACTGGTGCACCGCCTCGTGCGAGGCGGCCTCGACGACGGCCTCGGGGCGAGCGGCCGCGAGCGCCTCGACGTCCTGCACGAAGGCGACGCCGTGCTCTTCGGCGAGCGGCTTCGCCCGCGACTGCGGGGACCTCCCGAGGAGCGCGACCACCTGCGCGTCGCCCAGGGCGCCGGTGCGAATGTGCTCGAGGACGAGGCGCGCGATGGCCCCGCCCCCGATGATGCCGATGCGCATGTGTTCTCCGGCGGCGATTCTGACATACACTGGCGGCGCGGATTGTCCTTTGGAGGAGGAAACCCTGTGAAACGCAAGCTCGCTTACCTTGCAGTGACCGGCTTCGCCCTTGCCGCCGCCACGGCGGCGCACGCCGAGTATCCCGAGCGTCCCATCAAGCTGATCGTGCCCTGGGCCGCCGGCGGCGACACCGACAACATCTTCCGGCCGTTCGCGCCGAACCTCGAGAAGCACCTGGGCGGCACCGTGGTCATCGCCAACGTCGGCGGCGCCTCGGGCACCAAGGGCGCGAAGGAGGCGAAGGAATCCCCGCCCGACGGCTACACGCTCTACGCCGTGCACGACTACATCCACTCCACCTACTACACCGGCGTGGCCGACGTGAACTACACCGACTTCGAGCCGGTGTGCATGATCGCCTCGACGCCCTCGGTGCTCACCGCGAGCCCGAAGACCAAGTGGAGCGACTGGAAAGGCCTCGTCGCCGACGCCAAGGCGCGCCCGGGCCAGATCTCGGTCGGCGCGACGCTCGGCTCGACCAGCCACTTCTTCCCGGCGCTCATCGAGAAGGCCGCCGGCATCAAGTTCAAGTACGTGTCCTACGAGGGCCTCGCGCCGCGCATGAACGCGATCCTCGGCGGCCACATCGACCTCACCGACTCGAACCTCACGCAGAAGGCCAAGGTCGAGGCCGGCCAGCTCAAGTTCATCGCCATCGCCGCCGAGAAGCGCGACGACCAGATGCCGAGCGTGCCGACCCTGAAGGAGCTCGGCGTCGACATCGTCTACGACGTGAACCGGGGCATCCTCGCGCCCAAGGGCACGCCCGGGCCGGTGCTCGCCAGGCTCGAGAAGGCCTGTGCCGCCGCGACGAAGGAGCCGAAGTACGCCGACGCGATGGACAAGCAGGCGACCAAGGTGCGCTACATGGGCCGCAAGGAATACGCGGCCTGGCTCAAGAAGAACGACGACCTCAACCGCAACCTCGCCAAGGACCTCGGGCTCCTGAAGCGGTGAGCCGGGACGGCGTCGCGGGGCTCGTGGTCCTTGCCGCGAGCCTCGTCCTCTTCGCGCTCACGCTCGACCTGAAGGACAGTCCCCTGGTCCCCATCGGGCCGGGGTTCTATCCGCGCATCGTCCTCGGCGTGACGGCGGCGCTCGCGGCCCTGCTGGTCGCGGCGGACGTGCTCGCCATGCGCCGGCGCGGCGCCGCCGCGGCTCCGGCACCGCCGCAGAAGGGCAACCGCGCGCTCGTGGCGGTGTCCTTCGGCGTCTTCGCGCTTTACGCCGTGGCGATGCCCTGGCTCGGCTTCCGGATCGCCACGTTCCTCTTCGTCGGCGGGCTGAACGCGCTCCTTGACCCGCCGCGCGGGCTGCGCGGGTGGGGACGCGCGGCCGTCCTCGCGCTCGCCACGACCTTGCTCGCCTGGTACGTCTTCGAGCGCTGGCTGCTCGTGCTGCTGCCGCGCGGCCGCTGGACGGATTTCTGACATGTTCGAGCTCCTCGGCGCCGCGCTCCTCGGCATTCTCCAGGCGAAGTACCTGATACCGCTCGCCGTGGGCACGTTCGTCGGCGTGATCGGCGGCTCGCTGCCGGGCGTGACGATCACCATGACGGTGATCGTGGTGCTGCCCTTCACGTTCGGCCTGGACCCGCTGCAGGGCCTTGCCGCCATGACGGGCGTGTACGTCGGCGGCTCGGCCGGCGGCCTCGTCACGGCGATCCTGCTCGGCATCCCGGGCACGCCCTCGGCGATCGCCACCACCTTCGACGGGCATCCGCTCGCCCGGCGCGGCGAGCCCGGGCGCGCGATCTGGATCGGCGTCTGGGCGTCCTTCTTCGGCGGCCTGCTCGGCGGCGTCTTCCTGATCGCCGCCACGGGGCCGCTCGCCCAGTTCGCGCTGCAGTTCGGGCCCTGGGAATTCTTCGCCCTCTTCCTCTTCGCGCTGTCGATGGTGGCGGGGCTCGTGGAGGCCTCGCTCCTCAAGGGCCTCATCGCGGGCGCGCTCGGCTGCGTGGTCAAGGTGCTCGGCAACGATCCCGTCATGGGCCAGGAGCGGCTCACGCTGGGGCTCGACGTGCTCGAAGGCGGCGTCGACTTCCTGCCCGTCCTGATCGGCGTCTTCGCCTTCTCCCAGATCATGGGCGAGGTTGAGCGCGCGGGCGGAGCACGCCGCTTCGCCGAGGCCGTCGACCGCACCGTCAGCCTCGCCGTCTCGCAGCTACGGGTGCTCGCCGAGGTCGTCTCCCGTCCCCTGCTCGTCCTCTGGTGCTCGTTCATCGGCGTGGTGATCGGCGTGCTGCCGGCGATCGGCGGCAGCGCGGCCAACATGATCGCCTACGACCAGGCGAAGAAGTTCTCGCGCCGCCCGCAGGCCTTCGGCACCGGCACGCCCGAGGGCATCATCGCCTCGGAGTCGGCGAACAACGCCAACGTGGGCGGCTCGCTCGTCACCATCATGGCCTTCGGCATCCCGGGCGACGCGGTCACCGCGGTGATGCTCGGCGCGCTCACCATCCACGGCATCCAGTCGGGGCCGCTCTTCATCATGCAGAACGCGAAGCTCGCCTACGGCATCTTCGCCGCGTACATCCTCGCGCACTTCGTCATGGTGGTCGTGCTCGCGCTCTCGGCGCGCTTCATGCTGCGCGTGGTCACCGTGCCCAAGGCGGCGCTCTTCCCGGTAGTGCTGGTTCTTTGCGCGGTCGGCGCCTACGCGCTCAACAACACGATGTCCAACGTCTACATGCTCTTCGCCTTCGGCGTGCTGGGCTACCTGATGGTGAAGTACGGCTTTCCGCTCGCGCCCTTCATCCTGGGCGTGATCCTCGGCGACCAGATCGAGATCAACCTGGTGCGTGCGATCATGACGGACTCGAACCCGCTGCTCTTCTTCACGCGGCCGATCTCGGGCGCCCTCATCGTGCTCTCGGTCGCCTCGGTCGTCTTCGCCGCCTGGCAGCACCGCCGCCATCACGGAAGGCTCGCCGCGGCCGGCGGCGGGGAAACGGACTTCTAGGTGCCGGAAACTGGGCCCCCGCCTTCGCGGGGGCGACATCTTAGGCCTTCAAGCCGCCCCTGTAGGCCTTCAAGCCGCCCCTGTAGGCCTTCAAGCCACTCCTGACCGCTAGCCCTGAATAAGGGCCGGGCGGTGCGGGGCGAGGAGCGGCTGGGGCTCCGGCCGCGCCTCGGTCCGGTAGATGCCGCAGAGCACCACGAGCTCGCCAGTGCGCTCGAAATAGGTGGACTTCGGCTCGAGCTGACGGGTCACGGGGTTGCGCCAGACGTAGTCGACCCAGCCCTTGCCCTGCTCGCGGGCGAGCTGCAGCACCTCGCGGATGAAGCGCTTGCCGTTGGCGTCCTGAAGGTCGGCATGGTTCTGGTTGCGCGACTTCGGATTCGAGCCGTTGCAGCGCACAATCCCGTTCACGTCGCAGACCCAAAGGTAGTAGTCGCCCTGGATGAAGGGGCCGCCGCGCGTTTCGAAATCCGCGAAGGCGGCCTCCTCGCCGACGGCGCCGATGTGGGCGATGCCCTTCTGCACGAATTGCACGGCCCGGTCGCGCGCCTCCCGGCGATCGAGCTTGAAGGTGCCCACCGCGGCGGTGAGGCGGGCCGCCTCCTCCTCGAACGAGGCCGCCGCCGCCGCGGCCTGCTCGACCAGCGCGGCGTTCTGCTGGGTGACGCGCTCGAGCTGCGCGAGGGCGCGGTTGATCTCGTCCACGCCGGTGGCCTGCTCGCCGGAGGCCGCCGCGATCTCCGCGATGCGCTGCGCCACGCCGCGCGCCGATGCGCCCACGTGCGAGATGGTCTCGGCCGCCTCGTCGACCATGCGCGAGCCCTCGACCACGCCCGCCACCGACTCGTCGATGAGCACCTTGATCTCCTTCGCCGCCTCGGAGCTCCTCTGGGCGAGCGCGCGCACCTCCGAGGCGACGACCGCGAAGCCGCGCCCCTGCTCGCCCGCGCGCGCCGCCTCCACCGCCGCGTTGAGCGCGAGGATGTTGGTCTGGAAGGCGATGCCCTCGATGACGCCGATGATGTCGGCGACCTTGCGCGCGCCGAGCTCGATGCGCCCGATGGTGCCGATCACGCGCGTCATGGCCTGCGCCGAGCGCTCGGCCACGGCGCTCGCGTCCCGGGCGAGCTCGTCGGCGCGGCGGCAGCTTTCCGCGTTCTGCTTCACCGTGCCCGAGAGCTCTTCCATGCCGCTCGCCGTCTCCTCCAGCGTGGAGGCCTGCTCCTCGGTGCGCTGCGAGAGGTTCGCGTAGCCGTCGGCGATCTCGCGCGCGGCCTTGACGATCACGTCGCAGCTCGTGTTCACCTGCTCGACGATCCGCGTCAGGTTCTCGCTCATGCGCCCGATGCCGTCCCAGAGGCCTTCGGCGTCGCGGCCCTTGACGTTGCCCGCGGTCGCGCTCACCGAGAGGTCGCCGAGGGCGATGCGCTCCACCACGCGGCTGATGCGCCGCATGCCGAGCTGGGTCCAGAGCACGAGCGAGCAGACGAGGTAGGCGGGAAGCAGGAAGAGCGCCCAGATGACCGGCAGCAGCTCGCGCTCGTGCGCGCCGAGCCGGCT
>CAYWSG010000148.1:0-5575 GCA_964461055.1 uncultured Enterobacteriaceae bacterium | reverse complement strand
GCGCGCCAGCCTGGCGGCGGACGCCGGCCTGCAGCCGGGCGCGCCAGCGCAGCCGGGTGCCCTCGCCGGCGCACCGGTGTGTCTTGCGCACAACGTGTCTTCGAGGGACGAGGTCGACGCCGTGATGCGAGAAGCAGCTGCCGCCGGCGCGGTGCTGGTGAAGCGCGCCGAGGAAACCTTCTGGGGCGGCTACGCGGGCTACTTCCGGGATCCGGACGGCCACCTCTGGGAAGTGGCCTGGAATCCGCAGATGCTTCCCGGCTGAAGCCGGCCGGCCCCGCCCTCGCCCTTACTGCACTTCGGCAGGGACGTACCGATAGCCCGTGCCGCGGACCGTGCGGATGAGGGCCGGGCGGTCGGGGTCGGGCTCGATCCTGCGCCGCAGGCGCGCGACGCCGATGTCCACCGAGCGATCGAGCGGCGACCAGTCCCGCCCTCGCGTGAGGCGAAAGAGCCGGTCGCGGTCGAGCACCTGGTTCGGATGCTCGGTGAAGGCACGAAGCAGGCTGAATTCCATGGGCGTCAGCGCGATGTCCTCGCCCGCGGGGCCGAGCAGGCGGTGCGCGGCGACGTCGAGCGTGTAGCGGCCGATGCGAACGCGCGGCGACTCGGCGGCCGGCCGGGCTTCCGCGGCGATCGGGCGCCGGGTGCGCCGCAGCACGCTCTTCACGCGCGCGAGGAGCTCGCGCGGCTCGAAGGGCTTGGCGACGTAGTCGTCGGCGCCGGCCTCCAGGCCCGCCACGCGGTCGGCGAGGTCCGTGGCGCCCGTCACCATGATGATCCCGACGCCGTGGCGCTCGCGGAGATGGCAGGCGGCGCTCAGGCCATCCTCGCCGGGCAGGTTGAGGTCCAGGAGCACGAGGTCGGGCACGCGCACGGCGATCGCCTCGCGCATCGCCTCGCTGCTCGCGGCCTTCTCGACGACGTAGCCGCGACTGGCGAGATACTCGGCCGTCATCTCGCGCACGCTCCGGTCGTCTTCCACGATGAGCACACGGGCCGCCCCTTCCATACGTCCTCCAGCGGGTCTCGGTCTACGGGAAGCGGGCGAGGCTACCGGCGCCATGTAACGGCACGATTGCGACCGCAGCCCTGTTTGTTTCAATGGTGAAACAGGGCGCCAGGGCCCTAGGCGGCGAGCCTGCGATCGGCAAGGCGGGCCGCAAGGTGCGCGCTCAGCTCGCGGGCGTCGGCGCCCGCGCCGTCGATGAGCGCGGACTTGCGCCTGCGCAGGAAGGGCGCGCCCAGGAGATAGAGCCCAGGCGACTCGGTCACCACCCCGCCGTCGTGGCGGATGCGTCCCTTGCGGTCGAGCACCGGCACGTGGAGCCAGGAGTAGTCCGGGCGGAAGCCGGTCGCCCAGAGCACCGTGCGGATCGCGCCGCGGCGCAGGTCGAGGGAAAGCCGCGGCGAGGCTTCGATGCGCGTGGGGGCGAAGCGTCGCGGCGGCTCGAGCGCGACGCCGCGGCCGGCGCGAAGCGCCCAGTCGTCGATCGCATCGAGCAGGCGGTTCATCTTCAGGTCCGAGAGCGCAGCCTGGTTGGCGAGCGACCCGGAGAAGAGCGCCTTCCCGTCACGCAGGGCCGCCAGGCGCCCGACGAGCTCCACGCCGAGCGCCGTGAGCGCATTGAGGTCGACGGCGCGTCCGTCGGGAAAGCCGGCGAGCTGCAGGGACGGGACGTTGCGCGCGCGCTCGAGATCGGGAATCTCGTCGTAGCGCTGGTCGAGGATGCCGGCCGCGTCCATCCACCACTGGATGTCGCGCCCGCGGTAGCGCCTCGGCATGCGGATGTGCTCGCCCACGGCGAGCGTCACCGGACGGCCGGAGCGCCGGATCTCGTCGGCGAGCTGCACGCCCGTGGCGGAGGCGCCCACGACGAGCACGCCGCCCGGCCCGAGCGCCTCCGCGCCGCGGTACTCGAGCGGCGTGAGCGAAGCCACGCCGGCCGGCAGGCCCGCGGCGAGCGCCGGGACGTTCCCGACATTGCACTCGCCGCTCGCGAGCACGACGGCGCGGCAGCGCCATTCGCCCCGTGTCGTCGACACCGCATAGCCGTCCTCTGTTCGACGCACGGACGTGACGGCGGTATGCGAGCGCACCGGCGCGCCGATATACCCGGCGTAGCGCTCGAGGAAGTCGATCGTCTGCGGGAGGCTGCGGTAGCCGTCCGGGTCGTCGCCCGCGTAGCCGAAGCCGGGCAGGCGGCTCTGCCAGTTCGGCGTGAGCAGGCGAAGCGACGGCCAGCGCATCCTCCAGGCATTCGCCACCTCGCCGCGCTCGAGGACCACGTGGTCGATCGAGCGCTCGGCGAGGCAGCGGCTCATGGCGAGGCCGGCATGGCCGGCGCCGACGATGACGACGGTGGTGCGCAGGAAGCCCATGGCGCGGCTGCCCCGCCTCAGGCGACGCTCACCGTGACGTTGGTCGGGTTGGTGACGATGTCGTAGACGGCCGAGCGCTTCTGCGACTGGGCGACGAGCGCCTCGATCTCCTCGCGTGTCGCGTCGGCGTCGATGTGGAAGCGGACGCGGATGCCGTCGAAGCCGTTGCGCACCTCGGGGTCGATGCCGAGGATGCCGCGGATGTCCATCGAGCCCTCGAGCGTCGCGGTGACCGAGCGAAGCTGGATCCGGCGATGCTGCGCGACGGCCGCCACGCCCGCGGTCAGGCAGCCGGCGAGGCCCGTCAGCACCATCTCGACGGGCGTCGCGCCGTTGTCCTGCGAGGCGAAGATCTCCGGATGGTCCATGTCGAAGCTGAACTCGGTGCGGTGGCTCTGCTCCTGGCCGAGCCCGTGGAACCCTTTGACGGCGACGCGGCTGTGCGTGCCGTCCATCCACTTGCAGCTCGCGCGCCACGCGAACTTCGCGCCCTCGGGCGCCTGGGTGAGCGCCTCGCGGGCGCCGAGCAGCGCCGCGACGTCGACGCCGTTGTTGACTTCCTTCTCCGCTACGGTGGTCATGGCTCCTCTCTCGCTGAACGAGTCGTTCGTAAAGGCCCGCAGGTTAGGCGCCGGCTGTTTCCGCGCGATGTCCGCTCCCGCCGGCTTTCGTAGCGTGCTGTTTCCGGTCTGTTTCAACCCGCGGCCCGTGAAAGGCGCCGCAACCGCTACGCGGCCGCTAGAATCGCGGGCCGCGCCGGGGAAAGGGGGAACCGCTGCCACACCGGGAAGAAGCCGAAGGACTCGCGGGCGACCTGGCCGGCGGGCTGAGCGCCGCGCTCATCGCGGTGCCCTACGCGATGACGCTCGGCCTCGTGGCCCTCGCGCCGCTGGGTCCGGCGTACGCCGCGATCGGCGTGAGCGGCGCGCTCGTCGCGTCCGTGGTCGGCAACCTCGTCGCCGCGGCCTTGCCCGCCGCCCGCTGCCAGATCATGGGCCCGCGCGCCTCGGCCACGGTCGTCTTCGCGGGCCTGCTCGCCGCCCTCGTGGCGCAACCGGCGCCGGCAGGCGAGGCCCCGCACCTGCTCACGATCGCTTTCGCGACGCTCATGCTCTCGGGGATTTTCCTCGTGCTCTTCGCGCTGGCGGGCCTGGGACGCGCGATCAAGTTCGTGCCCTATCCGGTGGTCGCCGGCTTCATGAACGGCATCGCCCTCACGATCGTGCTCTCGCAGCTCGGGCCGGCGCTCGGGCTCGAAGTCGGCCGCCCGCTCGCCGCGGTGCTCGAAGACCCCGGCGCGGTGAAGCCGGCCGCCGTGCTCGTCACGCTTGCCGTGCTCGCGGCGATCGTCCTCGCGCCTCGCCTCACGAGCCGCGTGCCGCCGCTCCTGGCCGGCCTTCTCGCGGGCGTCGCGCTGCATCATCTTCTCGACGCACTCGCGCCCGGCGCCGTCGGACCGGTGGTCGGCTCGCTTCCGGCCGTGACGCTCGTGCCGGCCGAGCTCGGGCCGATCCTCGCCTTCGCCGCGAGCGGGGAAGCGGGCGCCTGGCTCGGCATCGTCCTCTCGTCGGCGCTCCTCCTCGCCACGGTGATGGCGCTCGATGGCCTGCTCGCCTCCGTCGCCGCCGATACCGTCACGCGCGGGCACCACGACAGCCGCCGGGTGCTGCTCGGCCAGGGACTCGCCAACGTGCTGGGCGCCGCCTTCGGCGCCGTCCCGGCGGTGGCGAATGCGCATACCCGGATCGGCAACTACCACGCCGGCGGCCGCACGCGCCTCTCGACGCTCTTTCACGCGCTCTTCATGCTCGCCGCCCTGCTCGGGCTTGCGCCGCTCCTTGCAGAGCTGCCGGTGGCAGCGCTGGCGGGGCTCGTCCTCTACGTGGCGTTCACCCTGCTCGACAAATGGACGCGCGACCTTGCGCGGCGCCTGCGCGCCCGCGGCGGCCATCGCGCCGACATCGCCGTCAATCTCGCGATCGTCGCCGCGGTCGCCCTTACGCTCGTGCTCGTCAACATGATGGCGGCCTTTGCGCTCGGGGTAGCGGCGGCGGTCACTCTCCTCCTCGTGCGGCTGAGCGGCTCCCCGGTGCGCCGCGTCCTCGACGGCACCGTGCGGCGCTCGCTCAAGGTGCGCACCGCGGAAGCACGCATGCTCCTCGAGCCGCTCGCCCGCCAGATCCGCATCCTCGAGCTGGAGGGCGAGATCTTCTTCGGCACCGCCGAGCACCTCAAGAGCGCGGTGGAGAAGCTGCCCGCCACGACGCGCTACGCGATCCTCGACTTCCGCCGCGTGCACGAAATCGACGCGAGCGGCGCGCGCATGATCGACCTCATCGCCGAGCTTGCCGCGCAGCGCGGCCTGGTGCTGCTCCTCAGCCACATCCGGACCGACGAGCCGCGCGGCGAGTACCTGCGCGCGCTCGGCTCGCCCGCCCTCGCCGACCGCAGCCACTGGTTCCCGGACCTCGACCGGGCGCTCGAGTGGGCGGAGGACCGGCTCCTCGAGCGCTCGCGCTTCGAGGACGCGCCCGAGCTCGACCCGGGCGAGATGTCGCTCCTGCAGGGCCTCGATGACGCCGAGCGGCGGCTCGTGCTCGCGGCGCTCGAGCGCCACGAGCTCGCGCACGGCGATCCGGTCTTCCTCGAGAACGATCCGGGCGATCGCCTCTACCTCATCGCGCGCGGCGCGGTGAGCATCAAGGTGCAGCTCGACGAGCAGACGCGCGCGCGGCGCCTCGCCACGTTCAGTGCAGGGGTTTTCTTCGGCGAGATGGCCATCGTCGAGGGAACCGTCCGCTCGGCCGACGCCTTCGCCAAGGGCGAGCACGTGGTGCTCTACTCGCTCCACGCCGACCGGTTCGCCGAGCTCACCGAGCGGCACCCGGCGCTCGCGCTCAAGATCTACCGCAACCTCAGCCGCGAGCTCGCCTCGCGCCTTCGCTCCACCAGCGCTGCGCTCCGCGCGCTCGAGTAAGCCGGTCCCTCGCCGCCAGGCAGACTTGGAGGGTGGGACAGGCGTGGAGGACTGGACAGACGTGGAGGACTGGACAGACGTGGAGGACTGGACAGACGTGGAGGACTGGACAGACGTAAAGAAGTCGTCCCCGCGAAGGCGGGGACCCATGTACTTGCAAAAAAAATGGGTTCCCTGAGTTCACAAACGAAGTGCAACACTTCTTCAAGGGGGTGT
>CAYWSG010000147.1:2863-5619 GCA_964461055.1 uncultured Enterobacteriaceae bacterium | reverse complement strand
CCTGCTGCCACCCGGCGCTCGCGCCCGACGCGCAGGTGGCGCTGACGCTGCGCGAGGTCTGCGGCCTCAGGACCGAGGAGATCGCGCGCGCCTTCCTCACGCCGGCGCCGACGATCGCGCAGCGCATCGTGCGCGCGAAGTCCAAGATCCGCGACGCGCGCATCCCTTACGAGGTGCCCGGCAAGGCGGAGCTTCCCGAGCGGCTGGATGCGGTGCTGCGCGTGCTCTACCTCGTCTTCAACGAGGGCTACTCGCCCTCCTCCGGCGAGGCGGTGACGCGCGCCGAGCTCTCGCAGGAAGCGATCCGCGTCGGGCGCCTCCTGGTCGCGCTCCTGCCCGAGCCGGAAGCGATGGGGCTGCTCGCGCTCATGCTCATCCAGGAGTCGCGCCGCGCGGCGCGATCGACGCCCGAGGGCGAGCTCGTGCTGCTCGAGGACCAGGATCGCAGCCTGTGGGACCAAAGCCTCATCGCCGAAGGCGTCGCCCTTACCACCCAGGCGCTGAAGACGCGGATGTTCGGCCCCTACTCGCTCCAGGCCGCCATCGCCGCCGTGCACGCCGAGGCGCCCAGCACCGCGGCCACCGACTGGAGCGAGATCATCGGCCTCTACGACGTCCTCTCGCGCCTCGACCCCTCGCCGGTCGTCGGGCTGAACCGCGCGGTGGCCGTGGCGATGCGGGACGGCCCGGCCGTTGCCTTGCCCATCGTGGAAGATCTGCTCGGGGCGCTGCGCAACTACCACCTGGCGCATGCCGTGCATGCCGACCTGCTGCGGCGCCTGGACCGCCGGACGGAGGCCATCGCCGCCTACGGGCGGGCGCTCGCCCTCGCCCGCCAGGAGCCCGAGCGGCGCTTTCTCGCCGGCCGCATCGCCGCCCTTCGGAAATAGCCGCCGCGGCTGTCGATTTCGGGCGGCGGCGTTCGACCATGGGGTGGAAAGGAACCCCCTAATGGATGCGCAAACCCAGCAAAATCAGGGAGCTGCACGAATGAAGATCACCGTGGAAACCCATGTGAAGGCGAGCCTGCAGACCGTCTGGGACGCCTGGAATACGCCGGAGGACATCAAGCAGTGGAATGCCGCGTCGGACGACTGGCACACGACGCAATCCCGGGTCGACCTCCGCGAAGGCGGCACCTTCTCCGCGCGCATGGAGGCGAAGGACGGCAGCATGGGGTTCGACTTCGAGGGCACCTACACGCGCATCGTCCCCCAGCGGCTCATCGAGTACCGGCTCGGAGACGACCGCCAGGTCAAGGTGGAATTCGTCGAGCTTCCCGGCGAAGTGGTGGTGCGCGAGACGTTCGACGCGGAAGGGACGCACTCGATCGAGCAGCAGCGCGAAGGCTGGCAGGCGATCCTCGATCGCTTCGCCCGCCATGCCGAAGCGCGCGAGCGCAGCGCGAGGAGCGCCTCGTGAGGTTCATCATCCTCGTCAAGGCGACGGCGGACTCGGAGGCCGGCCGGATGCCGTCCGAGCGGCTGCTCGCCGAGATGGGCGCGTTCCACGAGGAGATGGCGAAGGCCGGCGTCCTCGTCGACGGCTCCGGCCTCAAGCCGAGCAGGACGGGCTGGCGCATCCGCTACGGCAGGAACGGCGCGCGCAGCTTCGTCGACGGCCCGTTCACCGAGACGAAGGAGCTCGTCGCCGGCTACACCATCATCGACGTCAAGTCGCGCGAGGAAGCCCTCGTGTGGACCAAGCGCTTTCCCAACCCCGCCATCGACGGCGGCGATGCCGAGATCGAGGTGCGCGAGTTCTTCGCGCTCGAGGACTTCGGCGCGAGCCCGGCCGTCGAGCGGATGAAGACTTTCATGAAAGAAGGAGCCTGACCATGGACCGTCCCGTCCTCCCCTACCTCTTCTTCGAGGGCCGCACCGAAGAGGCGCTCGATTTCTACCGCAAGGCGCTCGGCGCCGAGCCCGGCATGCTGATGCGCTACAAGGACAGCCCCGACGGCCAGGCCGGCTGCCCGGAGGGCATGACGCCGCCGCCCGGCGACAAGGTGATGCACTCCGAGATCAGGATCGGCGACACGACCGTCATGGCCTCCGACGGAATGTGCAGCGGCAAGCCCAGCTTCTCCGGCTTCGCGCTCTCCTACCCCGCGAAGGACGAGGCCGACGCGAAGCGCGCCTTCGAAGCCCTCGCCGAAGGCGGCAAGGTGCAGATGCCGCTCGGCGAAACCTTCTTCGCCAGGGCGTTCGGCATGGTCGCCGACCGGTTCGGCGTTTCCTGGATGGTCATCGCCGGCGCCAAGACCCCCCAGGCGAGAGCTTCATGAAGTACCTGCTGCTGGTGTACGGCGAGGAAGAGAAGACGCAGCAGGTCGACGACCTCTCCTGCCTCGCCTTCGACGAGTCCATCCGCGCGAGCGGCCACTGCATCGCCTCCGAGGCGCTGCAGCCCGTGGCCACCGCCACCACCGTGCGCGTGCGAAACGGCAAGGCGACCGTCACCGACGGCCCCTTCGCCGAGACCAAGGAATGCCTCGCCGGCTTCTACATGATCGAGGCGCGCGACCTGAACGAGGCCATCCAGATCGCCTCGCGCGTCCCGCCCGCCAGGGTCGGCAGCGTCGAGGTCCGCCCGATCCGGCCGATCCGCGAATCCCCCAACGCCCACCGAAAGTAAGCCCCATGCTGCAGAGCTATCCGATGTACTCGTATATCCCGGTCAAGGATGTCGGCCGCGCGCGCAAGTTCTACGAGGAGACCCTCGGCTTCAGGCCCGCGCAGGAGTCCGACGACGGC
>CAYWSG010000147.1:0-2763 GCA_964461055.1 uncultured Enterobacteriaceae bacterium | reverse complement strand
GCGCGAGCGCATCGAGCACCTCGAGGAGCTCGGCGATGCTTTGCGGGCGGTCCTCGCGGCGCTTCTCGAGGCAGGCGGCCACCAGGCGATCGAGCGCCGGCGGGATGGGCTGCGCGGCGACCTCGGAGACGCGCGGCGGCCGCTCGTGCAGCACCTGGCTCGTGAGCGCGATGTCGTCGAGCGTCTCGAACATGCGACGCCCGGTCAGCATGAAGAAGGCCACGGCCCCCACGCCGTAGATGTCGGCGCGCGCGTCGACGTCGGCCGGATCGCGCAGGCGCTCGGGCGCCATGTAGAGCACGGTGCCGAGGATCCGCAATGTGCGGGTGATGTCCTGGCTCTGCTCGGAGACGACGTTCTTCACCAGCCCGAAGTCGAGCATCTTGGCGAAGTCGTAGAGGCCCCCGTGCCGGCACACCATGATGTTGGTGACGCTCACGTCGCGGTGCACGAGGCCCTTGCCGTGCATCTCCTTCAGGGCCGAGCACACCTGGCGCAGCAGGCTCACGGCGCGCGGTACCGGCATCGCGCCTTCGCGCAAGAGCAGCGCGCCCACCGTCTCGCCCTCCAGGTACTCCATCGCGTAGTAGAGGAGCCCGCCCGGGGCGCGGCCGAAGTCGAACACCTCCACGGTGTTCGGGTGCGAGAGCTGGCTCGCGAGCTGCGCCTCGCGCTCGAAGCGGGCAACAATCTCGTCGGTGGCGCGCGAGGGCTTGAGGAGCTTGACCACCGTCGGGCGCTTGAGGAGGTCGTGCTTCGCCAGGTAGACGTTCGCGTGGCCGCCTTCGCCGATGCGCTCGCCGAGCACGTACGGGCCGAGCCGCTGCCGCGCGCCCTCGGCGCGGAGCTTCGCCGCCGAGAACCAGGCCGCGAGCGCCAGCGTGACCGCGAGCACGAGGGCGCCGAACACCACGCCGAAGGCCGTGCGCAGCACGCCGAGCGGCGCATACGCCTCGTCGGCGCTAATCTCCACGGCGATGCCCATGTCGTACGCCGGCAGCCAGCGCCAGGCGCCGATCACCGCCCCGCCGTGATACGAGCCGTAGGGCTCGAGGCGCAGGCCTTCCCGGGCGCCGGTCCCGCTCCATTCGGCCAGCATCGGCGCGCCGTTCGCCGAGGGAAAGCGCGTCGGCGACACGACCATCCCGCGGGAATCGAAAGCAAAGACCTCCTCGGTGTCGCCGCCGCGCGCGGCACCGAGGATGGCGGCGAACTGCTGGTGCGCGTACTCCGCCACGCCGAGCGCGGCCACGACGCCTTCGCGCGCGTGGAGCACCGGCGCCTCCACCCACACGAGCGGCCGCTCGAGCGGCAATCCCTCGGGCGGCTCCGCGAGGAAGTCCTCGTTCGACTGCGGGCGGATGAAGCGCGCCTCGCCGCGGAACACCGGCTCGAGCGCCTGCAGGAAGGCCGCCTTGCTCACTTCCAGCCCGCAGTACTCGCGAAAGCGCGAAGCGACGATCCGCCCCGAGCGGTCCACCACGTCGAAGGTGACCGCGCCGCTGCCGGCGAGCGCCTCGTCGAGCGCCTCGACGAGCGGCCGGCGCTGCGGCGCCGCGCAGTACTGCGCCGGCGTGACCCCGGGCTGCGTGGCGATCGCGACGAGCGCCTGCACCTGCTCGCGCACCTGCCGGTCGCGCGCCAGCCGCTCGATGCGCAGCTTCTGGTCCTCGATCCACACTTCCAGCGTCTTCGCCTGCGTGTCGAGCACCGTCTTCAGCGCCGTCGCCCGCAGCCCCCGGAGCGAGCGCTCCACCGAGAGGTACGTCCAAGAGCCGATCGCCACGAGCACGAGCGCGCTCGCCAGCATCGCGAGCGCGAGCCTGAGCCTGAGCCTCGCCCTGGCCGCCTGCGCCTCTCTCGCCGCCTGGTCTTCCGGGTGAAGCGTCGCCATGGGCTGCCGTTTCGGGAGACTCCTGCCGCGCCATTATGAAGGCATGCCACACTCGGGCCCATGGCAATCGAATGGTTCCCCGGCCACATGGCCACCGCGCGCAAGAAAGCCGCGGAGACCATGGGCAAGATCGACGTGGTGATCGAGGTGCTCGACGCGCGCGTCCCGGGCGCGAGCTCGAATCCGCTCATCGCAAGCCTGCGCCGCCAGAAGCAGCGCCCCGCCCTCAAGGTCCTCAACAAGGCCGACCTCGCCGACCCCGAGGCCACCGCCGCCTGGGTGCGTCACCTGAGCGAGGAAAAAAACGTCAGCGCCGTCGCCCTCTCCGCCAAGCGCCGTGCCGAGGTCGCGCGCGTCCCCAGGCTCGCCGCCGCGCTGGTCCCCCACCGCGAGGGCAGGCCCGTGCGCATGATGGTCATGGGCGTGGCCAACGTCGGCAAGTCCACCATCATCAACGCGCTGCTGAAGCGCAAAGTGGCCCCCACCGGCAACGAGCCCGCCATTACGAAGCACCAGAGCCGCTTCGACCTCGGCGACGGGCGTGTCCTCATCGACACCCCCGGCCTCATGGCGCCCTCCATTGCCAGCGAGACCCACGCCTACCTCCTCGCCGCCACCCACCTCATCGGCCCCGAGGCCTACACCGGCTACGACGTCGCCGGCTTTCTCGCCGACCTCCTCGCCGCCCGCTACCCCGGGCGCCTGCGCACCCGCTACGGCATCAAGCAAGACACCTTCGACGGCCACGCCGTCATCGCCACTATCGCCAAGAAGCGCGGCTACCTGCGCAAGGGCGGCATCCCCGACCTCGACAAAGCCGGCCGCATCCTCCTGCAGGACTTCCGCTCCGGCCTCCTCGGCCGCATCAC
>CAYWSG010000146.1:0-5761 GCA_964461055.1 uncultured Enterobacteriaceae bacterium | reverse complement strand
CGCTGGATCGAGTGCGGCGGCTCGCGCGTCAGCGGTCAATGACAGTCGTAAGGGGCGTTCCTGCTGCCCGGAACTAGACCGAAAGCGGCGGCTCGCCCATCAGGGCGATCTGCTCCTTGAGCTCGAGGATGCGATCCTGCCAGTAGCGCGCGGTGCCGAACCAGGGGAACGCGGCGGGAAAGGCGGGGTCATCCCAGCGCCGCGCGATCCAGGCCGAGTAGTGAATGAGGCGCAGCGTGCGTAGCGCCTCCACGAGGTGCAGCTCGCGGCGGTCGAACGTCATGAACTCCTCGTAGCCCGCGAGCACGTCCGATAGCGCGCGCGTCATCGCCGGGCGATCGCCCGAGAGCAGCATCCACAGGTCCTGGATCGCCGGCCCCATGCGCGCGTCGTCGAGGTCGACGAAGTGCGGGCCCTGCTGCTCGCCGTAGTCGGTCCAGAGGATGTTGCCGGGATGGCAGTCGCCGTGCAGGCGGATGAGCCTGACGTCGCCGGCGCGCTCGTAGCAGGCGGCGACGAGCTGCAGCGCCTGCTCGGTGACCGCCTTCCATGAGGGGAGCAGGTCGGCCGGGATGGCGGCATGCTGGAGGAGCCAGGCGCGCGGCTCGGTGCCGAACGAATTCAAATCCAGCGTTTCCCGGAAGCGGAAGGGCTCGGCCGCGCCGACAAGGTGGATGCGGCCGATGAAGCGGCCGATCCACTCGAGCACTTCGGGCTTCTCGAGGTTCGGCGTGCGCCCGCCGCGGCGCGGATAGACGGCAAAGTGGAACTCGCCGCTGTCGAGGAGGGTGTCGTTGTCGAAGAGAAGCGGGGCGACGACCGGGATTTCGCGACCGGCGAGCTCGAGCGCGAAAGCGTGCTCCTCGAGGATCTGCTCGCGCGTCCAGCGGCCGGGCCGGTAGAACTTGACGACGACCGGCGCGCCTTCGTCCAGATACACCTGGTAGACGCGGTTCTCGTAGCTGTTCAGCGCGAGAAGCCGCCCGTCCGGACGCAGGCCGGCGTCCGCGCACGCATCGAGGACCGCTTCGGGCGTGAGCCCGGCATACGGATGAGCCACGCGGTATAGTAACCGGATGCCCGCGAAAAGCGGTCCCGACATCGTCGAAGTCGAGGACCTCCACTTTGCCTACAACGACCTGCCGATCTTCCGCGGCCTCTCGCTGAAGATCGCGCGCGGCAAGGTCACCGCGATCCTCGGCGCGAGCGGCTGCGGCAAGTCGACCCTGCTCAAGCTGATCGGCGCCCAGCTGCGCCCGGGCCGGGGGCGCGTGCTCGTCGACGGCAAGGACATCCACGCGCTCGACCCGGCCGGGCTCTACCGGCTGCGCCTCGAGATGGGCATGATGCTGCAGACCTCCGGGCTTTTCACCGACCTCTCGGTGTTCGACAACGTCGCCTTCCCCATCCGCGAGAACTTCGACGTTCCGGAGGAAGTCCTGCGCGACGTGGTGCTCATGAAGCTGCACGCCGTCGGCCTGCGGGGCGCGCGCGACATGATGCCGGCCGACCTCTCGGGCGGCATGACGCGCCGCGTCGCCCTCGCGCGGGCAGCCGCCACCGACCCCAAGGTCATGCTCTACGACGAGCCCTTCGCCGGGCTCGACCCGATCTCGCTCAACCAGATCGTCGAGCTCATCCGCGCGCTGAACGAGGCGACCGGCATGAGCTCGGTCGTGGTCACCTACGACGTGCAGGAGGCGCTCAAGGTCGCCGACTACGCCTACATGATCTGCGACGGGGTCATCCTCGCGCAGGGCACGCCCGCGCAGCTCGCCGCCTCGAGCGACCCCTACCTGCGCCAGTTCCTGAATGCCGAGCCCGATGGGCCCGTGCGCTTCCATTTCCCCGCGCCTCCCATGGGGGAGGCGCTGCGCATCTCAGGCGCCTGAGCCGGCCCCGTCCCTGGGGTGGAAGGTGAGGGCGAGCCCGTTGTTGCACCAGCGCTGCCCGGTGGGGGGCGGGCCGTCGTCGAACACGTGCCCGTGGTGCCCGCCGCAGCGCCTGCAGTGGTATTCGGTGCGGGCGTAGATGAGGTAGAAGTCCTTCTTCGTCTCGAAAACCCCGGGGATCGTGGTGAAGAAGCTCGGCCACCCGGTGCCCGACTCGAATTTCATCTCGGAAGTGAAGAGCGGCAGCCCGCAGCCCGCGCAGGCGAAGATGCCCGGGCGCTTCTCGTCGTTGAGCGGGCTCGATCCCGCGCGCTCGGTGGCCTCCTCGCGCAGCACCCGGTAGGCCTCGCGCGGCAGGCGCTTGTACCACTCGTCCTTGGAAAGCTTGAGCGGCTCGTCCGGCGAGGGCACCTGGGCCCCCGCGGGGAGGAAGCTCCTCCAGTTCTTCTGCAGAGTCTCGATGTCGGTCATGGTTTTCGGCGAAGCGGCGAGCACGCTCGTCGCCGCGCCCCCTCCGGCGAAGGGAATCGCCGCGAGGGCCTTGAGCACGAAACGCCGGTCCATCCTGGTCTCCTGTCGCAATGAAAAAAGGGGCCGTGCCCGCATGCGTCGCGGGCACGGCGCCTTCCCTTACATGTTACAGCGGCAGGTCGAAGCGGATCGAGAGGCGCGGCTCGGCGTGCGCGACGCGCGGGTAGACCGGCACGGGCACGTGGTAGACCGGCGCCGGCCGGTGATAGACCACCCTGGGCGCAGGGGTGACGATCACCCGGGGGGCGTGGCGGTGCCGCACGAGGTGGCCCCGAACGTGGTGGTGATGCGGCCCATGCTTGGCATGCGCGTGCTTCGCATGGTGCCCGCCGTGGTGGCCGTGCCCCCGGTCGGCGAGGGCAGGGGTGGCCGCGAGGGCCGCTGCGGCGGCGACGCCGGCAATCAGAAGTCGGGCAACTTTCTTCATCGTCTACCTCCTTCCTTTCCTTGTTGGTGACGCTATGCAGCGCGGTGTTGCGGGAGCATTCTTGGGCGGCCGCGCCGTAACGTGTGTATCCATTGGTAAACTGAGTAAACAGGGAAGATTCAAGGACCCGGCAGTCTCAAGAACCCAAGAACCAAGGACCCCCTTTTGAACCCCGGAGGAATCATGAAGACGCCCCGCTTGTCCCGCTTCCTCGGCCGTTCCCTCGCTGCCTGCGCGCTCGCCTGCGCGCCGTTCCTGGCGGCGGCGCAGGGCTACCCGGCCAAGCCCGTGACGATGATCGTGCCGTTCCCGCCGGGCGGCGTCGCCGACATCGTCGGTCGGCCGCTCGCCGCGGCCATGGAGAAGTCGCTCGGTCAGCCGGTCGTGGTCGTCAACCGGCCGGGTGCCGGCGGCGCCGTCGGCATGAGCGTGGTCGCCAGGGCGCCCGCCGACGGCTACACGATCCTCATGGGACTCTCTTCGATCTCCATCTTCCCGGTGTCCGACCGCGTGCAGGGCAAGACGCCGCCGTACGAGCTCGACGATTTCGCGCCCATCGCCCTCGTGACGGCCGATCCCACCGTGCTCGTCGTATCGACCAACAGCCCCTACAAGACGGTGAAGGACTTCGTCGCCGCCGCGAAGGCCAACCCCGGCAAGATCAACTACTCCTCCTCCGGCGTGTACGGGACGCTGCACGTCGCGATGGAGATCTTCGCCAACGCCGCGGGCATCCAGCTCTTTCACGTGCCCTACCAGGGCGGCGGGCCGGCGGTCACGGCGCTGCTCGGCGGCCAGGTGGAGGCCTCGGCGCAGGGTCCGGCGGCCGCGATCGGCCAGATCCGGGCGGGCAAGATGCGCGCGCTGGCGAGCTGGGGCACCGAGCGCCTGAAGCTGCTTCCGGACATCCCGACCTTCAAGGAGCTCGGCTACGATGCCGAGTTCTACATCTGGTCGGGCGTCTTCGTCCCGGCCGCCACGCCCGAGGACGTGCAGCTCAGGCTGCGCAAGGCGGTCGGCGAGGCGGCGCGGTCGAAGGACTTCAATGCGGCGATGAACAAGGTCTCCACGCCGGTGAACTACCTCGACGCGCCCGAGTTCAAGAAGTACTGGGCACGCGACGCGGCGCGCCTCAAGGCCGCCGTCGAGAAGATCGGGAACGTCGCGCCGAAGAAGTAGCGGTCTTTTTCTTCGCGAGCGCCTCGGCCGCGACCCGGGGGCGTGGCTTGCGGTACTGCAGCAGGCCCGCCACCCGGCGCTCGAAGCCGTCGCGGCGCGTGACCGAGCGCAGCTGGTGGCCGTTCACCAGCTTGAAGTGGCGCTGGTTGTCGAGCGCCTCGGCGACGAGCCACGCGTTCTTCCCGCCCGTCACCCACACCTTGGGGTCGACGCGGCGCAGGTCGAACGGCACCGAGTACTCGCGCAGCGTCTTGTGATCGCGCCGGTTGTAGTACTCGTGGAAGTAGGAGATGGCGAGCTCGCGGAGCGTCCGGTAGATCGGGTCGCGCCAGCGAAGGCCGATGCCGTTGGTCTTCGAGATCGCGCCCCAGCAGCCGTGGCGGCGGAAAAGCGCGATGACGTGGTCGTAGTCGCGCACCGCGCGCATGTCGAGCAGAAGCGGCGGCTCGCCGTGGATCCAGAGCGCGCACCCCGCGAGCATCGCGCCCTCGATGCAGTGCGCGCGGCGCGTGCGCAGCACCTCGCGCACCGGCCGGCAGGTTTCGCCGTCGGTCTCGAAGTTCTGGCTGAGGTCGAACAGGAACCCCTGGATCTTCTGCGGCGTGTCGAGCCGCTCCAGGATGGCGAACTCGGCCGGGGTCAGGCCGAGGTCCTCACGGGTGGCGAAGCGTTTCCAGCGCATGGGCGGGGTCGAAAAGCGTTGCGAATGTACCCCAAGCCGACCGGCGGTGCGCACTTGTACCGCAGCCGGCGCCTGCGCCGCCGGCCCGGAGGCCCTCCATGCGGTAGACTCCGCCGATCCAACCAGCACGACCCGAAATGACCACCCGGACTATTGCGAAGAAGCCCTACAGGGCCATCATTCTCAGCGCGGGCCAGGGAAGCCGCCTGCTCCCCCATACCGAGCAGACGCCCAAGTGCCTGCTGCCCCTGGGCGGGCGCAGCATGCTCGCCTGGCAGTTGCACGCCCTCGCCGAGGCGGGCGTGCGCGAGGCCGTGGTGGTCACGGGCTTCCGCGACGATCTGGTGCAGCGCGAGCTCGAGCGGCACACGCCGCGCGGACTGAGCGTGCGCACGCTCTTCAACCCGTTCTACAAGCTCGCCGACAACCTCGCGAGCTGCTGGATGGCGCGCGACGCCATGGACGCGCCGTTCCTCATCCTGAACGGCGACACGCTGATCGAGCCCGGCATCGCAGCGCGGCTCCTTGCCGCACCCGCAGCGCCCATTACGGTGACCATCGACCGCAAGGCGGGCTACGACGCCGACGACATGAAGGTTTCAACCCAGGCCTCGTCCGCTCAGGCGGGGCGGTCCGAGCGGCTTACGGCCATTGGCAAGACCCTTGCGGCGGCGGAAGTCACCGGCGAGTCGATCGGGTTCCTGCGCTTCGACGCCGAAGGCGCGGCGCGCTTCGTGGCCGAGCTCGAGCGCACGATGCGCACGCCCGAAGGGCCGAAGCTCTGGTACCTCTCCGCCATCGACCGCCTCGCCAGGGCCGGGCTCGAGGTGCGCGTGGCTTCGATCGAAGGGCTGGAGTGGGCGGAGCTCGACTTTCCCGCCGACCTCGTGCGCTGCCGCGCCATCGCGGCGGGCTGGAGCGCGCAGGGAGAGGGTTCGCTGGAAGGCAAGGGCGAGCCCGGCCTCGCCGGCATCGGCGGCTAGCGAATCTCCGAAAAGGCCGTCGATCGTCTTTGCCGCGCCTCGTTCGTCGCTCCCGCGCCTCGTTCGT
>CAYWSG010000145.1:0-5763 GCA_964461055.1 uncultured Enterobacteriaceae bacterium | reverse complement strand
TATTGCACGCGCTCGAGGATGACGGCGAGGCCCTGGCCGACGCCGATGCAGAGCGACACGGCGGCGTAGCGGCGGCCCGACTGCTGAAGCTCCCGTGCGGTGGTGAGGGCGAGGCGCGCGCCGGAGGCGCCGAGCGGGTGGCCCACGGCGATGGCGCCGCCATTCGGGTTGACGCGCGGGTCCTTGAAGTCGACCTCCATGAGCTTCAGGCACCCGAGCACCTGGCTCGCGAAGGCCTCGTTGATCTCGATGATGTCCATGTCCTTCAGCTCGAGGCCCGCGCGCTTGAGCGCGAGGGGAATCGCATAGGCGGGGCCGACGCCCATGATGCGCGGCTCGACGCCGGCGCTCGCGGCCGAGAGGATCCGCGCGATGGGCTTCTTGCCGTGCTTCTCGCCCCAGGCCTTCGAGCCGATCAGCAGCGCCGCCGCGCCGTCGTTCACGCCCGAGGCGTTGCCCGCGGTGACGACGCCGCCTTCGAAGAGCGGCTTCAGCTTCGCGAGCGCCTCCAGCGTGCTGTCGCGCCGCGGATGCTCGTCGGCTTCCACCATGGCCGGCGCCGCGTCCTTCTTCTTCGCCGGCAGCGCGATGGGCAGGATCTCGCCCTTGAAGAAGCCTTCCTTCTCGGCCGTCGCGTACTTCTGCTGCGAGGCGAGCGCGAACTGGTCGGACTGCTCGCGCGTGATGCCGAGGTCCTTGGCGACGTTGTCGCCCGTCTGCGGCATCGAGTAGTCGCCGTACTGCTTCACGAAGCGGCTGTTGGGGAAGCGCGTGCCGATGGTGGTGTCGTACATCTTCGCGTCCCGGCTCCACGGCGCGTCGGGCTTGCTGATCACGTACGGCGCGCGGCTCATGCTCTCGACGCCGCCGGCGACGTAGAGATCGCCCTCGCCGACGGTCACCGCGCGCGCGGCGTCCACCACCGCCTGCAGGCCGCTCGCGCACAGGCGGTTCACCGTGACGCCCGGCGTCGAGGGCGGCAGGCCCGAGAGGAGCGCGGCGAAGCGCGCGACGTTGCGGTTGTCCTCGCCCGCCTGGTTCACGCAGCCGAGCACCACGTCGCTGATCTCGGCGGGATCGACCTTGTTGCGCGTCACCACCTCCCTGATGACCTCGCCGGCGAGGTCGTCGGGGCGCACCGGGGCGAGCTTTCCGGCGTGGCGGCCGATGGGGGAACGCAGTCCGTCGTAGATGTAGGCGTCTAGCATGGGGAAGGCTCCGGAGTGAGAAGCGAGACGCCGAGCTGCGCGCGGCGCCTGAGCCAGGGGCTCGCGCGGTAGCGCGGCTCCTGGAAGATGGCGTGCATGGCCTCGAGGATGGCGAGGATCCGGGCCGGGCCGGCGGCGTCGCCCATGCCGAGCGGGCCCTTCGGGTAGCCGAGGCCGAGCGTCACCGCGCGGTCGAGGTCCTCGGGCGTGGCGATGCGCATCTGCGCGATGTCGCAGCCGACGTTGACGATGTGCGCGACCACGCGCTGGGCGACGAAGCCCGGCGAGTCGTTGATCACCGAGACCGGGACGCCGTCGGAGGCGAGCAGCGCATGCGCCTGCTCGCGCACTTCGGGCCGCGTGACGGGCGTGGCCATGAGCGTGCGGCGCCGGCCGAAGCCGAACAGCGGATCGACGGCCACCGTGCGCGCCGGGTCGAGCCCGGCCTCGAGCGCCGCCGTGGTGCAGTCCTTGCCGAGCGGCGCGACGAAATTGATGGTCTCCCGGCCCGGCTTCGCGGCGAGGGACACCTGGAATCCGGAGAAGAACTCGCGTAGCTCGGGCACCGCCCACACGGCCTTCGGCTTTGCCGCAGGAGGGGCGGCTTCGGGAACGGCCACGGCCGCGCCGTCCTTTCCGTAGGCGTACCAGCCCTGGCCTGTCTTGCGGCCGAGAAGCCCGGCGGCGACGCGCGGCTCGACGAGGAACGAGGGCTTGTATTTCGGCTCCTCGAAGTACTGCTGGTACATGGACTTCATGACCGCGTGGTTCACGTCGAGCCCGACGAGGTCCATCAGGCCGAAGGGCCCGAGGCGAAAGCCCGCCGCCTCGACGAGGATGCGGTCGATGGTGGCGAAATCCGCCACGCCTTCTCCAAGGATGCGCAGCGCCTCCGGCACGTAGGCGCGCCCTGCGTGGTTGACGACGAAGCCCGGCGTGTCCTTGCAGCGCACCGGCGCATGGCCAAAGCGCTTCGCAAGCCCGGTGAGCGCTTCGGTGGCCCACGGCGCGGTGCGCACGCCGTCGACCACCTCGACGATGCGAAGCACCGGCACCGGGTTGAAGAAGTGGTAGCCGGCGACGCGCTCGGGATGGCGGCATTTCGCCGCCATCGCGGTCACCGAAAGCGAAGAGGTGTTGGTGGCGAGGATGCACTGCGGCCCGACGATCTCCTCGAGGCGGCCGAAGAGCGCGCGCTTCGCCTCCAGGTCCTCGACGATCGCCTCGATCACCACCTGGCAGGACGCAAACGACTCGAGCGCGTCGACGACGACGAGGCGCTCCACGCTCTCGCGCGCGGCGGCCGCATCGAGCTTGCCCTTTTCGGCGAGCCGGCCGAGCGCCTGCGCGATGGCCTCGCGCCCGCGCGCCGCGGCGCCGGGCTGCGCATCGAAGAGGAGCGTGCGCACGCCCGCCTGGGCGAGGACCTGCGCGATGCCGCGGCCCATGGTGCCCGCGCCGGCCACGCCGGCGACGAGATCGCCGCGGTTGATATCGACGATTGGCGCTTGCATAGGGGAACGCTCGGTATTGTAGCCGCACACCGGCGCGCGGTAGCCGCACGCCAGCGCGTCGCCTCGCGCCGGTCTTCCGCCGCGCACAGTGGCTATAATGGCCGCGAGGAGGAGAACGTCATGAAACTGCTCGAGACGAGCGCGTCCGGCATCGCCGGCGCGCGGGCCCGCATCGAGAGTCCGCGATGCAGGGAGGCGCGATGAAGTACCGCAAGATCCTCCTGGCGTACGACGGCTCCAACGAGGGGAAGCGCGCGCTGCTTGAATGCGCCGACCTCGCGGGCTTCCTGCAGGCCGACCTGTGCCTGCTCGCGGTGGCCACCATGCCGCCCTCCCTGTTCCTGACCGAAGGGTTCGTTCCCGAGGAGCTCCTCGAGGAGGAGAAGAAGCGCACGCAGGCGGTGCTGGAGGAGGGCATCCAGTCGCTTCGCGAGCGCGGCTTCAACGCCTCCGGGCAGCTCGCCGTGGGCGAGCCGGTGGAGGAGATCTGCCGCATGGCGAAATCGATCGGCGCCGACCTCATCGTCGTGGGCCACAACCAGAACACGTCGTTCGCGGCGCGCTGGTGGAAAGGCTCGGTGGGGGCGTCGCTCCTCGATTACGCGCCCTGCAGCATCCTGATCGCGCTGTCGCGCAAGTAATCCGGCCGCCCGCAGGTAGTCCGGCTATTACAATCCGGCCCATGCTGAAGGGCCGACTCGAAGACGACCGGATGCTCACCGGTCGCGGGCGCTATGTGTCCGACTGGAACCTCCCGGGGCAGCTCCATGCGCACTTCGTGCGCTCCGACCGGGCGCACGCCGAAATTCTCGGCATCGACGCTGGCGCCGCCGCCGCGATGCCCGGCGTGGTCGCCATCTACACCGGCGAGGATGTCGCTGCCGCGGGCCTGAAATCGCTGCCCGCGGCGGTGCCGGTCAAGGGGCGCGGCGGCACGGAGCTCCTCAAGCCCGATCGACCGGCGCTCGCGCAGGGCCGCGTGCGCTTCGTGGGCGAGCCGGTCGCCATCGTCGTGGCCGAGACGCCCGCTGCCGCGGCCGACGCGGCCGAGGCGGTCTTCGTCGACTATCGCGACCTGCCGGTCGTCGTGCGCGCCGAGGCGGCGCTCGCCGAGAGCGCCCCGCAGCTTTTCGATGCCGTGCCGCGCAACTGCGTTTTCGACTACGAGGCCGGCGACGAGAAGGCGGTCGAAGAGGCCTTCGGCCGGGCGGCGCGGATCGTCCGCCTCACCGTGGACAACACGCGCGTGGTCGGCAATCCCATGGAGCCGCGCGCCTGCCTCGCGCACTACGACGAGGCGCGCGACCTGCACGTGCTCTATGCCTGCACGCAAGGCGTGGCCGGCATGCGGGGCCAGCTGGCCGCGGTCCTCGGCGTGCCGCCGGAGAAGGTCCGGGTTGCGGCGCAGGAGGTGGGCGGCGGCTTCGGCGTGCGCTTCAATATCTATCCGGAGTACTGCGCGGCCGTCATGGCGGCCCGCAAGCTCGGGCGTCCGGTGAAGTGGGTCGGGAGCCGCTCGGAAGTCTTTCTCGCCGACGAGCAGGCGCGAGACGTGATCTCGCATGGCGAGCTTGCGCTCGATGGGGAGGGGCGCTTTCTCGGCATTCGCCTGCGGTTCGTCGCCAACCTCGGTGCCTACCTGTGCCCGACCGGGCCCTTCATCAACACGCTCGGGATCGTGAACGCCATGGGCGTGTACGACGTGCCAGCCATGCATGCGCGCGCGCAGCTCGTCGTCACGAACACCGCTCCCATGGCGGCGTACCGCGGGGCCGGCCGCCCGGTCATGTCGTACGCGCTCGAGCGGCTCGTGGACCAGGCGGCCGCCGAGCTCGGCGTCGATCCGGCGGAGCTGCGCCGGCGCAACTTCATTCCGCGGGAGAAGATGCCGTATCGCATCGCGAGCGGCTTCGAGTACGACTGCGGCGACTTCGCCGGCTGCCTCGACAAGGCGCTCAAGGAAGCGGACTGGGCCGGCTTCGAGGCGCGCCGCGCCGAGTCGGCCCGGCGCGGGCGGCTGCGCGGGCGCGGGCTTTCCGCCTACATCGAGGCTACGGGGGCGGGCTTCGCGCCGGTCGACCAGGTCGAGGTGCGCTTCGCGGCGGACGGCACCGTGACGCTGCTCGCGCCTACGCACAGCCACGGCCAGGGCCACGAGACGACCTACGCCCAGGTCGTCTCGCAGGTCCTCGGCGTGCCCCCGGGGTCGATGCGCCTTTCGACCGGCGACCCGAACGAGTATTTCGCCGGCAACGCCACCGGCGGCTCGCGCTCGCTCCTCGCGGTGGGGAGCGTGCTGCAGCTTGCCGCGAAGGAAGTGGTCGAGAAGGGAAAAACCCTTGCCGCGGAAGAGCTCGAGACGGCCGTCCAGGACATCGCCTTCGAGGACGGGCGCTACCGCATCGCAGGCACCGACCGCTCGATCACGCTCGAGGCGCTCGCCCGCAAGCACCCGCAGAAGCTCACGACGCGCTACGAGAGCAAGTTCGGCTCGACCTTTCCCAACGGCTGCCATGTCGCCGAAGTCGAGATCGACCGCGAGACCGGCGAAGCCGCCATCGTCTCCTATGTCGCATGCGACGACGCGGGCAACGTGATCAACCACCAGATCGTCGAAGGGCAGCTCCAGGGCGGCGTCACGCAGGGCGCGGGGCAGGTGTTCCAGGAGCTTGCGGTCTACGACCCCGACACGGGGCAGCTCCTTACCGGGAGCTTCATGGACTACGCCATGCCGAGGGCGGTGCTGGTGGACGGCATGAAGGTCGTGGAGCACCCGGTGCCGACCCGGCTCAATCCGCTCGGCGCGAAGGGCGTGGGCGAAGCGGGCGTGACGGGCTCGCTGCCCGCCCTCATGAATGCGGTGATGGACGCGTTGCGGAGCGCCGGCGTGCGCGAGTTCGACATGCCGGCGACGCCCCATCGCGTCTGGCGCGCCCTGCAGGCCGCGGGCGCCTGAAAAGCGCGGGCGCAGCCGCTCGGCCCGGCCGCCGCCCGGGCGCGTAGTTCCTGCGGCTCATGGCGCCGCGTTGCCAACGCGCCGG
>CAYWSG010000144.1:0-5797 GCA_964461055.1 uncultured Enterobacteriaceae bacterium | reverse complement strand
TTCGGGGCAGGGCAGGCGGCCCGGGACAGTCTCGGTGAGGTCGAGCACCTTCTTTGCGACATAGCCGATCAGCGCCGTCTTGGCCTGCTCGAGCACCTCCGCGTTGAGGTTGCGCGTCCGGGCCGTCTCGTTGAGCCTTGCGTTGAGCGTGGCGTACAGAAAGCCCGCAAACCCCATGACGAGGATCGCGGCGAGCAGGATGAGCGCCGCGCCGCTTTGGGAGCGCCGCAGCCGCATGTCAGGGCGTGCCGCGGCGGACGCGAATCTCCCCGCCGCCGATGACGTCCTGAATTTCGCCCGAGCCGCGGTCGAGGGTCTCGCCGGCCTTGAGGCGGATGGTGTCGCCGCCGCCGGCGGCGCGCACGGTGACGGGCTTGTCGCCCGCCTCGGGCAGGCGGGTCGCGGCGTCGACTTCCGCGCCGTTCAGCCATACCGTCGACTTGCCGCCGGAGCGCTTGACGAAGCCGTCCAGGCGCACTTTCGGCGCGACGACGATCGGTGCCCGCTCGGGCTCGCGCGTGCTGCGCTGGCGGTCCAGGGCGGCGCGCTGCTCCGGGGTGAAGAAGAGCCGGCCGAGGTCCTGCGCGCCGGCGAGCGGCGTGGCCGCGAGGAGCGCGAGAAGGGCGGCGAGGCCGAGCGTGCGCTTCATCCCTTCGCCCCCCGGTCGAGGATCGTGATGAGGTCGATCTCGCATTCGCCCCGCAGCCGCGGGGCCATGTTGCGTCCGCTGCCGCCCGTCTGGCCCGTGCGGGCGAGCTCGCAGCGCCGCACCGCGTAGTAGGCGTTGCCGGAGCTGCGCAGGTCGGCGAGGAACCGCAGCAGGTCCTCCTCGTGGAGGAGCGCCAGGTCCACCTTCATGGTGCTCGCGAAGAAGTCGACCGTGCCCGGCTTGCCGGGCAGCGAGGCGAGGGTTCGCTGGCGCTCGACCTTGTAGTGCAGGTCGAGGAGCTCGCGCCGGGCGCGGATGCGGGTCATGGCGTCGGCCCATTCGAGCCGGCGCTCCGGGCCGAGGATGTTGAGGCGCTGGAGCTGCTCGTAGACCGCGAGCTTCTGGGTGACCTCGCGCTCCTCTTCCGCGATGCGCGTGAGCCGCTCGGCGTTCTGCGCGCGCGCGCGCTCGGCCATGGCGAGCTCGCCCTTCGCCTTCTGGAGATGGGTCGCCGAGGCGGTGAGCAGCGCGACGCCCGAGCCGAGGAGCGCGAGGCAGACGAGCAGGGGAAGCGCGAGCTTCTTCAGCTCGTCGCGGCTGAAGTTCACGGCAGCCTCCTCGAGACGACCACGGTGAAGCGCGGCGCCTCTTCGCGCGCCGCGCGTCCCATGTCGCCCGTGAGCGTGCCTTCGGAGGTGATGTCGAAGGGCAGCCGCGTGCCGACGAGCGCGTAGCCGGGCGCCGCCGCGCTGAGCGCGGCGGCAAAGCTCTGGACCTGAGCGGTGATGCCGCGGTAGTCGCCGCGGTCCATGGCGTTCACGCGGCCGGAGAGCTCGATGAACACGGCGCCGCCGGGCCTGCCCGCAGCCGGCTTGCCTGCGCTCGCGGGCGCTCGCCGCTCCGCCGCCGCGCTGCCTTCCGGCGGCTTGCCGGTGCTCCAGCGCAGGGCGTCGAGCTCGAGCTGCGGGAAGCGGCCCATGACCTGCGAGACGTGGGCGAGATCCTCTGCCGGCAGCGCGCTCTGCGCGGCGATGCGCTGGAATTCCACCACTGCCACCTTGAGGTTGTCGGCCGTCGTATGAGTCACCGGGAACTGCGCGGTAATGCGCTGGTACTGGTCGGCCGCCGCGGCCGCCTCGGCTCGCTGCGCAAGCGCTCGCTCACGCAGCTCGCCCGACTCGAGCCAACGGGCCCCGGCCACGAGGGCGCAGGCGGCGAAGCCGGCGACGCCGGCGGCGACGAGGCCCCGCTGCAGCTGCCAGATGTGGAAGCGGCGCCGGTCGGCGCGGTTGGCGAATTGCTCGCGCGGCGGCCGGCGCGCGGCGAGATGCAGATACAGCGCCTCGGCGCGCGCGTCGGCCGAGCGACGCGAAAGGCCTGCGGCCGACTCGGCTTCCCGCCCGTCCACCGTGCGGAAGACGAGGCGAGCGTCGGAGACGAGCTCCTGCTCGAAGACCGCGCGCTCGCCCGGAGGCGAGACGACGAGCACCTGCACCGGGCCTTCGTTCCGCGGCAGCACGCGGAGCGTGGAGAGGTACTGGGCGAGGCGCTGGGTTTCCGAGCGCACGAACATGGCGAGCGCCTGCGCGCCCATCTCGCCCGTGCGCTCCAGGCGGGCGAAGCGCAGCCGCCCGTTCTCGATGTAGCTCTGGCGCAGCCCCGCGCGGTTGGCGGTGATCAGGAACGCCCGCCCGGCCCGCGCGCCGAGCTTCGCCGCGAGCACCGGGGCGACGAGCGGGACCGAATAGACGCCGGCAAGCCGGGCGCCGGCCGCGTCGAGCGCGTCGAGCCAGGGCGTGATCTGCTGCGTGTTCGTGAACGAGGCGAGGAGCACGCGCTCGTTCTTGCGCCCGCCGGTGTCGGTGGTGCCGAGCGAGAGCGTGGCGGCGAGCCGCGTGTCGCGGTAGCGCTGGGCGAGGCGCCGCTGGAGGATCGCCTCGCGGTCGCCGCCGCGCACGGCGGGAATCTGGTCCTCGTGGAAGTCCTCGCCGGTGAGGTCGGCCAGAACCGCGAAGAGGGCGCCGCGCCGGGCGCCGCGCAGGGTTTCGGCAAAGGCGCCGAGGCCGTTCTCGTCGGGCGTGAAGCGCGCCTGCGCCTCGAGCCCGCGGCGCGTGCAGCGGTAGAGGACGTGGCCCTCGGCGGTGAAGTAGAGGATGCGCTTCTCGGCCATGCTAGAACTTCATCTTGGAGATCGAGTCGTACACCGGCCCCAGCACCGAGAGCATCACCCAGCCGAGGATCGCGCCGAGGAGCACCGTCATGACGGGCTCGATCATGGCCTGCAGCTTGCCGATCGATTCCCGCACCTCGCGATTGTAGAAATAGCTCACGTTGAGGAGCGCCGTGTCGAGCGCGCCGGTGTTCTCGCCGATGCGGAGCATCCGGATGACGAGCGGCGGGAAGAGGCCGAGGTCCTGGAACGCCGCGGTGAGGTTCTTGCCTTCGGCGATCTGCTGGCCGGCGGTGCGCACCGCGGCCTCGAGCGGGCGGTTGCCCATCAGCTCCTCGCAGCTGCGGATGGCGTCGATCACGGTGATGCCCGAGGCGTACATCATGGCGAAGCTCGAGGCGAAGCGCGAGAGCACGATCTTGCGCAGGATGGGCCCGAGCACCGGCATGGTGATCTTGTAGCGGTCGAGCGCGTACTGGAAGGCCTGGCTGCGCTTCGCCGCGATGCGCAGCCCCGCCCAGGCGACGAAGGGCGCGGCGATGATCGCCCACCAGAAATCGACGAAGAACGCCGACACCTGGATGAGCACGCGCGTCTGCAGCGGAATGTCCTGCCCCATGTTGCGGATGAAGCCCGCCATCTGCGGCACGAGGTAGGTCATGAGGAAGAAGGTGACCACGAGCACCGTGCCGCCGACGAAGGCCGGGTACATCATCAGCCTCTTCGTCTGCGAGGCGAGCTCGTCTTCCCACTTCAGCGACTCGGTGAGGCTCTTCAGCACCTCGGGCAGCCGGCCGGTCTGCTCGCCCGCCCGCACGAGGCTCACGAACACCTTGCTGAACACCTCGGGGAACTCGCCCAGCGCCTGCGAGAGGCTCCGGCCGCCTTCGATGGACTCGACCAGCCCCGAGACGACCTCGCGAAAGCGCGGGTTCTCGACGCTCTCGCGCAGGTCGACGAGCCCCTCGATCACCGGCACGCCGGCGGTGGCGAGCTGCTCGAGGTGGAAGCAGAAGTTGATGAGGTCCTGGCGCTTGACCCTGGCGCCGCCGACCAGGCGGTTGCGCTGCGAGGAGGGCGCGCCCGTGACGAGGTCGAGGCCCATCCGCGCGAGGCGCTGCTCGAGGTCGAACAGGTTCACCGCCTCGACCCGGCCGAGCACGCTCTTGCCGGTCGCGTCGATCGCCTTATAGCTGAAGAGGGGCATGGGGCGCGCAGGTGCCGGGAATGGGCGCGATCACGCCATGCGGTCGGTCAGGTCGACCACCCGCATCACTTCCTCGAGGCTGGTGACGCCGGCGCGCACCAGCCGCACGCCGTCGTCCACCAGCGTCTTGAAGCCCTTGGCGCGCGCGGCGGTGAGGATCTCGCGCGCCGTGGCGCGGCGGGCGATCATCTCGTCGAGTCCCGGGTCGATCTTCAGCATTTCCACAATGCTGCTGCGGCCGCGGTAGCCCTGGTAGTCGCACTGCTCGCAGCCCACGGCCCTGTAAAGCAAGCCGGTGTCGTTGGGGCCGAGGCCCACCAGGCGCCGCTCGCGGGCGTCGGGCTCGTAGGACTGCCGGCAGGTGCGGCAGAGCCGGCGCACGAGGCGCTGGGCAATGATCCCGATGATGTTGCCCGCCATGACGTCGGGCACGATGCCGATGTCGAGCAGGCGCGGGATGGCGCCGACGGCGGAGTTGGTGTGGAGCGTCGAGTACACCTGGTGGCCGGTCATGGCCGCGCGGAAGGCCATCTCGGCCGTCTCGTGGTCGCGCACCTCGCCGACGAGGATGGCGTCCGGGTCCTGGCGCATGAGGGCGCGGATGCCGTTCGCGAAGTCGAGCTTCGCCGTCTCGGACACCGAGGTCTGGCGGATGAGCGTCATGGGGTACTCGACCGGATCCTCCAGCGTCATGATGTTGATGCCGTCGGAGTTGATGTGGTTGAGGATCGAGTAGAGCGTGGTGGTCTTGCCGCTGCCCGTCGGCCCGGTGACGAGGATGATGCCCTCGGGCCGCGCGATCATCCGCTTCAGGAGCTCGAGCTGCGACTCCTCGAGGCCGAGCCGGTCGAGGGGCACGATGCCCTTCTGCCGGTCGAGGATCCTGAGGACGATGTTCTCGCCGTGCGTGGTGGGCAGGCTCGCGACGCGGAAGTCCACCACCCGGCCCGACATCGTCGCCGAGATGCGCCCGTCCTGCGGCGCGCGCGTCTCGGCGATGTTCATCTTCGCCATGACCTTGAGGCGCACGGCCATGGCCGGCCAGTAGGTCTTGTGCAGCGACCGGATCTGCCGCAGCACGCCGTCGATGCGGTAGCGGATGCGCAGGAAGCTCTGCTCCGGCTCGAAGTGGATGTCGGAGGCGTTGCGCTCCACCGCGTCGGCGAGCAGCGCCGAAATCAGGCGCACGACCGGCTGCGAGTACTCGTCGCCCTCGGCGATGGTCGTGTAGTCGACCTCGCCCGTCTCGATCTCGCGCAGGATGCCGTCGATCGAGAACTCGTGGCCGTAGTAGTGCTCGATCGCGCGCTCGATCTCGGACTCCCCGGCGAGGCGCAGCTCGATCTCGAACTCGCCCTTCAGGTGCGCGCGCAGCTGGTCGATGGCGACGATGTTGTTCGTGTCGGCCAGCGCGACGATGAACTTGCGCAGCTGCCGGTCGAGCGCGACCGGGAAGATGCGGTAGCGGCGCGCCATGTCGCGCGGCAGCGCCTTGAGCGCCGCCGGGTCGACGATGATGTGGCCGAGGTCGACCGACTGCAGCCCGAGCTTCTCGGAGAGCGCGTCGCGCAGGGTGGCCTCGGAGACGAAGCCGAGCTGCACGAGCAGGCGCCCGACCGGGACGTGCGACTTCGTCTGCTCGAGCAGCGCGATGCGCAGCTGGTCCTCGGTCAGGATTCCCTGGTCGATGAGGATCTGGCCGATGTGGCGCTTGGCCTGCGGATTGGCGGGCGAATTCATCCGACGTGGATGATAACCGGCCGGCCGGGCA
>CAYWSG010000143.1:0-6282 GCA_964461055.1 uncultured Enterobacteriaceae bacterium | reverse complement strand
TTCTCCACCCACTCGCCGCGCGCGGCGCTCGCCATGGCGCGCAAGGTGAAGCCGCACCTCATCCTCTGCGACGTCGACATGCCGGGCATGGACGGCGGCGACGTCTCGGCCGCGCTCTACGGCGACGACGAGCTGCGCCACATCCCGCTTCTCTTTCTGACCGCCGTCGCCTCGCCGGAGGCGATCGAGTCGCTCGCCGGGCAGCTTGGCGGCCGCCCGGCGATCTCGAAGTTCGCGCCGCTCGAGCAGCTTCTCTCGCGCATCGCCTCGCTCGTCGCCTGAATGCGAGAATCGGGGCCGGTGCCCGAGCTCCTCGACAAGAAGAACCTCCTCGCCCGACTCGCCGAAGGCCACGCCGCCCGGATCACGGTGGTGACGCCCAACGCGCGCCTCTCGCAGGCGCTCATGGCGGAGGTGGACGCGCTCCAGGCGGGGAAAGGCCTCGCCTCCTGGGAGGCGCCGGACATCCTGCCGTTCAACGCGTTCGTCGAGCGGTTATACGAGGACGCGTCCTACACGGACGCGCCGACGCCGAAGGCTCCGGAGGCGGCGCGTTCCCGCGAGCTGCCTCTGCTCCTCACGCCGACGCAGGAGACCTGGCTCTGGGCCGAGGTGATCCGCGCGTCGGGTCGCACGCTTCTCTCGCCCGAGCGCACGGCCGCGCAATGCCGCGCCGCCTGGCAGCTCGCCCACGCGTGGCGCATCGCTCCGGGCGGCGGCAACGAGGACGCGGCCGCCTTCGCCGAGTGGAGCCGCGCGTACGAGAAGAAGACCGCCGGCGACGTGGACGCCGCGCGGCTTCCGGACCTCGTCAAAGGCTTCCTGCGCGAGCTGAGGATTCCCCGGCTTCTTGTCGCCTACGCGTTCGATCTCCTCACGCCCCAGGCCCGGGACTTCCTCGCCGCCTGCGAGGCCGCAGGCGTCGAAGTGGTTGAGTGCCGTCCCCAGGCGCACAACGCAACGCCCGTGCGCACGTCCTTCCCCTCGGCGCGCGACGAGCTCGAAGCCGCCGCCCGCTGGGCCCGCGCGCGTTTGGAAAATCGGGGACAGGTGCAGATTTTTCCAAGAATCGGCATCGTCATCCCCGATCTGTCTTTAAGAAGAAAAGAGGCCGTCCGGATCTTTTCGCAGGTGCTCGACCCGGGCTACAACCTGCCGGGCGCGCCGCGCAAGCCGCTGCCGTTCAACGTCTCGCTCGGCGTGCCGCTCGACGAAGTCCCGCTCGTGCAGGCGGCGCTCGCGCTGCTCGAGCTCTGCCACGGCGAGCTTCCCTACGAGGCGGCGAGCCGCCTCATCCGCTCGCCTTTCCTCGGCGCCGCCGAGCAGGGGCGCTCGCTCCGTGCCGCGCTCGACGCGCGGCTTCGCCGCGACGCGCCCGCCAGGATCGGCCTCGCCTCGCTCGTTGCGCGAATCGACAAGGCGCCTCGGCTGCGTGCCGCCTTCGAAGCCACCATCAAAGTACTGAGAGAAGAGAAGGAATCTCTGAAACCCCCTTCCGCCTGGGCGCGGCACTTCTCGGCGCTCCTCGAGGCGGCGGGCTTCCCGGGCGAGCGCACGCTCGACTCCGAGGAGTTCCAGGCGCGCGCCAAGTGGCACGAGACGCTGGGCGAGCTCGCCCGGCTCGACCGGGTCTCCGCTTCTCTTCCGTATTCGCAAGCGCTGGCGCAGCTGAAAGCGCTTTGCGCCGACACCCTCTTCCAGCCCGAGAGCGGCGAGGCGCCGATCCAGGTGCTCGGGATCCTCGAGTCCGCGGGCCTGGAGTTCGACCATCTGTGGGTGAGCGGCCTCACCGACGAGGCGTGGCCGCTCCGCGCGCGGCCCAATCCCTTCCTTCCCGTCGCCGCGCAGAAGAAGGCCGGCATTCCGGAGGCGAGCGCCGAAGGCGCCGCGGCGCTCGACGCGCGCATCACGGAAGGCTGGAAGGGCGCCGCGGCGGAAGTGGTGCTCTCGCACTACGAGAAGGAAGACGACCGCTCGCTCGCGCCGAGCCCCCTCATCGCCGGGCTTGCGCGCGCCGAGCTCGCGCTGCCCGCCTATCCGCGCTACCGCGACCTCGTCTTCCGGCAGCGCGCGCTCCAGTCGATCGCGGACCGCAACGCCCCGCCCCTCGGCCAGGGGCGCGTGCGCGGCGGCACGCGCGTGCTCGCCGACCAGGCCGCCTGCCCCTTCCGTGCGTTCGCGCGCTGGCGCCTGCGCGCCGAGACGCTCGAAACGCCCGCAGAAGGCCTCGATGCCGCCGGGCGCGGCACGCTGCTTCACGCCCTGATGTTCTTCCTCTGGCAGGAGCTCAAGACGAGCGCTTCGCTCGAGAAGGACGTCGCGCCGGCGATTGCCCATGCCGCCGAAGCCGCCGTGAAGGAGCTCGGCCTCGAGGGCCGCTTCGCCGAGCTCGAGCGCGCGCGCCTCGCTCGCCTCGCCCGCGAGTGGCTCGACGTGGAGCGCGCCCGCACGCCCTTCGAGGTCGCGTCGATGGAGGAGAAAAGGACGCTCCACGTCGGCCCCCTCGAGCTCTCGGCGCGCATCGACCGCATCGACCGCCTCGTCGAAGGCCCCATGCGGGGCGGCCAGGTCGTCATCGACTACAAGACGAGCCGCGCGCCGAGCCCCAAGCACTGGGAGCCGCCGCGCCCGGACGACCCGCAGGTCCCGATCTACGCCGTGAGCGCGGCGGAGGACGTGGCCGCGGTCGCCTTCGCCAAGGTGCGCCTCGGCGACATGAAGTTCATGGGCTTCTCGGAGAAGGACGGCGCCGTGCCCGGCGTGAAGCCGGCGAAGGCGTGGGCGCCGCTTCTGGCGAGCTGGCGCACGGAGGCGGCGCGCCTTGCCGGCACCTTCGCCGCCGGCGAGGCGGAAGTGGATCCCAAGCGCGGCCTGCAGACCTGCCGCACCTGCGACCTGCAGACGCTCTGCCGCGTCTACGAGAAGCTGAACGTGCTCGAAGAGGGCGAGCCGAACGGGGAGGGCGCCGGCTCGTGAAAGCGCCTTCCTCGAGAGGGCAGTTACACCGGGTAGCCCTTGGCCTCGCGCGCGAAGGCGCCGAAGAGGTCGAGCATGTGCTCGCGCCACGTGAACACGGGGTCGTCGGGCTCGAGCAGGCGCTTGGGCGACACGGCGCGCGCCCACTGGAACGCGCCGAAAAGGATGTAGTCGCAGTAGCCCGGCCCCCGGCCGCCGATGAAGTCGTGGCGCGCGAGCGTCGGGCGCAAGGGCTCGAGCGCCGCCCTCAGGTCGGCGATCGCCGCCGCCGGGTCGGCGCCGTACGCCTCCAGCGTCATGCCGAAGCGCTTCTCGCGCGTTTCGCGAAAATACGCCTTGTCCTTCTCGTGCACCTGCGAGAAGAGGTCGAGGATGACGCTTCGCATCACGCGCGGATGGATCTCGCGGAACACCCAGGTGTTGAAGAAGTGCGAGAGCGCCATGGCCTGCGCGCCTTCGAAGAGCGCCGGCCGCGACGGGTACGCCTCCTCGAGGTAGGAGGCGATCTTCCACGAGTCCACCACCACCGCGCTGCCGTCCTTCAGCACGGGCACTTGCCCCTGCTCGCTGAAGGCGATGGCGTCCTTTTCCGTGTAGCGCCAGGGCACCGCCTCGAAGTCGAGCCCCTTGTGCTTGAGCGCCATCTTGACGCGCCAGCAGTAGGGCGAGAAGCGCCGGTCGTCTTCCTGGCCGGCGAGGTCGTAGAGCGTAATGGCCATGCACGGGTTTTAGCACGTTCATGAACGCCGACCAATCGCGGAACCCGCCACGGCAGGAGAAGCCGCCGCAGGACGCGGGCCAGCGCGAGGCCGCGCTCGACCCGCGCCGCTCGTTCATCGTGCAGGCGCCGGCGGGCTCGGGAAAGACGGAGCTCCTCGTGCGGCGCTACCTGCGGCTTCTCGAGCTCGTGAGCGAGCCCGAGGAAATCCTCGCCATCACCTTCACGCGGAAGGCGGCCGCGGAGATGCGCCAGCGCATCCTCGAGCGCCTGGGCGAGCCCGCGCTCGCGCCGCGGCTTCGCATCCAGACGATCGACGCGCTCTGCGCGGCGCTCACGCGCCAGATGCCGGTGCTCGCGCGCTTCGGGGCGCAGCCGGAGATCGTCGAGGACGCTGCCGAGCTCTACACGGAGGCGGCGCGGCAGACGCTGGAAGAGCTCTCGCCGCCCGCGGTGCGGCTCCTCGCGCACCTCGACAACAACGTCGGCTTTGCCACGGCGCTCCTCGCCGACCTGCTCCGGAACCGGGACCGGTGGCTTCGCAAGACGGGGCTCGCGCCCACGCGCGCCGAGCTCGAAGCCGCGATCCAGTCGGAGCGCTCGAGGCTGCTCGCCAGGGCCCGGGCGCTGTATCCGGATGCCTCGCAGGACACGGCGCGCCTTTACCTCACGCAGAAGCTCGAGTGGAGGAAGAAGCCGGCGGCGCCGCGGGAGCTCGTCGAGACGCCGGGCCTGCTCGAAGCCATGCGGCCGCTGTACGACCTTCCTCCGCCGCAGTACAGCGACGCGCAATGGGAGGCGCTCGAGGCGATCCTCGCGCTCCTCAACCCGGCCGTGGCGCGGCTCAGGATCATCTTCGGCAGCCGCGGCCAGGCCGACTTCACCGAGTTCGCCCACGGCGCGCTCGCCGCGCTCGGCGAGGCCGACGATCCGTCGGATCTGCTGCTGTCCATCGACGCGCGCATCAGCCACATCCTCGTCGACGAGTTCCAGGACACCTCGCAGTCGCAGTTCGCGCTGCTCGGGAAGCTCACCGCCGGCTGGCAGGCCGGCGATGGCCGCACGCTCTTCCTCGTCGGCGACCCGATGCAGTCGATCTACCGCTTCCGCGAAGCCGAAGTGTCCCTCTTCCTGAACGCGAGGAAAGACGGCCTGGGCTCCGTCCGGCTCGAGCCGCTGACGCTCCAGACCAACTTCCGCTCGCAGGCGAACCTCGTCGCCTGGTTCAACGAGGCCTTCACTCGCGTGCTGCCGCCCGAGGAAGACGCCGCCTCCGGCGCCGTGCCGTATTCGCCCGCCGTCCCGGCCGAGAAGAATCCGCCGCTCGCCGGCCCGGCCGTGCAATGGCACGGCTTCCACGACCGGGTTTCCGAAGCCGGGAGAGTCGTCCAGCTTCTCAGGGAGGCCGAGGGCTCCAAGGCCATCCTCGTCCGCAACCGCACCCACCTCGACCACATCGTCCCCGCGCTCAAGGAAGCGGGCATCCGCTTTCGCGCCGTCGATATCGAGCAGCTCGGCGAGAAGCAGGTGGTGCAGGACCTCTATGCGCTCACGCGCGCGCTCTCCCACCTCGGCGACCGCATCGCCTGGCTCTCGATCCTGCGGGCGCCGTGGTGCGGATTGACGCTCGCGGATCTCTCGCTTCTCACGGAGCAGCACCCTTACGCGCTCATCCCCGACCTTCTGGGCGACGTCGCCCATCTCTCCGCCGACGGCCGGGCCCGCGTCGAGCGCCTGCGCGCGGTGATCGAGCCGGTGCTCGCCAACCGCCTGCGCGGGAGCCTGCGCGACGCGGTCGAAGGCGCCTGGCTCGCCCTTGGCGGTCCCGCGTGCGTCGAGAGCGAGACCGAGCTCGAGGACGCCGCGATCTTCCTCGACGAGCTCGAGCGCCTCGAGGAGGCCGGCGCCGTCGACCTCGACCGGCTCGCCGAAAGCATCGCCGAGCTCTACGCGCTTCCCGACGTCACCGCCCCCGCCGACGCCGTCGAGATCATGACCATCCACAAGGCGAAGGGCCTCGAGTTCGACACCGTCCTGGTCCCGGGCCTCGACCGCGCGCCGCGTTCGAGCCCCAAGCCGCTCTTCGCCTGGAAGGCGCTCGGGAGCGACGGCCTGCTCCTCGCGCCCATCGACGAGACCGGCGCCGAGTCCGACCCGACCTACAAGTACGTGCGCGCCCTCGACCGCGAAGCCGAGGACATCGAGGCCGGCCGCCTCTTCTACGTCGCCGCCACGCGCGCCCGGAAGCGCCTGCATCTCCTCGCCTGCGCGAGCTGCGAGAAGGAAGAGGACGAGAACGGCGAGCGGCCGCTCCGCGAGCCGCATAAGCGCTCGCTCCTCGCCCGGATCTGGTGGCAGGCGAAGGAGCACTTCGGGCCCGCGCCCGCCGTGCTCGAAGAGGAAGCGCGCGCCGAGATCCCGGATACCCTCCGCCGCCTTCCCGCCGACTTCGTGGCTCCAGAGCTGCCGGCCGCCGTTTCCTGGAGCGCGCCGGAAGAGGGCCGGGGCGAAGACGACATCGAGTTCTCCTGGGTGGGCGAGACCGCGCGCCACGTCGGCACCGTCGTCCACCGCTGGCTCCAGCGCAT
>CAYWSG010000142.1:3898-6322 GCA_964461055.1 uncultured Enterobacteriaceae bacterium | reverse complement strand
GCTTCCGCGTCGCGATCAGCGTGCTGAGCGAGGCGGACAAGGCGCAGCCCGCGCGGACCGCTATTTAGGGACAGACCCCTTTTCAATTGAAAAGGGGTCTGTCCCTATTTGGGCTTGCCTCCTGCGGCGTGCTCGCGCAGCTGCGCGGCGTGGTGGCGCAGGTGGTCCTCGACGAAGGTCGAGATGAAGAAGTAGCCGTGGTCGTAGCCGTCGTGGCGGCGAAGCTCGAGCGGAGTGCCGGCGGCCTGGCAGGCCGCCTCGAGGAGCTCGGGCCGAAGCTGCGTCTCGAGAAATTTGTCGGCGAGGCCCTGGTCGACGAGGAGCGGCCGCTTCCAGCCTGCGCCTGGCAGAAGCTCCACCGCGTCGTAGGCCCGCCAGGCTTCGCGGTCGGGCCCGAGGTAGCCGGTGAAGGCCTTGCGCCCCCACGGCACCTGCGAGGGTGCGCAGATCGGGGCGAGCGCCGAGACGGAGCGGAAGACGTCGGGCCGGCGCAGCGCGCAGACGAGCGCCCCGTGCCCGCCCATGGAGTGGCCGAAGATGCCGCGCACAGGGCTCGCGCCGAAGCGCTCCTCGACGAGCGCGGGCAGCTCGTCGGTGACGTAGGTGAACATGCGCCAGTGACGCGACCACGGGGCCACGGTGGCGTCCACGTAGAAGCCGGCGCCGGCGCCGAACTCCCAGTCGGCCGCCTCCCCTGGAATGCCGGTGTTGCGCGGGCTCGTATCGGGCGCGACGAGCATCAGGCCGAGCTCGGCCGCCACGCGCTGCGCGCCCGCCTTGATGGCGAACGTTTCTTCGGTGCAGGTGAGCCCGGCGAGGTAATAGAGAACGGGCGTTCGCCCCTTCTCGGTACCCTCCTGAGGCGGCTTATAGACGGCAAAGCGCATCGGGCCGCGACAGGCCGTCGAGACGTGCTGGTAGTAGCCCTGCACGCCGCCGAAGGCGCGGTGCTCGGAAAGGATCTCGAGCTCAGTAGACGACGACACTGCGGATCGACTTTCCCTCGCGCATGAGGTCGAAGCCCTCATTGATGCGCTCGAGCGGCAAGGTGTGGGTGATGAGGTCGTCAATGTTGATCTTGCCCTGCATGTACCAGTCGACGATCTTCGGCACGTCGGTGCGCCCGCGCGCGCCGCCGAAGGCCGTGCCCTTCCAGACCCGGCCGGTGACGAGCTGGAAGGGCCGCGTGCGGATCTCCTGCCCGGCGCCCGCGACGCCGATGATGACGGATACGCCCCAGCCGCGGTGGCAGCACTCGAGCGCCTGGCGCATCACCTCGACGTTGCCGATGCACTCGAAGCTGTAGTCTGCGCCGCCCTTGGTGAGCTCGACGAGGTGGGCAACGAGATCTCCTCCGGCCTCCTTCGGGTTCACGAAATGCGTGAGGCCGAATTTCCGGGCGAGCGCCTCGCGCGCCGGATTGAGGTCGACGCCGACGATCATGTCCGCGCCGGCGAGCCGCGCCCCCTGCACCACGTTGAGCCCGATGCCGCCCAGCCCGAAGACCACCACGTTGGCGCCGGGCTCCACCTTGGCGGTATGGATCACGGCCCCGATGCCCGTCGTCACGCCGCAGCCGATGTAGCAGACCTTGTCGAAGGGAGCGTCTTCGCGGATCTTCGCCACCGCGATCTCGGGCAGCACGGTGAAATTGGCGAACGTCGAGCAGCCCATGTAGTGGTGGAGGGGCTTCCCGCCGAGGGAGAAGCGCGAAGTGCCATCCGGCATCAGCCCCTTGCCTTGCGTCGCACGAATGGCGGTGCAGAGGTTGGTCTTGCGCGAAAGGCACGACTTGCACTGCCGGCATTCGGGCGTGTAGAGCGGGATGACGTGATCGCCTTTTTTTACCGAGCGCACGCCTTCGCCCACCTCCACGACGACGCCCGCGCCCTCGTGGCCGAGGATCGCCGGGAAGAGGCCCTCCGGATCGGCGCCCGAAAGGGTGAACTCGTCGGTGTGGCAGATGCCGGTCGCCTTGATCTCCACCAGCACCTCGCCCGCCTTCGGGCCGTCGAGCCGCACCGTCTCCACTTGGAGGGGCGCCCCCGCCTTGTATGCCACCGCCGCGCGCACGTCCATGTCCAGTCCCCGATGATCCGTTCCTCCCGATTGTGCCTCGGTCGGGCGAGCTTCGCTTGCAAGAACCGAACCCGGCCGGGACGGCCTTCGCTCCATGACAAAAGAAACATTCGGGGCGCCGCGCCGTCACCCGGCGGTAAGGAGCCGCGGGCAAGCTCTCGTCCGTCATGGCCCTCGTCAAGCACCTGCTCCGCTACCTTCACCGCACGCCTGCCGCGCCCCGCCCGCGCTACGCCGACGAAGTTCTTTACGCCGGCTGGGTAAATCCGCCCGATCCGTCGAGGTAGGCTCCCGCGTAGCCGCGGTGCGGGTTGCCGTACACCGTCCGGCCCCCGGCCCGGTGGC
>CAYWSG010000142.1:0-3798 GCA_964461055.1 uncultured Enterobacteriaceae bacterium | reverse complement strand
TCGGGTCGAGAAAGACGGACTCGCGGTATTCCGAGTCGTAGCGCCGCCGCGCCTCCTTCGCCGCCGCAAGGATGCCTTCCGTGACATCGCCGAAGGTGCGGCCGGTCACCCGCGCGCGCCACGACGCCCGCAGGAAGAGGAGCTCGCGAGGATCCACGCCGGGACAGCGCTCCTGGTAGGCGGCGGTCAGGCAATGGTCGGCGGCGGCGAGCAGGCGCTGCGTGGGCGTGGGCTCGACCTCCAGCAGGCCCAGCGTCTGGCCCAGGGAAGCGCCCTCCAGGTAGCGCTCCGGCGGCATCTCGTAGCCCGGGTCGCCGGGATTGTGATGGTCGATCCTCGTGACCGGCTCGTGTTCGGCGCGCGGGCCGCGCACCGTGCACTCGACGAAGATGGCCGGCTCCCCGGGAACGAGGAGCTCCTGGCGCACGCGCAGCCCGCGCCAGAGCTTCACCACGCGGTCGGCCTGGTACGCGGTGCGCGGGCTCACGCGCAGGCCGTCCTTCGCCGCATGCACGTACGCTCGCCCGAGCGTTCGCAGCACATGGGCGATCTCGCGCATCTCCGGGTCCTGCGCGCCGAGGACGAAGACGGAGCGCCTGTCGATCATCGGGCTCGCCTCCCGCAAGCGGCGTGCCGGTTTCCTCGAGCGCGACGCTACAGAACGGCCGTTGCCTGGACTTCGAGCCTGAACGCCGGCTCGGCGAGCGCGCTGATGACGAGCAGCGTATTGGGCGGCGCCCCCTTCGGGAACATGGCGGGATAGGCCTGCGCCCGCCACTTGGCGAAGGCGGCGATGTCGGAGGCGCGCACGAGGTAGCTCGTGAACTGCACGACGTTTCCCCAGCCGGCGCCGACCGATGCGAGCGCCGCCTCGAGGTTCGCGTAGACCTGCCGGCATTGCGCCTCGAAGTCGTCGGCGCCGACGATGTTGCCCGCCTTGTCCTTCGCCACCTGGCCGGCAATGAAGACATGCTCCGCGCCCGAGGCTCTGGCCACATGGGAGAAGGTCGCGGGCGGCGCGGCCAGCGCGCCGGGGTTCAGGATTTCGATTTTCGGCATGCTCGCTTCCTTTCCTTCCGGGTTGGAACGCCTTAGCATGCCCTCCTTCCGGCCGCATGAACAGCGGGAAGAAGAGCAGGAACGACCGCAGGGATCGAAACCATGGAAGAGCTGATCTACGAGCTGCGCGACGGCGTGGCGTACGTGACCTTCAACCGCCCTCAGGCGCGAAACGCCCTCACCTTCGCGATGTACGACCGGCTCGCCGAGGTCTGCACCCGGGCGAACGAGGACCGCGCCATCAAGGCGATCCTCCTGACCGGCGCGGGCGACAAGGCCTTCGCCGCCGGCACGGACATCTCGCAGTTCCGCGCGTTCGAGAAGGAGCAGGACGCGCTCGACTACGAGGCGCGCATCGACCGCGTCATGGACGCGCTGGAGAAATGCCGCGTGCCCACCATCGCCGCGATCCACGGCGCGTGCACCGGCGGCGGCGCGAGCATCGCCGCGGCCTGCGACCTGCGCATCGCCTCGCGCACGATGAAGTACGGCTTCCCGGTCGCCCGCACGCTCGGCAACTGCCTTTCCATGACGAGCTACGCCCGCCTCGTCTACCTGCTCGGGCCGGCCCTGGTGAAGGACATCGTCTTCCGCGCCCGCCTGGTGGAGGCCGACGAAGCGCTCGCGGCAGGGCTCGTGAGCGAGCTTTGCGACGACCAGCGCTCGCTCCTCGAGCGGGCCGAGGCGCTCGTGCGCCAGGTGGCCGCGCACGCGCCGCTCACGCTGCAGGCGACCAAGGAAGCGATCCTGCGCCTGCGCCCCTCGGTGCCGCACGGCGCGGGCAACGACCTCGTGCTCATGTGCTACATGAGCGAGGATTTCCGCGAGGGCATGAGCGCCTTCCTCGAGAAGCGCAGGCCCGCCTGGAAGGGCCGCTGATGGCGCTGCCGCTGGAAGGCGTCCGGGTGCTCGACCTCACGAGCGTGATGGCCGGGCCGTACTGCACCATGGTGCTCGGCGACATGGGCGCGGAGGTCGTCAAGGTCGAGGCGTTTCCCGGCGGCGACAACTCGCGCGGCTTCGAGCCCAAGGTGAACGGCGAGTCGTACTGCTTTGCGGTGCTCAACCGCAACAAGAAGAGCCTCGCGCTCGACCTCAAGCATCCTTCCGGGCGCGAGATCGCGCTCGCGCTCGCCGCGCGCGCCGACATCGTCACCGAGAACTTCCGCCCCGGCGTCGTGCGCAAGCTCGGCCTCGACTACGAGGCGGTGCGCAAGCTGAATCCCGCGGTGGTGTACGCCTCGATGTCGGGCTTCGGCCAGACCGGCCCCTACGGCAGCAAGGGCGGCTTCGACATCATCGCCCAGGGCATGAGCGGCATCATGACCATGACCGGCGAGCCGGGCGGCCGCCCCGCCAAGGTCGGCATCGCCATGAACGACATCGCGAGCGGCGCGACGGCGCTCTCCGGCATCCTCGCCGCGTACATCGGCCGGCTGAAGACGGGCGAAGGCCAGTACCTGGAGACCTCGCTCCTCGAGGCCGGGCTCGCCTGGACCTTCTGGGAGTTCGGCGCCTACTTCGGCGGCGGCGAGATCCCGACCGCCACCGGGACGCGCCACCGCCGCGCGGCGCCGTACCAGGCCTACAAGACCCGGGACGGCTACGTCACCGTGGGGGCGAACAACGAGAAGCTCTGGAAGAACTTCTGCACCCAGGTCTGCGGCCGCCCGGAATGGATGAGCGACCCGCGCTTCGCCAGCGCCCAGGCCCGCGTGGACAACGTCGACGCGCTCGAGCGCGAGATCGAAGCGGTGTTCGCCGCCGAGCCGACCGCGCACTGGGTGGCGAAGCTCGACGCCGCCGGGGTTCCGGGCGGGCCGGTCTACCGCTACGACGAGATCCTCGCCGATCCGCACATTGCCGCGCGGCAGATGGTGGAGGAAATCGAGCACCCGAAGATCGGCCGCATGAAGATGATGGGCCGGCCGCTCAAGTCGACCGGCGATCTCACCGCGATCCGCCGCCCGGCGCCGTGGCTCGGCCAGCACTCGGCGGAAGTGCTCCGCGAGCTTGGCTACGAGGACGACGCCATCGAGCGCCTCTTCGCCGACAAGGTCGTCTACGACCGGTACCGCGATCCCTCGCCGCAGCCTGAAAAGGGGTCTGTCCCCATTTCCTAGATCGGCCCGCCATGAAAATCACCGCGATCGACAGCTACGTCCTCACCGTTCCCGTCCCGGCCTCGAAGCAGATGGCGATCGAGTTTCCGCATCACCGGCTCGTGGTGGCGGAGATCACGACCGACGAGGGGCTGCAGGGCATGGGCTACAGCCTGGTGTTCGGCGGCGGCGGCGCGAAGAGCGTGCATGCGTACCTGGAGGAGCGCCTCGCGCCGCTTCTCATCGGCGAGGACCCGCTCGCGGTCGAGCGCCTATGGGAGAAGATGTACCGCGGCGACCGGGGCGTGCGCCGCGTGGGGCTCGCCGGCATGGCGGTCTCGGCGGTCGACATCGCGCTGTGGGACCTCGCGGGCAAGGCGGCGGGCCTTCCCCTCTACCGACTCTGGGGTGCCGTAAGCGATCGCGTCGCCTGCTACGGCAGCGGCGGCTGGGGCAAGTACGCGGAGAAGGATCTCGTTGCCGAGGCCGAGCGCTACGCGTCCATGGGCTGCCGCTACTACAAGATGAAGATCCACGACCCGGATCCCGCCGTGAACCGCCGCCGCGTGGAAACCGTGAAGAAGGCGCTCGGGCCGGGCGTTCGCATGATGGTCGACGTCAACCAGAAGCTCGACGT
>CAYWSG010000141.1:0-6478 GCA_964461055.1 uncultured Enterobacteriaceae bacterium | reverse complement strand
ACCGTCGCCGTCCTCGCCACCGCGGCCTCCGCCGCCTATCTTGCCTCCCGCAAGCGCCGCGGCTATGGCTCGGCGACCAATGCGAGCGATGCCGTGGACGACATCGAGCTCGGCTCGAACCCCAGCACGGAGGACCTCGTCGACGCTTCCGTCATGGGCACCTTCCCCGCGAGCGATCCGCCGGCGACCGACGATGCGAGCGAGACGGCGTACGCCCGCAGGCAGCGCGCCGGGTCCGCGAGCCGCCCCGCGCAGCCGCAGCCCGCGCCCGCGCGCTCGCCCGACTGGCTGTTGCATCCGCCAGGCAGCCGATAGCTCGAGGCGCAAGAAAAAAGGCCCGGGCTCTGCGAGCCCGGGCCCAACCACCGAACGGGACAGGGAGGAGGAGGAGGACCCGTCCGGTTTACTGCTTCGCCAGATTGGCTTGGGATCTAGCTGGGGCCCGGCGAAGCGCTTTTCAAGCGCTGCCGGGCCTCATTTCGCAGCCGGTTTCACGCGGCCAGGGCGAGCGGCTCCTCGGCCATCGCCTCTTCGGCCTCCAGCGTCACCGCCACCGCATGCACCACCGCGGCGATGCGCACTGCCGCCTGCACCTGCTCGGCGGTGAGGCCGTGCTCGCGAAGCACGCGCTCGTGCGCCACGATGCACTTGCCGCAGCCGTTCACGGCCGACACGGCGAGCGACCAGAGCTCGAAGTTCTCCTTCGCCGTCCCCGGGTTCGCCATGACGTTCATGCGCAGCTTCGCCGGCAGCTTCGCGTAGTCCTCGTTCTCCACGAGGTGCGTGAAGCGGTAGTACACGTTGTTCATCGCCATGATCGCCGCGGCCGCCTGCACCGCCTTCAGGGTCGGCGCGTCGAGCTTCGGCCCGAATTCCGCGAGCACCGCCCGGATGACCCGGGCGTTGCGCGAGGCGATCGCCGAGGCGATGAAGGTGCCGGCCTTCTGCACCTCGCCCAGCACGGTCTCGGAAGCGAGCGACCCGAGGCTGAGCTTGAGGTCCTTCGCGTAGTCGGGAAGGACGTCACGCAAGGTCTGCATGTTCATCTCCTTTGGTTCGTGTTCGTCGTTCTGTTGTCCGTCTCGCGCTCGTCCGTCACGCCGCCTTCAGGAACTCTTCGCCCTTCTGCCAGTTGCAGGGGCAGAGCTCGTCGGTCTGCAGCGCGTCGAGCGTGCGCAGCACCTCGTCGACGTTGCGGCCGACGTTGAGGTCGTTCACCGACACGAAGCGGATGACGCCGTCCGGGTCGACGATGAAGGTCGCGCGGAGCGCCACGCCTTCCTTGCGGTCGAGCACGCCGAAGGCGCTCGAGAGCTCGCGCTTCACGTCGGCGAGCATCGGGAACGGGATCTCCTTGAGGTCGGGGTGGCTGCGCCGCCACGCGAGGTGCACGTACTCGTTGTCCACGGACACGCCGTAGACGACGGCGTCGCGGTCGTTGAACTCGCCGTTCAGCTTGCCGAACGCGGCAATCTCGGTCGGACAGACGAACGTGAAGTCCTTCGGCCAGAAGAAGATGACCTTCCACTTGCCTGGGTCGGACTGGTCGGTGATGCGGGTAAAGGCCTTGTCCACATTGGTGGACACGGTCGCGGGCACGTCGAATTGCGGCAGCTTGTCGCCAATCGTCAGCATGGGTCTCGCTTCTCCTGGAAAGTCGTTCGTGGAAACTGTGGAGGCATTCTCGCCCCCGCGCCGTGATCGGTCCAACGAGAAATATCGGATAGAATGATCGAATGACTCGATCAGGACCCGCCCCGGCGGCCGGCCGCGCGCCGGCCGCGCCCCTGCCCTCCCTCCGACAGCTGCGCTACCTGACGGTTCTCGCCGAGAAGCTCAATTTCCGCGCCGCGGCCGAGGCCTGCTTCGTCACCCAGTCGACGCTCTCCGCCGGCATCCAGGAGCTCGAGCGCACGCTCGGCACGCAGCTCGTGGAGCGCGACAAGCGCAGCGTCCGCCTCACCGCGGCCGGAGAAGAGGTCACGGCACGGGCCCGGCGCCTTCTTTCGGAGGCCGCCGACCTCGTGGAGATCGCCCGCGCCGCGCGCGCGCCGCTCACCGGGCCGTTTCGCCTCGGCGCCATCCCGACGATCGCTCCCTTCGTGCTGCCGCGGGTGCTGCCGCGCATCCGCGCGCGCCATCCCGGGCTGAAGCTCTTCCTGCGCGAGGACCTCACGGAGCGGCTGCTCGAGCAGCTTCGCGCCGGCGAGCTCGACGCGGCGCTGATCGCCCTGCCCTACGACACGGCGGAGCTCGAGGTGCGCAAGCTCGCGCGCGACGATTTCCGTTTCGTCGCGCGCAAGGACCACCCGCTCGCCGCGCTGAAGTCGGTGCCGGTGGAGCGGCTCGATCCGGCCGAGGTCATCCTGCTCGAGGAGGGCCACTGCCTGCGCGAGCACGCCATCGAGGCCTGCAGCCGCATCAAGCGCCCGCACGAGGCCACCCGCCACGGGCCCCGCATCGAGGCCACCAGCCTGCCCACGCTCCTGCAGATGGTGGAAGGCGGCCTCGGCGTCACGCTCCTTCCCGAAACGGCGCTGAAAGCCGATCTCCTGCAGGGCACCGGGCTCGTCGCGCGCCCGTTCTCCTCGCGCGTGCCGGCGCGCACGCTCGCCCTCGCCGCGCGGCCTTCGAGCGCCCGCGGGCGCGACCTCGACCTCCTGGCCGACTTCCTCAAGCGGTCGTGATCCGGAAATCCGGGACAGGCACGGATTTCCGTCCGGTTGCCGGACGGATGCGCACGAGGGCCGCGGTGCCGTGGCGCCAGCCGCCGTGCACGACGGGCGCGTTCCAGATCTCGTGGTGGAGGCACGCGAGCGCGTAGCCGTCGGCGAGGATCATCCCCCGCTCGCGCGCCGAAAGGCTGCGCGGCCCGCGGCGGCAGGCGCTTCGCGCGAGCGCCTCGCGCTCGCGGCGCAGCCGCTGCGGCTGCCCGGGACGTGTGCGCGCAATCGCGCAAAGCGTCCTGTTGAGCTCGCGGTCGACCACGGCCTCGATGAAACCCGGCTGGCGCTCCGACCTCTCGCCTTCGCGCGCCAGGCACCCGACGAGCGCGAGCTCGGGCGGCGGCGCCGCCTCTTCCGGAATGACGAAGAGCCCCGCGCGCCGCAGCCGGCGCCCGAGCGAGGCGCGGCTCGTCAGGGCGGAGATGGCCGGTGCCAGGATGAGCGCCCCCACCACCGGCGAGAGCCACAGCAGGAACGACGGCTCGAGCCACCAGGCGACCCCGCCCCACATAAGGCCGAATGCGGCGTGCGGCCCGTGCCGCGCGAGCGCCTCGCCCCAGCCCGTCTCCGAGTCCTCGCGCGAGGGCGATCGCCACACGGCCTTGAGGCCGGTGAGCGCGACGACGACGAACTCGGTGTGGAAGAGCATGCGCACGGGCGCGAGGAGCGCCGAGAGCACGACTTCGAGAGCCGCGCTCGCCGCCAGGCGCGCGCGCCCGCCGAAGCCTTCGCCGCCGCGCGCCCAGAGGAGCCCCACCGCGAGGATCTTCGGCACGAAAAGGAGCACCGCCGTCGCCGAGAGAAGGCCGACCGCCCAGGCCAGGTTCCACTGCGGCCAGAGCGGGAAGAGCTGGCGCGGCTCGACGAAATAGGTCGGCGGCACGAGGACGTGCTTCGCGAGGAGCGCCGTGGAAAGGACGAGGAACAGGAACCAGAGCGGCGCCGAGAGATAGGCCATCACGCCCGTGACGAACACCGCCCGATGAGCCGGATGGAAGCCGCGCGCGAACGTGAGCCGCGCGTTGATGAGGTTGCCGTGGCACCAGCGCCGGTCGCGCGTGAGCTCCTCGAGCAGGTTCGGCGGCATCTCCTCGTGGCTGCCCGGCAGGTCGTAGGCGATCCACACGGCCCAGCCGGCGCGGCGCATGAGCGCCGCCTCGACGAAGTCGTGCGAGAGGATCTCGCCCGCGAGCGGCCCGCGCCCCGGCAGCCGGCCGAGCGCGCAGTGCCGCATGAAGGGCTCGACGCGGATGATGGCGTTGTGGCCCCAGTAGTGCGCCTCGCCGAGCTGCCAGTAGTGCAGGCCCGCGGTAAAGAGCGGCCCGTACACGCGTCCGGCGAACTGCTGCATGCGCGCATACAGGGTCTCGCGCCCCGCCGAGCGCGGCGCCGTCTGGATGATGCCGGCGTTCGGATTCGCCTCCATGAGGCGAACGAGCGTCGTCAGGCACTCGCCGCTCATCACACTGTCGGCGTCGAGCACCACCATGTAGCGATAGGCGCGCCCCCAGCGCCGGCAGAAGTCGGCGACGTTGCCGGCCTTCTTCTTCGACCGGTAGCGGCGCCAGCGGTAGAAGAGCCGCCCGTGCAGGCCGCGCTCCTCGCAGAGCGCGCGCCAGGCCCGCGCCTCGGCGGCGCGCGCGTCGGGATCGCTCGAGTCGCTGAGCACGAAGAAGTCGAAGTGCTCGAGCTCGCCGGTCGCCTCCAGGGAGGCGAGCGTGGCCTGCACGCCGGCGAAGACGCGCGGCACGCTTTCGTTGCAGATCGGCATGACGAGCGCCGTTCGCGCCGCCGGATCGACCGGCGCCTTCGCCCGGCCGGCCGTGCGGGCGGTGGCGGAGATGGCATGCACGTCGCCGAAGAGGAGCACGGCGAAGCCGGCGAGCGCGGTCCAGAAGCCGGCGGAGAGCCAGGCGAAGAGGAGCGCGAAGAGCGCGAGGATCGCCACCTCGAGCGGCTCGCCGCCCTGGTAGGGCAGCACGCCCGACATGAAGTAGGTGGCGAGGACGGTCTGCGCGACCACGAGCCCGAAGAGCAGGCCCCGGCGCAGGACCCCGGCGCGATGCCAGTGGCCGCGCGGATCCGGCGAGTCGGCGGGGACCTGCCGTCCGCGGCGCCGGGCGCTTTCGAAGACGGGCGCCGTCGGCGCCATGGAGCCGCGCACGACGGGCGGCCCGGCGAGAAGCGCGGCGCTCGGGCGGGGATCGTTCATGCAAGAGCCTCCTCGGGCTGCGTCATTGCGGCGGCAGCACGTACGCCCAGGTCTCGGAGATCGCCTGGCCGTCGCTTCGCAGATACGCGCGAAGCTCCACCGGCTTCGAGGCGTCCAGGCGCTTCAGCCTTACGGCCGTGCGCCAGCCGCCGCCCGGGTCATTGCGCCAGACGTTCTGCTCGAGCAGCTTCGCGTTGGCGTCGGCCTCGACGAGCACCTCGACGACCGCGTCGGGCTTCAGGCGCGCGAGCGCCGGCCCCTCCCAGTCCATGACGAACTGGATGCTGTCGTCGGGCTTCTTCATGAAGCCGCGCCCGCGACGGCTCTGCGTCACCCAGGCGCTCGGCGGCCGCACTTCGGCGTCCTTCTGCCAGTAAAGCCGGTACTCGAAGTCGTAGGCCTGCTTGGGCGCGGGCGCCTGGTCCGGCACCCAGTACGCCACGATGTTGTCGTTCGTCTCGTCCGGCGCCGGGATCTGCACCAGCTCGACGCGCCCGGCGCCCCAGTCGCCGCGCGGCTCGATCCACACGCCGGGCCTCAGCTCGTGGCGCACTTCGGTGTCCTCGTAGCGCATGAACTCGCGGTCGCGCTGCAGCAGGCCGAAGCCACGCGGGTTGGTGAGCGCGAACGAAGTGACGAGCAGGCGCCGGGGGTTGACGAGCGGGCGCCAGAGCCACTCGCCGGTGGACGAGTGGATGGCGAGGCCGTCGGAGTCGTGCACTTCGGGCCGGTAGTCCTCGTAAGGCGCGGGATGGTTCTCGCCGAAGAGGTACATGCTCGTGAGCGGCGCGACCCCGAGCTTGCCGACCCCTTCGCGCAGGAAAAGGCGCGCCTTGACCTCGAGCAGCGTGTCGACGCCCGGACGCAGCACGAACCGGTACGCGCCGGCCGCCCGCGGCGAATCGAGGAGCGCATGGACGACGAGGCTGTCGGCGCCCGGCGCCGGCCGCTCGAGCCAGAACTCGGTGAAGCGCGGGAACTCCTCGCCCGAAGGGAGCGCCGTGTCGATCGCGAGGCCGCGGGCCGAGGCGCCGTACTGCTGCCCGCGCCCGAGGGCGCGGAAGTAGCTCGCGCCGAGGAAGACCAGCACCTCGTCCTTGTAGCCCGACGTGTTGATCGGATAGTGCACCCGGAACCCGGCGAAGCCGAGGTTCAGGTAGCGCAGCTTCACCAGGTCGAGCTTGTTCTTTCCGTAGTCGAAGTTGGCCGGGTCGAACTCGATCGGCCGCACGCCTTCCGGCGTCACCTCGTGGATACGCACGGGGTGCTCGAAGTACAGGCCCTGGTGGAAGAACGCGACCTCGAACGGCAGGCCGCTGTCCCCGCCCCAGAGGAACCGGTCGCGCTTGAAGCGGATGTCGCGGTACTCGTCGTACGAGAGCCCCTGCAGCTCCTTCGGCAGGCCGGGCGGCCGGCGGTATGGCGCAGCGGCGAGCTCCTGGGCCCGCTGGGCGACCTGCTCGAAGCCGAACGCGTGAGCGGGACTCAGCGCGGCGGGCAGGAAAAAGAGAAGGGGGACGAGAAGCGCTGCGACGAGCGC
>CAYWSG010000140.1:0-6622 GCA_964461055.1 uncultured Enterobacteriaceae bacterium | reverse complement strand
GCCGGCACACCGCCACCGACGACTGGGTCCCGGACACCGCTTAGCTCGAATCGCCGGACTCGGCGAACGGATCGCAGTAGAACGCGTCGGACGGCAGCCCGCGCTCGGCCACGAGCTCGCGCCTCGCCGCTTCCACCATGCCGGGGGCTCCGCACGCATAGACCTCGTGGCCCGAGAGCGAGGGAAAGTCCTCCATGACCGCCCGGTGCACGAGCCCCGAGCGGCCTTCCCAGGACTCTTCCGAGAGCACCGGGACGAAGCGGAACGACGGACGCTGGGACGCCCACTTTTGGGCCAGCGCCTCGGCATAGAGGCCGCTCCGCCGTCTCGCGCCCCAGTAAAGAGCGATGTCGCGCTCGACGCCGCGCCTGAGCACGTCCTCCACGATCGCTTTCATCGGAGCGAACCCCGTTCCGCCCGCAAGAAGGATCGCCGGCTTGCGGCTCTCCCGCAGATGGAAGTCGCCGAACGGAAGCTCGACGTCCAGCGCGTCGCCGGTCTTCAGGGCGCCGAGCACCGTGTCCGAGAAGGCTCCGCCCGGCAGGATCCGCACGTGAAGCAGCGCGCCGTCGCTCTGCTGCGGCGGATTCGCCATCGAGAACGCCCGCCGTGACGCGTCACCCAGGATGACTTCGAGGTACTGGCCCGCCCTGAACTTGACGCGCACGCCCGCCGGGAAGCGCAAATGCAGGCTCGCGACGTCGGGCGCGGGCCGCTCGAGCCGATAGAGCTTCGCCCGGATCCGCTTGCGCGCCGTCGGATCGAGACGGCGGATCTCCCGCGGGGCGATCTCGACGTCCGACCGGGGCTGCGCCCGGCAGAGGAGCGCCTCGCCGGTGAGCGCCGTCGGTCCGGCGAGCTCGCCCGAGACGACCCGGGCGCGGCAGCTCTCGCACGCGCCGCGCCGGCAGGAATAGGGCAGCTCCCAGCCCGCCTCCAGCGCCGCGTCGAGAATGCTCTTGTCCTGCGGGCAGTCGAACGCGATGTCGCTGTCCGCGATCTTGACCTTGAACGTCAGGCGCCGATCCCTCCGAGAAGCGACAGCGTCTCGATCACGCCCGCGGGGTCGGCGATCCCCTTGCCCGCGATGTCATGGGCGCAGCCGTGGCCGACGCTCGAGAAGAGCACCGGCGTGCCGATGGAGAGCGCGCTGGAGCGCAACGGGCTGAGGAGCTTGATCGGAATGTGGCCCTGGTCGTGGAACATGGCGAGGTAGACGTCGTGCCTGCGCTGCGAGAGCAGCAGGTCGGCGCCCGCCGGTCCGTGGGCGTCCACGCCGCGCCTGCGCAGCTCCGCGACGGCCGGCTTGGTGATGCGCTCGTCCTCGTCGCCGAACAGTCCGTCCTCGCCCGCATGCGGGTTGATGCCGAAGACGCCGAGCGACGGGTTGGCGATGCCCAGGCGCCCTGCCGTGCGCACTGCCGTCGTGCCGGCCTCGACCACCCGCTCGATCGTGATGCGCCGGAGCGCCGAAGCCGTGCTCTCGTGCAGCGTGACATGGGCGATGCGAAGGCCGGCGGCGACCAGCATGAGGAAGGTTTTGTCCTTCGGCGTGCCGGTGAGCTCGGCAAGCAGCCCGGCATAGCCCGAGAACGCGATGCCGGCGCGGTTGATCGCCGTCTCCGACTGCGGGCAGGCGACGATGGCCCGCGCTTCGCCGCGCTGGACCATCTCGACGGCGGCCCTGACGTACGCCACCGTGGCTAGCCCGGCGCGCGGGTCGACCGCTCCCGGCCTGAAGGCCTCCGCATCCAGGCTGCTCACCGGGAAGATCCGTGCCGGGGCGCCGTAGTGCCGGATGACGTGCTCGTCGCCGACCAGGATCGGCTCGATCGGCGAGGCCGCGAAATGCGCCGCCGCCTTGACCGCGATCTCGGGGCCGATGCCGTTGGGGTCGCCTATCGCGATCGCGATCTTCACGTCCGGACGGCGGTCCTCATGGCCGCACGGCCATCCTCACAGCGGAATGGCGATCAGCGTATCGATGCGGCTCGAGTCGCAGACCACGAGCCGCTCCTTGAACTTCACCGCGCCGGCCACCTCCACCACCCGGTCGAGGTAGCGACCGCAGGCGAAGAGGTCCATCTTTCCGTCACGCATGATGCGCACGACGAGAAACGACGTCTCGGCGCGCTGCGCGCCGGCTTCCTCTCCGAGGAGCACGGGCACGCCGACGATGTGGCGGTACGCCTGGCGCTCGTAGACATTGGCCTTGCGAAGGGCGGTGACCCGATCCTGGAGCATTCCCCGCGAGTCGCCGTAGATGAGCCCCGCCTCGTAGCCTTTCGCGTAGTTGTCCGCGGAAGTGACCTTGTACACGCAGTCCTCCACGAAGAACCCCGGCCACTCCTCGAGCCGGTCGTCGTCGAGCGCGCGCGCATACGCGGCGTTCAGCTGAAGGAGCTTCTGATTCATAGACCCATGTACCTGCGGTAGGCCTTCCAGAAGCCTCGCACGGAAGCCTCGGTCGCCCTCGTCTTGTCGCTGGCGGCGCCTTCGCCGCCCATCTCGACCACGGAGAGCTCGTCGCCCGCGGCGGCGATGCCGCGCTGCACGAAGCCCCCCACGCAGCCGTCCTCCATCGACACGTAGCCCGCCGGGCCGACGAGGTTGAACTGCTTGAGGCGCCGGCGCAGCATCTCCGGCGAGTCGTCGGCGTAGCCGAAATAGGTCCAGTGCAGGTCCATGGCGCCGGTGCCGCGCGGCAGGATCTGCCGCACGGCCAGGCAGTTGTGGATCTGCTGCACCACGAGGTTCGGGAATACGGTGAGGATCTGCAGCTGGATGTCGTCGTTGAATTCCTTCACCGGATCGAGCAGGCTCGGGTCGGCGAGCCGCAGCCCCTCCACCTCGGTCCGGATGCCTTGCTGGCGGTACGCCTGGCTCGTCCTGTCCTCGGGCAGGTCGATGGTATAGCTCGCGTGGTGGCCGCCCTCCGGGCTCACCATGACGCCGCCGCCCTGCGTGAGGCGCGTGATGCGGAAGGTGCCGAAGAACGTGTGCAGCAGGCTCGCGTGATACGTGTCCTTGGTGTTCTCCATGTACAGCTTCCAGTTGTTCGGAAGCTGCTGCGTGTACCGGCCGAGGACCCGGATCGGCCGGTTCATCACGCGCTCCAGTCGCCCGAGCACGTCGTCTCCGAGGTATTCCTCGATCGGCGGCACCTCGTCGGAGAGACTGACGAAGACGAGGCCCGCGATGGTGGCCGTGCGGAGCTTCCGCGGGCTGTGGTCGGCCTTGCAGAATCCGGCCGGCATGCCGCCGCGCCCATGCGATCCCTGCTCGAAGGCGATGCCCACGAGCGTGCCCTGCTGGTCGTAGCGCCAGGCGTGGTAGATGCATTGGAAGTCCTTCGCACCGCTGCCGCCTTCGTCGAGCACGATGAGCGCGCCGCGGTGCGAGCAACGGTTCTCGAAGCCGTACACTTCGCCGTCGTCGGCGCGCACCACCACCACCGGCATCTCGCCCACCCAGGTGGTGCGGTAGTCGCCCGGGCTCGCGACGTCGGACTCGAGGCAGGCGTAGTTCCACACCGGCCCCTCGAAGATGCGCCGCAGCTCTTCGCGATAGTTCGCCTCGTCCTGGTAGACCCAGTAGGGAACCCGCGTCAGCGACGCGGGCCAGGTCCTTCTATCCAAAGGTGCATTCATTTCCTCGGATCCCGTTCCTATTCCTAGTTGGCGAGCGTGACGTTCGCGTCCCGGATGACCTTGTGCCAGCGCCGGGTCTCCTCCTTGATGAAGGCGGCCGTCTCCGCGTTGGAGCCGCCGACAGGCTCGGCGCCAAGGGCGAGGAGCTTCTTGCGCACCTCGTCGGAGCGCAGGGCCTCGACCGCCGCCGCGTTGATCGCGCGGGCGACCGCGGCAGGCGTCTCCGGCGGCGCGACGAGCGCGAACCAGGCGCTGCTCAGGAAGCCGGGCAAGCCGGCTTCCGAGACCGTCGGGATGTCCGGGGCGACGGGGTTGCGCTTCTCGCTCGCCACGCCGAGCAGCTTGATGCGGCCGCCCTGCTGCAGCTTGAGCGCCGCGAACAGGTTGCCGATGAAGATGTCGACGCGCCCGCCGGCGAGGTCGGTGAGCGCGGGCGCCTCGCCCTTGTACGGCACATGCAGCATCGTCAGCCCCGCCATGGAGGCGAGCATCGCGGCGGAAAGGTGCGAAGTGGAGCCGTTGCCCTGCGAGGCGTAGCTCACCTTGCCCGGGTTCGCCCGGGCATACGCGATGAGCTCCTTCACCGAATTCGGCTCGAAGCCGTTGCGGGCGCTGATCACGTTGGGAGAGAGGCAGAGCACCGTGATCGGGACGAACCGCGTCGGGTCGTAGGTGAGGCTCTTGTAGAGGTTGTGATTGATGGAAAGCGGGCCGGGCGGGCTCGAGAGCAGCGTGTACCCGTCGGGCTCCGCGCGGTAGACGACGTCGGCGCCGACATTGCCGCCTGCGCCGGAGCGGTTCTCCACCAGCACGGCCTGCCCCCAGGCCGCCGACATCCGCTCGGTGACGATGCGCGCGATGGAGTCGGCAGCGCCACCGGCGGGAAACGGCACGACGACGTGCACGGCCTTGGCCGGGAACGATTGCCCTGCCGCGGCAAGCGGCAAGGCCGCGGCGAGCAGCCACGCGAAACGAAGCCTCTTCGACATTCTTGGGTGCCTCCTCCGAGTTCGCTAAGCGAACAACTTTGCGATAATCGAACGAAGAACTTATCGTCCGTCAATATTGCATGTCAACCGGCGAACGCGAACACATCGTCGGCCTTGAAAAGGGCCTTGCGATCATCGAGGCGTTCGGCAGCGAGCGTCCGCAGCTCACGCTGTCCGAGGCGGCGCGGCACGCCGGGCTCTCGCGCGCCTCGGCGCGCCGCTGCCTCCTCACCCTCGTCCGGCTCGGCTATGCGGAGTCCGACGGCCGCTATTTCCGGCTCGCGCCGCGGGTGCTGCGGCTCGGGCACGCCTACCTCAGCGCCTCCCCCGTGGCCAAGGCGGCCCAGCCGGTGCTCGAGGCGATCACCGAGCGGGTGCACGAGTCCGCTTCCATGGCGATTCTCGACGGCGTCGATGTGATGTTCATCGCTCGTGCGACCGGCCGCCTGAGCTACTCGGCGGGGCTCTCCGTTGGCGCGCGGCTGCCCGCCTTCGCCGCGGCGACGGGTCGCGTGCTTCTTGCCGCGCGGACCGACGGCGAGGTGGCCGCGATCCTCAAGGCGAGCGAGTTGCGAAAAATCACCCCGCGCACGCTGACCGGCCATCGCGAGCTGATGGAGGAGATCCGCCGCGTGCGCGAGCAGGGCTACGCGATCGGCGACGAGCAGCTCGAGCTCGGCCTGTCCATCGTCGCGGTGCCGATCCGCAACCGCAGCGGCAGGACGCTCGCCGCAATGAGCCTCGCCGCGCGCACCTCCCGCATCGCGCGGAAGGACCTGCGCGAGCAGCTGCTTCCGCCCCTCGAGGCCGCGCGTCGCTCGCTCGAGGCGGCGCTCTAGCCGCACGCGAACCTGCCGGGCCGCGCACCTTCTCCGCGAAGGCTCTCGTGCATAATCAGGCGTTCCAAAGGAGGAGACATCAATGATGAGCCTGAAACACCTGATTACGCGCGCCGCAGCGTTCGCCTTCGCGGCATCCTTCGCCTCGGCCGCCGCGGCGCAGAGCAGCTATCCCACCCAGCCGGTCCGCCTGATGGTCGGCTACGCCGCGGGCGGCGCCAACGACAGCGTCGCGCGCGTGCTTGCCCCGCACCTCTCTGAAGCGCTCGGCCAGCCCGTCGTCGTCGAGAACAAGCTGGGCGCGGCCGGCATGATCGCGGCGGAGCACGTCGCCAAGGCCGAGCCCGACGGCCATACGCTGCTTTTCGCCGCGAGCTCCATGTTCACCACCAACCCGGTGATGTTCAAGAAGGTGCCGTACGAGCTCGAGAACTTCGCTCCCATCACCACCACGGTGACCTTCCCGTTCTTCGTCGTGGTCAGCGCCGACAAGCCGTTCCGCTCGCTCAAGGAGCTGGCGGCGCACATGAAGACGAATCCGAAGACCGCGAACAACGCCGGCGCCGCAGGCGTGCACCACCTCGCCTTCGAGCTTTTCAAGGCGCAGACCGGTGCGCCGGGCGAGTTCGTCCGCTACAAGGGCACGAACCAGTCGGTCGCCGCCGTGATGAGCGGCGAAGTGCTCATGACGATCGCCGACGCGGGCGGCGTGGCCGGCGCGCTGGAAGGCGGGCGCGTGCGCGCGCTCGCCGTGACGGCGGCGAAGCGCGCCGCGGCGTTCCCGGAGGTCCCGACCTCCGCCGAGGCCGGCTATCCGAAGCTGCAGGTGGAGAGCTGGATGGGCGTGCTCGCGCCCGCCGGCACGCCGGCCGCCATTGTGAAGCGGCTCCACGACGAGGTGCAGCGCATCGTGAAGTCGGCGGCGTTCCAGGAGCGCATGAAGGGGCTGAAGGTCGACCCGCACACCAGCTCGCCCGACGAATTCGCTCGGATGATCCGCACGGGGCTCGCCGACTGGCGCGCCGTGGCCAAGGCAGCCGGCATCCAGCCGAACTGACCGGCTCGAGGACGAAGGCGCCCGCGGCCTAGCGCCGCGGCGCCGCTTCGTTCAGCAGCATCCAGTACATGCCGAGCTGCCGCACGG
>CAYWSG010000139.1:0-6750 GCA_964461055.1 uncultured Enterobacteriaceae bacterium | reverse complement strand
AGCGTGCCGAGCACGCTCAGCGCGCCGACGAGCCCGGAGGCGACGCCGGCGCGCTTGCCGAGGCTCGCGCGCAGCCGCGGGCTCAGCCGCGCCCCACGAACGGCATCTTGGTCGCCATCACCGTCATGGTGAGGACGTTGGACTCCTTGGGCAGCCCCGCCATGTAGACGATCGCGTCGGCCACGTGCTGCACGTCCATGCGCGGCTCGACCATCGTGGTGCCGTTCGGCTGCGGCACGCCCTTCGTCATGCGCTCGGTCATCGGCGTGGCGGCGTTGCCGATGTCGATCTGCCCGCCGCAGATGTCGTGCGCGCGGCCGTCGAGCGCGATGCACTTGGTGAGGCCCGTCACCGCGTGCTTGGTCGAGGTGTAGGCGACCGAGAAGGGCCGCGGCGCGTGCGCCGAGATCGAGCCGTTGTTGATGATGCGCCCGCCCTGGGGCTTCTGCTGCTTGAAGATGCGGAACGCCTCCTGCGCGCACAGGAACATGCCGTTCAGGTTGACGTTCACCACTTCCAGCCATTTCTCGTAGGGCAGCTCGTCCATCGGCACGGCGGGCGCGCCCATGCCCGCGTTGTTGAAGAGCAGGTCCAGGCGCCCGAACTTCTCCAGCGTCTTCGCAAACAGGCTCTTCACCGACTCGGGCTTGGACACGTCGGTGGCGACGGCGAGCGCGTTGGCGGCGCCGCAGTCGGCGACGATCTTCTCCAGCAGCTCCGCGCGCCGCGCGGCGAACGTCACCTTCCAGCCTGCCTTCACGAGCGCGACGCCCGCGGCTTCTCCGATGCCGGCGGAAGCGCCGGTGACGATTGCGACCTTGTTCTGTGCCATGCGATGCTCTCCTTCCGTCTCGAAGCGGGCGATGCTACCTCAAGTCATCCGAATCGCGGCCTGGAGGGCGTCGAGCTCCCGTGCGATCGATGGCTCCCGCGGAAAATCGCGCTTCGCCTCCCGGTACCAATAGCGCGCATTCGACGTATCGCCTTCCATCAGATGCACGATGCCGTGCGCCCAGCAGGCGAGGGTCGAGTCCTCGTCCTTTTGCACGATGACGTGCGCCGCCTGCCAGTCGCCCGCGCGCAGCAGCGCCAGGGCCTTCTGCAGTTCCTCCTGGCTCATGCGGGCGGCGCCTTCCCGTCCGAGGGGCCCTTGAGCTCCACGGTGTTGCCTTCCGGGTCCGCGAGGTAGATGGAGACGCCGTTGCCTTCCGCGCCGTAGCGCGTGCGGATCTCCCCGACCGCGACGCCGTGCGCCTTCAGGTGCGCGACGATCGCCTCCTGATCGAACGGCTCCACGCGCAGGCACAGGTGATCCAGGTTGCGGCCTTCCCTCGCGGGGGCCGCCCCGCCGGCGCGGCCGAGCTTTCCGTCCACCGTGATGAGATCGATCATCGAGCGTCCGGCCCTCAGGTGCGACATGCCGTACTCGGGCCGCCAGGCGACGTGCTCGGCGCCGAGCACGTCGCAGTAGAAGCGGCGCATCGCCTCGATGTCGCGCACGCGCAGGACGAGGTGGTCGATGTCGCGGAGCCGGATAGGCGTCATGGCGGATTGATTGACAAAGGCATTTTGCGAAGGGAGACTCCCCCGAGTCAACGCGCGTTCGAGGAAAGTGCATGAGCCGCCCCAAGCCCCACCTGGAGTTCGTCGGCGTAGACCTGGAGAACGGCTGGGAAACGCCGCCCGGCTACCCGCCGGGCTTCACGCAGAAGATCCTCGCCTCCGACATCGACGAGACCGCCAAGCGCGGCAGCCGCACGCGGCTGCTGAAGATCGCGCCGGGGGCGTACTCCACGGAGCCCTTCGTGCACGACCACTGGGAGGAAGTGTTCCTCGTGCAGGGCGACCTGATCGTCGGCAACGACGCGCAGGGTCGCGGGGGGCAGTCCTCGCAGGCCTTCACCTATGCCTGCCGCCCGCCCGGCGTGCACCACGGGCCTTTCTCGAGCAAGGGCGGCTGCCTGCTCTACGAGATCCACTACTACGAGACCAGCGGCAGGCCGAGGTGAGGAGGACGTCATGCTGAAGACGGGAGCCGAGCACCTGAAGTCCCTGCGCGACGGGCGCGTCGTGTACGTCGGCGGCGAGCGGGTGGACGACGTCACCACGCACCCGGCGTTTCGCAACGGCGCGCGCTCGATGGCGGCGATCTACGACCTGAAGGCGTCGAACCCGGACTTCAGCTTCGAGGAGGACGGCGAGCGCTACAGCGCCTACTTCCTGCGCGCGAGGACCAAGGCGGACCTCGAGAAGCGCACCCGGCTGCACCGCGCGATCGCCGACACGAGCCACGGCCTGCTCGGGCGCTCGCCCGACCACGTCTCGAGCTTCGTCACCGGCATGGCGACGAACCCCGCGGTGTTCGGCAGGTTCGCCGACAACCTCGTGCGCTACTACGAGCACATGAGGCAGGAGGACGTCTACGGCGTGTACGCCGTGATCCCGCCGCAGGCCGCGCGCAATCCCGAGTTCTACGTGAAGCAGAACCTGCCGATCCCGACGCTGCGCGTGGTGCGCGAGGACGACGACGGCGTGGTGATCTCGGGCATGAAGATGCTCGCCACGGGCGCGGTGTTCGCCAACGAGATCTGGATCGGCAACCTGATCCCGCTCGCGCCCAGCCAGCTGCCCGAGTCGATCACCTGCGCCATTCCGGTGAACGCGCCGGGCGTGACGCTGTGGTCGCGCAAGCCCTTCGAGCTGCACGCGCCGAACGAGTTCGACAACCCGCTCGCCTGGCGCTTCGACGAGTCGGACTCGATGGTGATGTGCGAGAACGTCAAGGTGCCCTGGGAGCGGGTGTTCGTGCACATGGACGCGGTGCTCGCGCGCGACATCTACATCAAGACGCCCGCGCACTGCTACGGCAACCACCAGTCGAACGTGCGCTTCCACTCGAAGATGCAGCTCATCGTCGGCCTCGCCAGCCGCATCGCGCAGGCCTCGGGCGCGAACGAGATCCCGGCGGTGCGCGAGGTGCTCGGGCGCCTGTGCGCGCTCGAGGCGACGCTCGGCGGCATGATCGCCGGCCAGATCCAGGACGCCGAGGACTGGCCGGCCGGCTTCCAGACCTTCAACCGGCGCTACATGTACGCGGCGCTCAACTGGTGCACCGAGAACCACTCGGCGATCATCGAGACGCTGCGGGAGCTCTGCGGCGGCGGCATCTTCCAGATGCCCGCCGACGTCACCGTGATGCACGACGAGAAGCTCAAGGCCCAGTTCGAGACCTACTGGCAGACGCCGCAGATGCCCGCGCTCGAGCGCATGAAGCTCTACAAGCTCGCCTGGGACCTGATCGGCTCGGAGTTCGCCGGCCGGCACCTGCAGTACGAGAAGTTCTACGCGGGGGCCTCGTTCATCGTGCGCAACCACAATTTCCGCGAGGCGCCGTGGGAGGGCTATCACAAGGTCGTGGACGACCTGATGGCCGGCTACGGCGTGCCCGAGGCCTCGGGCGCGCGCAAGGTGGCCTGATGGCGGTGCGCGAGCTGGTGATCGCGGGCTGGACCGGCCGCGACGAGGTGGCGCTGCGCCGCCACATCCGGGAGCTGGAGGAGATCGGCGTCAAGCCGCCGAAAACGACGCCGATCTTCTATCGCGTCGCGGCGAACCTGTTCACGCACGCCGACGCCATCCAGGTGTCCGGGCCGGACACGAGCGGGGAGGTGGAGTTCGTGCTCATTGCCGCGCCCGATGGCCTGCGCGTCGCGGTGGGATCGGACCATACCGATCGCAAGGCCGAGACGATCGGCGTGAGCCTCTCCAAGCAGCTGTGCGCGAAGCCCGTGTCGACGGAATCCTGGCGCTACGACGAGGTAAAGCCGCACTGGGAGAGCCTGGTGCTGCGCGCCTGGGCCGACGACACGCTCTACCAGGAAGGGCCGGTCACGGCGATGCGCTCGCCCGAGGATCTGATGCACCGGTATGGAGGCCTCAGGCCCGGCATGGCGATGTTCTGCGGCACGCTCGCGGCGAAGGGCGGCATCCGCCCGGCGAAGCAGTTCTCCATGGAGCTCGAGGACCCCGTGCTCGGGCGCAAGCTCCGCCACGCCTACGCGGTCGAGGCGCTCCCGGTCGAGGGCTAGCCCCCGCCGTAGTTGTTCTCGAGGAAGCGCTGAAACGCGGGCCTGAGCTCCTCGAGCTGCGCGTCGATCGAGTCCGGCAGCGACTGCGCGAAGAGGTCCAGCAGCACGAGCGCGTTCACGCTGCTGTCGCCCCGCGTGTCGCGGATGGCGCCCAGCCGCGCCGCCATCCCCTGGTTCACCTGCTGCAGCTCCCGGTAGTACGCCTTCAGCCCGTCGAGCCCCGGGTCGGCGGGCATGCCCTGCTGGCGCAGGAAGTGCTGCGCGAGGAGGTAGGTGGAGACGACGCGATAGATGGTCTCCTCGCTGCTCGAGAACGGCAGGTGGTAGTGCGCCATGGGCTTGAGGAACTCGATGCGCGGGCAATCGCTGCTCGCCGAGAGCAGCCCCATGAGCGAGCGCAGCACCTTCTGCACGCTGGTGCGCTTGGTGACCGTGCGCTCCTCGGACTCCACCTGCGCGGTGACGTCGTCGTAGGAGCGCACCTTCTCGAATAGCGTCACCAGCGGAACGAGCCGCACCGCCATCGGGCAATGCTCGGCCTGCGCGGGCGTGAGCGGGCAGTTTCCGCACTGGTGGAAGCCCAGCGCCGTCCAGCCGGGAAGCGATTGCTGCGGGGGCGGGGCCGCGGCGTCGAGCGACTCCGTGCGTCCGTCGGGAAACTCGAACCGATAGACGAGCCGGGCCATGGCGGCGCGCAGCCTAGGCGGGCCCCGCCACCGAGAGGCCCTTGATGCCGTGCCGCTCGATGAGCTGCGCGACGAGGCCGCTGGCCTTGATGTCGGCGGCGAACCGGCGCAGGAAGGCGTAGCCCTCGGGCCGGCCCTTGGGCGTGCCGATCGCCTGCTGCACGGCGGTAAAGCGGCCCTCGAGGATGCGCGAGCCGGGCAGCTTCGCCGCGTCCTCGAGCAGCTTGGGCTTGAGGCCCGCGAGGACCTCGAGCTTCTCGCGCACGAAGAGCTCGAACGAGGCGTTGAGGCCCTCTACGCGCCGCAGCTCGGCGTTCTGGATGTTGCGCGTGAGCCAGAGGTCGTAGGCGCTGCGGTCGGCCACCGCGATGCGCACGCCCTTGCGGTCGACCTCGTCGATCGTTCTGATCGGCGAGCCCGCGGGCACGAGGTAGGTGGCCTCGATTTCCACGTAGGGTTCGGTGAAGTCGATGTCCTGCGCGCGCTGCGGCTCGGCCCCGATGAACGCGACGTCCCAGGCGCCCGCCTTGCCGCCGTCGGCCACGTCGCCGACCTTTTCGTAGAGCACGAGCTCGACCGGCGCGCCGATGCGCTTGCCGATCTCGTGGGCGAGGTCAGGGACGATGCCGCGCACCGAGCCGTCGGGGTTGCGCTGCACGAGGAGGAAATTGCTGCAGTTGACGCCGACGCGCAGCTTGCCGGTGGGGGTGAGGTCTTTCATGGCTTATTGGGGACAGTCCCTAATAAAGGTCGAAGTACTCGCGGTGCTCCCAGTCGGTGACCTCGAGGTGGAAGCGCGCGATCTCGGCCTCCTTGATCCTGCAATAGTAGTCCACGAACGCCGGGCCGAGGCCCGACTTCAGGGTCTCGTTCGCTCTGAGGGCCGCGATCGCCTCCTCCAGGGAGCGGGGCAGCGCGGGCGCCTTCGACTCGTAGGGCCGCTGCTCGGGCTCGCCCGGATCGAGCTTGCGCCGCGCGCCGTCCAGGCCGCAATGGATCTGCGAGGCGAAGTAAAGGTAGGGATTGGCCGCCGGCTCGCCGATGCGGTTCTCGATGCGCGTGGCGGGGTCGCCCGGGCCGCCCAGCACGCGCAGCATGGCGCCGCGATTGTCGCGCCCCCAGATCGCCCGCTCGGGGGCGAGGGAATAGGGCCGGTAGCGCTTGTAGCCGTTCAGGGTCGGCGTGGCGAAGGCGGCGGACGCGCTCGCGTGCGCCAGCAGGCCGGCAAGGAAGTGCTTCCCGAGGTCGGAGAGGAAGTCCTTCTCCGACATGAAGGCGTTCGCCCCGCGCCGGTCGGCGAGCGACTGGTGCAGGTGCCAGCCGGAGGACATGACGTTGGGCAGCTTCGGCCGGCACATGAACGTGACGTGGTAGCCGTGGCGGCGCAGGATCTGCTTCGCCGCGCTCCTGAAGAGCACCATGGCGTCTGCCGCCTCGAGCCCGTCCTGCACGCCGAGGGTCACCTCGGCCTGGCTCGGCCCGAACTCGCACTCGAAGCTGCGCAGCGGCAGCCGCAATCCTTCCAGCCCGCGGCGCAGCGCGTCGAGCGCGGGCTCGAGCTGGTCGTGGCGCGTCTCCGACAGCAGCTGGTAGCCGGAGGTGAGCAAGCCGACATCCGGAGGAGTCCCCGGCTGGCCCGCGTCCTCCGGACGCAGCTTCGCATCCAGCAGCCGGAACACGTGGAACTCGATCTCGAGGCCCGCGCGGTAGCCGTAGCCCGCGGCGGCCAGGTCGGCGAGCGCCTTCTTCAGCAGCGCGCGCGTGTCGAAGGGCACGGGCTTGTCGTTCGCGAACCTCAGGTCGCACAGCACCCAGCCCGTCCTAGGCACCCAGGGGAGCACGCGGAACGTGCCCGGGTCCGGCACCATGACCGCGTCCGCGGCCCCTTCGAGCTCGGGCATGCCGAAGCCCGCGCCCGCCGTGAACACCGGGAAGACGGTCTTGTTGGAGGTGTCCTTGGCCAGCAGCGAGCTCGG
>CAYWSG010000138.1:0-6850 GCA_964461055.1 uncultured Enterobacteriaceae bacterium | reverse complement strand
GACGTGCGCGACTACGTCGAGCAGGGCATGAAGGAAAAGGCGATCGAGTTCGTCAAGAAGGGCGGCGAGATCTACGCCCCCGAAGGGTAGCGAGCCCGCCTACGGGTAGCGAGTCCGCCTACTGCAGGAAGAGCTCGTCGACGCTCGTCTGGATCCGGCCGAATTCCAGCGTGCGCCGGATGCGGTAGGGGTCGCCCCCGGGCGCCTTGGGGCCGCGCGAGAGATCGAGGAGCTTCTGCGGCCGCAGCGGCTGGCCCTGCGCGTCGCGGATCACCATGACGCGCGGCTGCAGCCGCTTGGCGAGGTTCTGCGCGATGACGATGCCGACCTCGCCGCTGTTCAGCTCGACGGTGCTGCCGACCGGGAAGATGCCGATGCAGCGGATGAACTGCTCCACCAGCGCCGCGTCGAAGAAGGCCCCGCGCCATTTGTAGAGCATGCTGAGGGCCGCCGAGGGCGCCACGGGCTCGGCATAGGGGCGTCGCGCCGTGAGCGCATCGAACGTGTCGACGATGCCGGCGATGGCGCCGATCGTGCCGATGTCCCGGCCGGCAAGGCCGCGCGGGTAGCCGCTGCCGTCCTGGCGCTCGTGGTGCAGGGCGGCGAGCTCCGGCAGGCGGGGCGGCAGGCCCGGCGTCGCCTTGAGGATCTCGACGGAGTCGCGCACGTGCCGCTTGGCACGCTCGAACTCCGCCTCCGAGAGCCGATCGCGCTTGTACAGCAGCTCGTCGGGCAGGCGCACCTTGCCGATGTCCTGCAGCATGCCGAGGTAGCCGAGCATGGCGATGTCGTCGCGATCCATCTGCAGGAAGCGGCCGAAGGCCACCATGTAGACCGCGACGTCGAGCGCGTGGGAGTGCGTGTATTCGCCCTTCTCGCGAAGCTGCGAGAAAAGAAGCAGCGCGTCCGGATTGCGCAGCACGCTGTCGGTCATGCTGAAGACGGCCTGCCTGACGTGCTCGGCGTCGAGCGTGCGGCCGGCGCGCACGGAGGCGAAGATGTCGCGCACGACCGGCTCGCTGCGCCGGTACGCCGCGCTCGCCGCGGGAAACTCGCGCTCGACCGTCGTTTCCTGCGCGTACACCTTCCGCGGCGGCGGGTCGTCGTCGACCTGGCTGCGCTCGGGATCGACGTAGACGACGCGGCAGTATTTCTTCAGCGCCTCGAGCTGCTCCCGCGTGCGCAGGATGAACCCCTGGAACATGAACGGCGTGTCGGTCCAGGGGCGATCGAGCTCGGCCACGTACATGCCGAACTGCAGCTCCGACACGGGTACGCTTCTCTTCAACCGGCCTCCGGGCAAGGGCTTTAAGATTACCCCATGAATGCGGAACTTGGCCTCGCGCGCGCCGGAGATGCCGCGGAGGTGCTCGCCGAGCGCTGCGAATATCTCTATCGCCGCATTCTCCCCACCATCGTGGCCACCGCCGCGCTGAGCGGGCTTCTTTCGGCATTCCTCTGGGGCTCGCGGCCTGCCGGCGTGATCGTGTTCTGGCAGGCGCTCATGCTCGCGCTCGCCGCAGCGCTCTGGGCGCTGCTCGCGGCCTACCGGCGCAGCCGTCCCGAAGTCCGGTCGGCCGCGCTCTGGATCCGCCGCCTCGCGCTGGGCGCCGCCGCCCTCGGCGCCGGCTGGGGCTATGCGGCGGCGGCGTTCTTCCCGGGCAGCGAGGACGAGCAGGTCTTCATCGCCTTCGTGGTGGCGCTGGTCGCCTCCGGCGGGCTGCCCATGTTCTCGACGGTCTGGTGGCTCTACGCGCTCTTCGCCGCGGGCGTGATGCTGCCCTTCAACGTCGTGCTCTTCGCCCATGGGACGGAGTTCTTCCGGCTGCTCGGCATCGCCGTGCCGCTTCTTTACGCGGCCAATGTGGTCACGGCGTACCAGCTCGGCCGGGCGTTCACCGCCGCCTACGGCCTGCGCGGCGCCTATCGGAAGCTCTCGGGAGACAACGCCGAGATCCAGGCGCAGCTCGGCGAGCAGCTCGAGAGCCTCCTCGAGGCGCACCGCGCCGTGGAGGCGTACGGGCGCAAGCTCGCGCTCTTTTCGGAGCGCGCGCCCATCGCCGTGTTCGAGGTCGACCCGCGCGCCACGATCCTGGACATGAACCCGGCGGCCGAGAACCTGTTCGGCTACGCGAGTCCCGAGATGGTGGGCCGCAGCGGCATCACCATGCTCTTCGGCGCCGAGGATCGCGAGCGCACGGAGCGCTGGTGGACCGAGTTCGTGGCGGCGGGCAAGCCCGAGACCCGCGTGGCCGAGCGCTGCGCCCGCCGCGACGGGCTCGAGATCACGGTGGAGTGGACGCTCACGCCGCTCGTCACCGACGAGGGCAAGGTCGCCTCGGTCGTGCTGCAGGGTCGCGACATCACGCAGCAGCGGGCGGCGGAGCGCGTGCGAAGCGAGTTCGCCTCGACGCTCAGCCACGAGCTGCGCACGCCGCTCACCTCGATCCTCGGCTCGCTGCAGCTCCTGCGCAGCGGCGCGCTGGGCGAGGTGCCCCAGGACCAGGACGAGGTCGTGGAGATCGCGGAACGGAACGGCCAGCGCCTGCTCGACCTCATCAACGAGGTGCTCGACATCGAGAAGATCGAGTCCGGACGCCTCACCATCGTCCCGGAGCCCGTCGCCCTCGACGAGCTCGTGCGCGAGTCGCTTCGCCTCAACCAGGGCTTCGCCGACCGCTTTCTCGTCCGCCTGGCGCTGCAGGCCGAGCCGCCCGCGGTCGTCGTGCGCGCCGACCGGAAGCGGCTGATGCAGGTGATGACGAACCTCCTCTCCAACGCGGCCAAGTTCTCGCCGCCGAAAGGCACGGTCGACGTGTCGGTGACCGTGCGCGAGGGCACGGCGCGCGTCGCCGTCGGCGACCGCGGGCCCGGCATCCCCGTCGCCTTCCGCAGCCGCATCTTCGGGCGCTTCGCGCAGGCCGATTCCGCCGACTCGCGCATCCGCAGCGGCACGGGGCTCGGGCTCGCGATCTGCAAGCGCCTCGTGGAGATGATGGGCGGCGAGATCGGCTTCGAGGATCGCGACGGCGGCGGCACGGTGTTCTTCTTCGAGCTGCCGGTGCTCGCCGAGGGCGATGCGGCCGCGCAGAGCGGCCGGAGGATCCTCGTCACGGAGCACGACACGGTCGATGCGGAGTACCTCGCCATGGTGCTCGAGAAGGCGGGCTATTCGGTCGACATCGCTCCCGATGCGGCGGCCACGCGCGCGCTGCTTGCGCGCTGGCAGTACGGCGCCTGGCTCCTCGCCGCGCGACTGCCCGACGGCGAGCCGCTCGCGCTCATCGCCGAGGTCCGCCATCGACTCGGCGCCGCGCCGGTCGTGATGCTCGCCGGCCTTGCCTCGGATCCGCAGGCGATCCCCGAGCCCGAGCGTCACGGCATTCGCGGCTGGCTCATGAAGAACGACTCGCGCGAGCGCATTCTCGCGGCGGTCGCCGGCGCGCTCGGCGGCGGCTGAACGCGGTGGCCGCCGTCCTCGTCCTGGCGGCGGCGCTCGTCGGCCTGCCGCTCGCCCTGTTCCTCGCGCAGGAGCGGCTCATCTTCCACCCCCAGCCGCTTTCCGAAGCGCGGCGCCTCGTCATCGCGAAGCAGTATCCGTGGGTCGAGCAGGTCTATCTCGAAGCGCCTGACGGCGCGCGCCTGCACGCCTGGCGAGTCCACGGGCGAAAGGGGGAGCGCGCCCAGGGGCAACCGGGTGCGCCGCTTCCCGTGGTCCTCTACTTCGGCGGCAATGCCGAGGACGTCGCCTGGATGATCCCCGAAGCGGCCGCCCGCGCTCCCGGCTTCGACTGGCTCCTCATCAGCTACCGCGGCTACGGGGGGAGCGAAGGCTCGCCCTCCGAGGCGAAGCTCTCCGCCGATGCTCTACTCTGGCACGACTACGCGACACGCAAGCTCGGTGCGGAACAAGTGGTTCCTTTCGGCCGCAGCCTCGGCAGCGGTCCGGCCGTGCACGTCGCGTCCCAACGTTCCGTGGCGGCGCTCGTGCTCGTCACGCCCTTCGACAGTCTCGTCGCGGTGGCCAAGCGGCACTATCCGCTGCTTCCGGTCGGGCTGCTCCTGCGGCACCGGTTCGATTCGCTCGCGCTTGCGCCGCACATCCGCGCGCCGCTTCTCTGCATCGCCGCGGCACGCGACCAGGTCGTGCCCGCGGAGCACGCGCGGCGTCTCTACGAAGCCTGGGACGGCCCCAGGCGCTGGCTCGAGCTCGAGGGCGCGGGGCACAATGATACGGATGGCGCACCGGCCTTCTGGCCGAACGTCGAGGCGTTCCTGCAACAATGGACGGCCCGGCAACAGGCGAACCGTCCATAACAACAAGCGAACCACCCATGGAACCTGCAGCGCCTTTCTACGCGCTCATCGAGGCACTCCTCCTCGGCATTGTCGAGGGCCTGACCGAGTTCCTGCCGATCTCGAGCACCGGGCACCTCATCATCGCGAGCGCAGCTCTCGGCATCGCGGGCGAGAAGCACAAGGTGTTCATCATCATGATCCAGCTCGGCGCGATTCTCGCGGTGTGCTGGGAGTACCGGTCGCGGCTCGCCCGGGTGCTCGCGGGCCTCGCGGGCGATCCGGCGTCCCGGCGCTTCGCCTCGAACCTCGTGGTCGGCTTCCTGCCGGCAGCGGTGCTCGGCGTGCTCTTCCACTCGGCCATCAAGTCGGTGCTCTTTCACGCCGTTCCGGTCGCCGCGGCGCTCGTGGCGGGTGGCCTCCTCATCCTGTGGGTCGAGCGCCCGGGCCGCGCAGTCCGGGTCGCCGAAGTGGAAGACATGCGCTGGACCGATGCGCTGAAAGTCGGCTTCGCCCAGTCGCTCGCCCTCATTCCCGGCACCTCGCGCTCGGGGGCCACGATCATCGGCGGCCTCCTCTTCGGCCTTTCGCGCAAGGCGGCGACGGAGTTCTCCTTCTTCCTCGCCATCCCGACCATGTTCGGCGCCGTCACCTACGATCTCTATCGCAATCGGGAGCTCCTGCACGGCGGCGACATGCCCGTGTTCGCGGTCGGCTTCGTCGCCTCGTTCGTCGCCGCGCTCTTCGTCGTGCGCAGCCTCCTCGCCTACGTGAGCCGGCACGACTTCCGGCCGTTTGCGTACTACCGCATCGTCTTCGGCGTGCTCGTCCTCCTCACCGCCTGGCTCGGCTGGGTGGACTGGTCCGAGGCCTAGAAAGCAAAAAAGGGGTCAGAGCAATTATCTGGAAACTCGGGCCCGGCAGCCGAGCATTACAAGAAAACTGTTCTGACCCCTTTAAGGGTCGATCCCTTCAGGATTGAATCCAGGGCAGGCCGGACTTGCGCCAGCCGGCGACGGTGTTGCGGTGCCCGTCGGCGTCCTTGGGACCCTCGAAGCCTTCCAGGATGTTGTAGGCCGTCTTCCAGCCCTCGCGCGTGGCGGCTTCGGCCGCCGAGTGAGAGCGCGCCCCGGACCGGCACAGGAACATGACCGGCTCGTCCTTGTCGACCGCGTCGGCGAGCTCGCGCAGGAACTCGGGGTTCGGCCTGGAGTCCGGCCAGGTCTGCCACTCGATGGGAAGGCTCCCCGGGACGCGGCCGACGTAGTGCATCTCGGGCCTGGTGCGGACATCCACGAGCTTTGCGCCCGCCTGCATGAGGGCGTAGGCCTCCGCGGGAAGGAGGGCGCCCTCGTAGGAGAGGCCCATCTGCTTCGCCCGCTCCCGGGCAGCCCGGCGGATGGCGTCGATGTCGCTCACCCCGATCATTATACGAGCCAGGTATTGATGCACCGCGAGCGCACCGTCGACGCACCGGGGTTGTGCATGGCGGCGAAAATCGCCCCTGTCTGGTGCATGGGCGTTCGGTAGAATTTCCGTCTCCCTTCGTCCCGACCCGGAACCCACGGAACCCGCGCACGAGCAGCGCGCCTCCTCGACTGGCATGGAATCTGCTCCTGCGATCTGCCGACTTACAACACAAAGACACGCTCAGGAGATTCCCCATGGCGATGACGCCCGATGACGTCTTGAAGCTCATCAAGGACAAGGAGGTCAAGTTCGTCGATCTCCGGTTCACCGACACGCGCGGCAAGGAGCAGCACGTGAGCGTGCCGGCCAGGCACTTCAACAAGGACAAGTTCGAGGACGGCCACGCGTTCGACGGCTCCTCGATCGCAGGGTGGAAGGGCATCCAGGCGTCCGACATGCTGCTCATGCCCGATGCCGGCACGGCCCGTCTCGACCCGTTCACCGACGAGCCGGTGCTCAACATCAACTGCGACGTGTTCGAGCCCTCCGACGGCAAGCCGTATAACCGCTGCCCGCGCGGCATCGCCAAGCGAGCCGAGGCGTACCTCAAGTCCACGGGGATCGGCGACGTCGCCTACTTCGGCCCGGAGCCGGAGTTCTTCATTTTCGACGGCGTGACCTGGAATGTCGACATGTCCGGGTCCTTCGTGAAGATCAAGTCCGAGGAAGCGCCCTGGTCCACGGGCATCGACTACGAGTCGGGCAACATGGCGCACCGCGCGCCGGTCAAGGGCGGCTACTTCCCGGTGCCGCCCACCGACACGCAGTGGGACATCCGCAATGCCATGTGCCTCGCGCTCGAGCAGCAGGGCGTCGAGGTGGAAGTCCATCACCACGAGGTCGCCTCCGCCGGCCAGAACGAGATCGGGACGCGCTTCGCGCCGCTCGTGCAGCGCGCCGACTGGATGCAGATCCTCAAGTACACGGTCTGGAACGTCGCGGCCTCGTACGGCAAGACGGCGACCTTCATGCCCAAGCCCGTCGTCGGCGACAACGGCTCGGGCATGCACGTGCACCAGTCGGTGTGGCCTGTCGTTGTCGACCTGCAGCCTCTTCTTGGCGGCGCGCGGCAAGGGAATGGCGT
>CAYWSG010000137.1:0-7219 GCA_964461055.1 uncultured Enterobacteriaceae bacterium | reverse complement strand
AGCTGGTGCGCCACGACACGGAGCCCGGGACGAGCGTCGCCTCGCGCATGGCCATTCGGATCCTTTCGTGGCTGCCCATCGAGTGGCTGCTCTAGCGCCGGGCGGGCACGGGCGACGTCTCGCGCCGGCGCGCCGCGGAGGTAGGGCTTGAAGGTGGGGTTTGCAGGTATTGCGGACGGTTCGCGGGCCCTCCACCTTCGGTCCGTGCTCGTCTCCTGCAACATCGAGCGGTCCGGCGCCTTCGTGCGGGCGGTGGTCGGCCCCGGTCCGGACAAGGAGATCGAGGACTGCTACCGCACGATCTCCGTGATGTGCCTCGGCAGCGGCATCGAGAAGGCGCTGGTGATCGGCGCCAACGGCGACCCGGAAGCGCATCGCGCCCTGGTGGCCGGCATGCGCTGTGCGGCGGTGGCGGAACTGTCCCCCGGATTCAGGCTGGCCCTCGTAGCCGCCCATGCGGATGTCCGGGAGGTCTACGCAGAGGCCGAGCAGGAGGCGACGCGCGCCGGCCTGCACGCCCGCCTCTTCGGCAGCGAGACCGACGCAATCGCCTGGCTGCTCGCGGCCTGACTTCGGTCCGTGCTTCGGGCTGGATACTCCGAACGCCGCGCCCGGCGGGGCTGAATTTTGCTCCACCGCGGCCATGAGAACGATCCTGTCTGCCCTGCTGCTCGCCCTGGCCGGCGGGCCGGCGCTCGCCGCCGAGTGCGTGCCGATCGAGAAGCGCGAGCCGAACGCCCCGGAGCAGCGTCCCGCCTTCATCGGCCAGACGCGCGCCTGCGAGGCACCGTCCGAAGCGGCTTTCGACGTGGTGGTGCTGGCGAAAGGGCTCGAGAACCCGTGGGCGGTCGAGCCGCTTCCGGACGGTCGGCTCCTCGTCAGCGAGAAGCGGGGGCGCCTTCGGATCGTCTCCGCGAAAGGCAAGGTGGGTGCGCCGATCAGGGGCTTGCCGAAGGTCGACGCCCGCAGCCAGGGCGGGCTGCTCGACGTGGCGCTCAGCCCCTCGTTCGGGCGCGACCGCACGCTCTTCTGGAGCTACGCCGAGCCGCGCAAGGGCGGCAACGGCACCGCAGTCGCCCGCGGCGTGCTCTCGGAAGACGGCAGCGCGCTGCAGGACGTGCGGGTCATCTTCCGCGTCATGCCGACGTATGACGGCACGATGCACTACGGCTCCCGCCTCGCCTTCGGGCCGGACGGCATGCTTTTCGTCTCCACGGGCGAGCGCTCCGACCGGGCGATGCGCAAGTACGCCCAGGACCCGGAGAGCACCCTCGGCAAGATCGTGCGGGTGAAGCCCGACGGCTCCGCTCACGAGGTCTGGAGCCTCGGCCATCGCAACGTGCAGGCGATGGCTTTCGACCCGCAGGGACGCCTGTGGGTCGTCGAGCATGGCCCGCGCGGCGGCGACGAGCTCAACCTCATCCAGCGGGGGAAGAACTACGGCTGGCCGCTCGTCTCGTACGGCCAGGAGTACTCGGGCCAGCCGATCCCGGGCGCCGTGACTGCGAAGCCGGGCTTCGAGCAGCCCGTGTACTACTGGGACCCGGTCATCGCGCCTTCGGGCGCGCAGTTCTACACGGGCGAGGCGTTCCCCGAGTGGAAAGGCAGTCTCTTCGTCGGCAGCCTGAAGGACCGCAAGCTCGTCCGGCTGGTGCTCGAGGAGGCGAAGGTGAAGGGCGAGGAGCACCTGCTCGCCGAGCGCGGCCGGCGCATCCGCGACGTGCGCGAGGGTCCGGACGGCGCGCTCTACATCGTCACCGACGAAGAGAACGGCGAGCTCTGGAAGCTCGCGCCGCGCGCCGCGAAGTGAGCGTCGCCCCTGCGGCATGAAGCTCCCCGTCGTCCTCCTTGCTTCGGCCGCGGTCGTTCTCGGCTGCTCCGATCCGCCCAAGCCGCCGCCGCCGGCGCCGCCGCAGGTGACCGTCGCAAAGGTGGAGCGGCGAGCCGTGACGGTCACAGGCGAAGCAGTCGGCGAGGTGCGCGCGTTCCGGGAGGTCGAGCTTCGCCCGCAGGTGAGCGGCCGGGTGCGCGAGATCCGCTTCCAGCCGGGCGAGCGCATCGAGAAGGGCCAGGTGCTCTTCGTCATCGACCCGAGGAGCTACGAGGCAAGCCTCGCGCAGGAGCAGGCGGCGCTCGCCGACGCGCAGGCGACGCTCGCGCGGGCGCAGCGCGACGTCGCGCGCTACAAGGCGCTGCTCCCCGAGCGGGCGATCCCCCGCGCGACCTACGACGCGGCCGTCGCGGCGGCGAAGTCCGCTGCGGCGGCCGTCGCCCAGCGGAAGGCCGCGATCGAGAAGCTGCGGCTCGACGTGCAGCACACCGAAGTGCGCTCGCCGGTCGACGGGCAGATCGGCTTCCAGCAGGTCGATGTGGGCGGTCTCGCCCTCGAGGGCCAGACGGTGCTCGCCGTGGTGTCGACGCTCGACCCGGTCTACGTCGAGTTCAGTATCCCGGAAGCCGACTACGTGCGCTTCATGCGGGCCAACGCCGCAGCCGGCGGCTCCCGCGAGGCGCGTGAGCGCCCGATCCGCCTCGTGCTGCCCGACGGGTCGGAGTATTCCGAGCCGGGTCTCTTCGCGTTCGCCGAGCGCGCGATCAGCAGCAAGACCGGCACGCTCGAGCTTCGGGCCCGCTTCCCGAACCCGCAGCGCCTGCTGCGTCCGGGGCTCAACGTGCGCGTGCGGCTCATCTACGACGAGCTCCCCGACGCGCTCGTCGTTCCGGAGCGCGCCGTGTCGCAGGTGCTCGGCCGGCAGTTCGTGACGGTCGTCGGTCCGGAGAACCGCGCCGAGCAGCGCGCGGTCGAGCTTGGCGAGCGGCTGGCGCAGGGCTGGATCGTGCGCTCGGGCCTCGAGCCTGGCGAGCGGGTGATCGTCGAGGGCACGCAGAAGGCGCCGCCCGGGACTGTCGTCGCCCCCCGGTCCGCCGAAGGCTGAGATGGCGCAGTTCTTCATCGCGCGGCCCGTATTCGCGATCGTGGCCTCGCTCATCATCGCCCTCGCGGGCGCGATCGCGGGACTGCAGCTACCCATCGAGCAGTACCCGCAGATCACCCTGCCGCGCGTGGTCGTCGCGGCGACCTACCCGGGCGCGAGCGCCGAGACGATCGCCGAGGCCGTGGCGCAGCCGCTCGAGCAGCAGGTGAACGGCGTCGAGGGCATGCTCTACATGGAGTCCACTTCGAGCGCGGGCAGCTACCGGCTAAGCGTGACGTTCAACGCGGGCGTCGATCCCGACATTGCCGCGGTCCAGGTGCAGAACCGCGTGTCGCAGGCGAGCGGGCGCCTGCCTTCTGAGGTGCTGGCGACCGGACTCACCACCACGAAAAGCACGCCCGACCAGCTCATGAACGTGGCGTTCCACTCCCCGGAGGGCACGTTCGACTCGCTTTTTCTCAGCAACTACATCGCCATCAACGTCGTCGAGGCCATCAAGCGGGTCGAAGGCGTGGGCGACGTGCAGGTGTACGGCGCCGACTACGGCATGCGGATCTGGCTTCGGCCCGACCGCATGGCGCAGCTCGGCATCACGACGGCCGACGTCGCCGCGGCGATCCGCGAGCAGAACGTCCAGGCGCCGGCCGGGGCGGTCGGGCAGCCGCCGTCGCCGCCCGACCAGGCGTTCCAGTACGGGGTGGAGGTGCAGGGCCGGCTCGCCACCGCCGAGGAGTTCGCCGCGATCGTCGTGCGCGCCGAGCCGGACGGATCGCTCGTGCAGGTGCGCGACATCGCCCGCGTGGAGCTCGGCGCCCAGGCCTATGGCGTGCAGGCGCTGATCGAGGGCCGCCCCGCCGCCGCGATCGCCGTCAGCCTCACGCCGGAGGCGAGCGCGGTGGACGTCTCGGAGCGCGTGCGCGCGCGCCTCGCGGAGCTCGCCCGCAGCTTCCCGCCCGACCTCGCCTACACGGTCATCAACGACCGCACGGTGTTCATCAGGGCCTCGCTCTGGGAGGTGGCGAAGACGCTGCTCGAGGCGCTCGCGCTCGTGTCGCTCGTCATCCTGCTCTTCCTGCAGACCTGGCGCGCGAGCCTCATCCCGCTCCTCGCGGTGCCGGTCTCGCTCCTCGGCACTCTGGCAGTTTTCCTCGCCATCGGCTTCTCCATCAACACCCTCACGCTCTTCGCGATGGTGCTCGCGATCGGCATCGTGGTGGACGACGCGATCGTGGTCGTGGAAGCGGCCGAGCACCACATCGAGGAGGGCATGGAGCCGCGCGCCGCGACCGAGCAGGCGATGCGCGAGGTATCGGGCCCGGTGGTGGCGCTCGCGCTCGTCCTCGCGGCGGTTTTCGTGCCCGTCGCTTTCCTGGGCGGCATCGCCGGCGCGCTCTACCGCCAGTTCGCGGTGACGGTCGCCGTCTCGACGCTGATCTCGGCGTTCGTCGCGCTTTCGCTCACGCCGGCGCTTTGCGCCATGGTGCTGCGGCCGCGCTCGGCGAAGCGCACGCGAAATCCGGTCACGCGATTCTTCGGCGCCTTCAACCGCGGCTTTGGGCGCACGCTCGAAGGCTACGGTCGCGGCGTGCGCGCGCTCACGCGGCACCTGCTCCTCGCCGTGGCGCTCCTCGTCGCCTTTACCGCCGGCGTGGCCCTCATCTTTCCGCACGTGCCCGGCGAGTTCGTGCCGCCCGAGGACCAGGGCTTCGCGGTCGGCGGCCTCGTCCTGCCGGAGGCCGCCTCGCTCGAGCGCACGATGGCCGCGAGCGCGAAGCTCGGCGAGGCGCTCGAGGGCACGCCCGGCATCGAGCGCCGCCTGATCGTGAACGGCTTCAACATCCTCAACTCCGCGCAGCAGCCGAACGCCGCGCTTTTCGTCGCCGCCCTCGAGCACTGGGACGAGCGCGAGAGCGAGGCGGAGAGCGTGGGCGCGATCATCGGCCGCATCATGGGCGCGGCGGCGGGGATTCCCGAGGCGGTGGTCCTTGCGCTCAATCCACCGGCGCTTCCGGGCCTCGGCGCCTTCGGCGGCTTCAGCCTGAAGCTGCAGGACCGCCGCGGCGGCACGCCGTTCGAGCTCGCCGAGGTGGCCGACGCCTTCGTCGCCGCGGCGCGCCAGCGCCCGGAGATCGCCTCCGTCCGCTCGGCCCTCAACCCGCGCACCCCCGGCTATCGGATCCAGGTCGACCGCGTGAAGGCAAAGACCCTCGGCGTTCCGCTGACGGACCTCTTCGGCACCCTGCAGGCCTACCTGGGCGGGCTGCAGGTGAACGACTTCAACCGCTTCGGGCGCACGTTCCGGGTGGTGATGCAGGCGGAACCCGCCTATCGCAGCAGGATCGAGGACATCCGCCTCTTCCACGTGCGAAGCGCCGCGGGCGACATGGTGCCGCTCGATACGCTCGTCAAGCCGGTGGCGGGGAGCCTCCCGTCGGTGCTCCAGCGCTACAACCAGTTCCTTTCGGCGGACGTCACGGGCGACGCGGCGGCCGGCTACAGCTCGGGCGAGGCGATGGCGGCGCTCCTCGAGGTGGCGGGGCAGACGCTGCCGGCGGGCTATGGCTACGAATGGTCGGGGCTTTCGCTGCAGGAGCTCGAGTCGGCCGGCCAGGCGCCCATCCTCTTCGCCGTATCGCTCGTCTTCGTGTTCCTCTTCCTCGCCGCGCTGTACGAAAGCTGGTCGGTGCCCTTCGCGGTGCTCCTCGCCGTGCCGATCGGCATCTTCGGCGCGCTTGCCTCGCTCGCGGTCTTCGGCCTCACGAGCAACGTGTACGCGCAGATCGGCCTCATCCTCCTCATCGCCCTGGCGGCGCGAAACGCCATCCTGATCGTCGAATACGCGCGCGTGCGACGCGAGGAGGGCATGGGCGCGGCCGAGGCGGCGCTCGCGGCGGCGCGGCTGCGGCTGCGGCCCATCCTCATGACCTCGTTCGCCTTCATCCTGGGGGTGCTGCCGCTCGCGCTCGCGACGGGGCCTGGCGCCGGCGCCCGCGTCGCCATGGGCGTTCCCGTGGTCGCCGGGATGCTGGTGGCGACGCTCTTCGGCATCTTCCTCGTGCCGGCGCTTTTCGTCGTCGTGGACCGCATCGCCGGACGCCTTCGCCGGCGCGCATGAGGGCGCTCGTCGCATGGCTTTGTCTTTTCGCCGCGGGCTGCACCGTCGGGCCCGACTACGAGCGCCCCGCGCTCGAGCTGCCGCAGGACTACCTGCGCGCGCCGGCCGATGCGCCGACGCTGCACGCGATTGCCGACGTTCCGTGGTGGCAGGTGTTCGACGACCCCCAGCTCGTCCGGCTGGTCGAGGAGGCGCTGAGCGAGAACCTCGATCTGCGCCTCGCAGCGGCGCAGGTGCTCGAGGCGCAGGCCGAGCTCGCGGCCGCCCGGGCGCCGTTCTTTCCGTTCGCGACCGGAGAGCTGGAGGCGAGCCGCGGCAACCAGACGCCGAGCCTGCGCACCGAGAACAGCTTTCTCGCGGCGCTCGCGCTTTCCTGGGAGATCGACTTCTGGGGTCGCTATCGCCGCGCCACCGAAGCCGCTCGAGCGGCGCTCCTCGCCACGGAGGAGGGACGGCGCAGCGTGGTGGCCTCGCTCGTCGCCGCCGTGGCGCAGCAGTACTTGCAGCTCGCGGCGCTGCACGAGCGGCTGCGCATCGTGCTGCGCACCGCCGAGGCGCAGGAAGACTCGCTCGGGCTCGTGCGCTCGCTTTCGCGACGGGGCGTGCAGTCCGACGCGGAAGTGCGCCAGGCCGAAAGCCAGCTCCTCGCGACGCAAGCGCAGGTGCCGGGGCTCGAGCGGCAGATCGCGCAAGCCGAGAATGCGCTCGCGGTGCTCCTTGGCCGGCCGCCGCGAGAGTTCACGGTTAAGGCAGGGCTGCCGGGCATCGGCGTGCCGCCGCAGGTGCCGGTCGGCGTGCCTTCGGAGCTCCTCGCGCGGCGGCCCGACGTGCGCCGGGCCGAGCAGGACCTCGTGGCGGCAAACGCGAACATCGGCGTGGCCCGGGCGCTCTTTTTCCCGAGCATCTCGCTCACCGGGCTCCTCGGACGCGCGAGCGACACGCTGCGCGGGGTGGTATCGAGCCGCGGCGAGACGGTCGGCTCGGTCTCGCTCGGCGCGTCGGTGCCGCTCTTCACGGGCGGGGAGCTGACAGCCAACTACGAGGCTGCCCGGGCGCGGGCGGAGCAGGCGGTCATCGGCTACCGGCGCACGGTGCTGCTCGCGCTGCAGGAGGTATCGGACGCGCTGGTGGCCTTCGACCGCGACCGGCGCGAGGCCGAGATCAACCG
>CAYWSG010000136.1:0-7240 GCA_964461055.1 uncultured Enterobacteriaceae bacterium | reverse complement strand
CGCCTCGAGCGCTTCTACAAGATCGACCAGCTCCTGAAGGAACGCAGGGTCGTTTCCTTCGCCACCCTCCAGGAAGAGCTCGGTATCTCAAGGGCGAGCCTGAAGCGCGACCTCGAGTACATGCGCGAGCGGTTCAACGCGCCGATCGTGTACGACCGCGCGGCGAACGGATACCGCTTCGGCGAGCCGCGCGAGGGGCCGCGCTACGAGCTGCCGGGCCTGTGGTTCTCGGCCGACGAGGCGCACGCGCTGCTTACGATGCAGACGCTGCTCGCCGAGCTGCAGCCGGGGCTGCTCGAGCCGCACGTCGGGCCGCTGCAGGAACGCCTGAAGGGCATCCTCGGCGGCGAGCCCGCGTGGAAGGAGATCCAGGCGCGCATCCGCGTCTTCCAGCCGGACAAGCGATTCTCGAAGGAGGAGAAGTTCTTCAGCCTGGTCGCGACCGGCGTGCTGAGGCGGCTTCGGCTGTGGATTCGCCACTACAACCGCAAGGAGAACCGCGAGACCGAGCGCGAGATCTCGCCGCAGCGCCTCGTGCACTACCGCGGCAACTGGTACGTGGACGCGTGGTGCCACGTGCGCGAGGGCCTGCGGAGCTTCGCGGTGGATGCCATTCGCGCCGCCGAGCTTCGCGAGAGCCGTGCCAAAGAGATCCCGGCCGACGAGCTCGATGCGCACCTCGGCAGCGGCTACGGCATCTTCGCCGGCCGCGAAGTGCAGTGGGCAAGGCTTCGCTTTGCGCCGGAGGCGGCGCGTTGGGTCTCGGCGCAGATCTGGCATCCGCGCCAGCGCGCACAGCAGGAGCCCGATGGCAGCTACGTCCTAGAGCTCCCCTACGCCGCCGATCGAGAGCTGGTGATGGAAATTCTCAAGTTCGGCCCCGACGTCGAAGTGCTCGCTCCCGAGCCGCTTCGCGCCCGTGTCGCCGAGGCCCTCAGCGCCGCCGCGCGCCGCTACCAGGGAAGCGACCGTTCGTGATCGGGCTGCCGGTACTGCCGCGTCAGACCTGCAGGTTCTCCTCGGCGAGATCCTTGCGCGCCTTCACGTTGAAGCGCCCGTCGTAGATCGGCCCCTGGCCGGTGCGCGGGCCGACGTACTGGACGATGAACATGAGGCCGCCCGTTGCGGTGGAGAGGTCCTCCTCGAAGTGCGGGCCCGGGTGGTAGATGACCGTGCCGGGCGTGCAGGTGCGCCCGCCGATGGTGAACGTGCCATCGAGTACATACCAGACCTGCGCGAAGTCGTGCCGGTGGCGCGGGTGATGCGAGCCGGGCTCGAACTTGACGAGGCCCGCATTGGGCTCGGTGCCGTCCTCCGGCCTCGGATGGAACAGCATCTTGCTGTGCTGCCCCGGAAAGCGCAGCGTCTCCCATTCCATGTCGTTCGCGTGCCGATACACCGGCGCCTGGTCTTCCAGCTTCTCGCTCATTCGGGTTCCTCCTCCTCGGAAATCCGAACCATACTACGCCGCTCGCCGCGCCATCGGGGCGCTCAACGAGTGGCTTGAGCCTCGGGCCGGCTGCGGGATCAGGCGTCCTTGCGCCCGGCCATCGACTCCTGCACGGCCCGGCGAAGTTCCTGCGCCGATACGCCCGCCGCGCGCGCCCATTCCCACCTCTCGCATTCGCGCTCGAGGTCGGGCGGCGGGCATTCGGACGTAGCGCCTTCGCGCGCATCCACTGGCATGACTTTGCTCATGCCATGAATCGAGCAGGGCCCGTGCCGCAGCGGATGGGCCATGCGGAGCAGCAAGGGCAGCGGCTCGGGGCGGCGTTCGTTCATCTTCCAGGCTCACGCGCTGAGCCACCTGGGTACCTATAGTGGCCGCATGATTCCGCTCGACTTCCTGATCGCCATTTCGCCCGCGCTGCTCCTTCTGCTTCTCTGGGCCTTCGGCAAGTAGTCTCGCGCCGGCCCGGTAGACTTTTTGCGCGCTCTTGCGGACGATGGAGCGCATGCAAGGCATCCGACGCGCCAGATGACGGGGCCGGACGGGCTTCTGATCGAGCCCTGGGCGCTCACCGAGCCGGAGCTCCGCCTCGACCGGCTGGGCCACACCGAGGCGCTCTTCGCGCTCTCGAACGGGCACATCGGCCTGCGCGGCAACCTGGACGAGGGCGAGCCGCACACCATCCCGGGCACGTACCTGAACGGCTTCTTCGAGAGCCTGCCGCTCCCGTACGCCGAGCGCGGCTACGGCTATCCCGAGCAGGGCCAGTCGCTCATCGACGTCACGAACGGCAAGCTGATTCGCCTCCTCGTCGACGACGAGCCGTTCGACGTCCGCTACGGCACGCTGCGGCACCACGAGCGGGTGCTCGACCTGCGCGCCGGGGTGCTGCGCCGCTCGGTGGAGTGGGTCTCGCCGGCCGGCCGGGCGGTGCGCGTGCGATCGACGCGGCTCGTCTCGTTCGTCCAGCGCGCGGTGGCGGCGATCCGCTACGAGGTCGAGGCGCTCGACGCGCGCACCCGCATCGCCGTGCAGTCGATCCTGATGGCGAACGAGCCGGTGCCCGAGCAGACGGACGATCCACGCGCGGCCGCGGCGCTTCGCGCCCCGCTCGTCGGCGCCTACCACACGCACTACGGCCTGCAGGTGTCGCTCGGGCACGAGACGCGCACGAGCGGCCTGCGCATGGCGGCGGCGCTCGAGCACGTGATCGAAGGCCCGCCGGGCACCGTCACCGAGGCCGAGAGCGAGCCCGACCTCGCGCGCGTCACGGTGAGCAGCGAGCTCGAGCCCGGCGAGACGCTCACCATGGTCAAGCTCGTCGGCTACGGCTGGTCGAGCGAGCGCTCGATGCCGGCGCTGCGCGACCAGGTCGACGCGGCGCTCGCGGCGGCGAAGCGCACCGGCTGGGACGGCCTCCTCGAAGGGCAGCGGGCGTTCCTGGACCACGTCTGGGACTGCGGTGACGTGGAGGTGAAGGGCGACCCCGCGCTCCAGCAGGCGGTGCGCTTCGCGCTCTTCCAGGTGGTGCAGGCCGCCGCGCGCGCCGAGCAGCGCGCGATCCCGGCCAAGGGCCTCACCGGCCGCGGCTACGACGGGCACACGTTCTGGGACATGGACACGTACGTGCTCCCGGTGCTCACCTACACCGCGCCCCACGCCGCGCGCGACGCGCTGCGCTGGCGGCACTCGACGCTGCCGCTCGCGCGCGAGCGCGCGCGGGAGCTGAGGCTCGCGGGCGCCGCGTTCCCGTGGCGCACGATCCGCGGCGAGGAGTGCTCCGGCTACTGGCCCGCCGGCACGGCGGCCTTCCACGTCAACGCCGACGTCGCCGACGCCGTGCGCCGCTACGTCGCCGCCACCGGCGATACGGCGTTCGAAGAAGGGCCGGGGTTCGAGCTGCTCGTGGAGACCGCGCGCCTGTGGCACTCGCTCGGCCACCACGACCCGGCGGGGCACTTCCGCATCGACGGCGTCACCGGCCCCGACGAGTACACCGCGCTCGTGGACAACAACGCGTTTACCAACCTGATGGCGGCCCGCAACCTGCGCGCGGCGGCCGACGCGGTGGCTCGCCATCCCGAGCGCGCGGCCGAGCTCGGCGTGGACGAGAAGGAGGCGGCCAACTGGCGCCAGGCGGCCCAGGCGATGAAGGTGCCGTACGACAAGAAGCTCGGCGTCACTTCGCAGTCCGAGCACTTCACCCGGTATCGCCGCTGGAACTTCGAGGCCACCCGGCCGGAGCAGTACCCGCTGCTGCTCAACTATCCCTACTACCTGCTGTACTCGAGCCAGGTCGTCAAGCAGGCCGACCTCGTGCTCGCCCTGTACGTGTGCGGCGATTGCTTCGACCTCGAGCAGAAGCGGCGCGACTTCGCCTACTACGAGGCGATCACGGTGCGCGACTCGACGCTCTCGGCGTCCATCCAGGCGATCGTCGCCGCCGAGATCGGGCACCTCGAGCTCGCCGCCGAGTACTTCCGCGAGACGGCGCTCGTCGACCTGCATGACATCGCCGGCAACACCACCGACGGCCTGCACCTCGCCGCGCTCGCCGGCGCCTGGCTCGTCGCGGTCGCCGGCTTCGGCGGCCTGCGCGACTACGGCGAGGTGCTCGCCTTCGCCCCGCGCCTTCCCCCGTCCCTCGCCGGGCTCTCGTTCCGGCTCGTGTACCGCGGCCGGCGCCTGCGCGTCGCCATCGGCAGGAACGAGGCGCGCTACGAGCTCCTCGCGGGGGAGCCGCTCGACCTTCTCCACCACGGCACGCCGCTCACGCTGACGACCGCATCGCCGCAGGCGCGTCCGTGCCCGCCGCTCGAGCCGCCGCCGCCCGTCCAGCCGCCGCCCGGCCGTGCGCCCGGCCGCCGGGGCGTCGGCGCCGACGCGAGCGACACCCGCGCCGTGCCGCCGCGGCGCTAGCCGCACCCCAGGACTCGCCTGGCCCGGCGAGCGCCCGCTTCGGCAGGCTGGCTCACGCCCTGAGCCACCACGCTCCTCATACTGGTGTCCCAACCGGAGCGAGGAGGCCGCCATGCCAGTCCCGGAGATCACCGCCCACGCCCGCGCGCGCATGCAGCAGCGCGGCATCCGCACCCAGGCGCTCGAGGTGCTCCTCGCCTTCGGCAGCGTTGCGCCCGCCGGTCGGGGCGGCGACATCGTCTTCTTCGACAAGAAGGCGCGCCGGCGCCTCGCGCGCAAGGCCCCCGCCGTCGCCCGGGAGGCCGAGCGCCTCGTGCGCACCTACGCCATCGTCGGCTCCGACGGCACGGTCGTCACCATCGGGCACCGCTACCGCCGGATTCCACGGAAGTGAGAGGGACATACCTCATTTGGATTAAGCGCCGCTGAAATTGCTGCATCCGCGGCGCTCGCGCAGCGGCCCGCGGGGGTCGAAGCCGGACGCATTGACGCCGATTTACGTTCTCCCTTAGTTCTCCCTTAGCGCGCACGCCGCCTAAGCCCGCAAACAGTGCTAATTTCGCCCTGGGGGTTCCCATGACAAGAACGATCATCGTCGCAGCCGAGGAGGAAGTCGGCTGCCCGAAGTGCAGCCACGCCTTCCCCCTCTCGGAAGGCATTTCCCGCAACACCATCGAGCGCTACGCCGAGGACTACGAGCGCACCTTCGCCGAGCGGCACAAGGCCCTGGAAGCCGAGCTCGCCGCCGAGGCCGCGCGCAAGGCCGAGCGCCAGTCCGCCGAGAAGGTGAAGCAGCTCCAGGAAAAGGCCGCCGCCGCCGAGGCCGCCGCCGCCGCGGCGAAGATCCAGCTCGACGCCGCCCGCGCGCAGGCCAGGGCCGCCGCCCGCGAGGAGCACGAGACCCAGCTCAAGGCCCAGGCCGAGGCGCTCGCCGCCAAGGAGAGCGCGCTGGAGAAGTTCCGCGCCGAGGAGCTCGGCCTGCGCCGCCGCCTCCTCGAGATCGAGGAGAAGGCGAAGAACCAGGACCTCGAGTACCAGCGGAAGCTCGATGAAGCGCGCAAGGAGCTCCAGGAAGCCGCCCAGCGCGCCGCCGCCGCCGAGTTCAGCCAGCGCGAGGCGCAGTACAAGGCGCAGCTCGAGTCCGCGCAGCGCGAGGCCGCCGACCTCAAGAGGAAGCTCGAGCAGGGCTCGCAGCAGACCCAGGGCGAGGCGCTCGAGCTCGGCCTCGAGGCCATGCTGAAGAGCGCCTTCCCGATGGACGAGATCCTCCCCGTGCCCAAGGGCGTGAACGGCGCCGACCTCCTGCAGCGCGTGCGCTCCCCCTCCGGCCAGCCCTGCGGCACCATCGTCTGGGAGACCAAGCAGACCAAGGCCTGGCAGAACGCCTGGCTGCAGAAGCTGAAGGACGACCAGCAGGTCGTCGGCGCCGAGCTCGCCGTCCTCGTCACCAGCACCATGCCAAAGGACGTGCGCGAGCCCATCATCCGCGAAGCCGACGTCTGGATCGCCCGCTTCGAGGCCGCCCGCGGCCTCGCCGAGGCGCTCCGCAGCACGCTCCTCGAGATGCACAAGCTCCGTCTAGCCAACGCCGGTAGGAGCGAAAAGATGGAGCTCCTCTACAACTACATCTGCAGCCCCCAGTTCGCCCAGCGCGTGCGCACCATCGTCGAGGGCTTCGACGCCATGCGCAAAGACCTCGAGGCCGAGAAGTCTGCGATGACGCGCATCTGGGCGAAGCGCGAAAAGCAGCTACAGCGCATGACGACGGGGATGCTGAACGTCGTGGGGGATTTGCAGGGGATCGGGGAGGAGGGGGTGGGGGAGTTGGAAAGTATTGCGGCTTTGCCGTCGGTCGAGGACCTTGCCGAACCAGAGCGGGGCCCGACAGAATCTCCGGTCTGAAGACTTGATGAAGCTCGAGGACCTCCTACCCAACGCCGCCGTCCGAGGCATCCGCCCCGATACTTCGGTGACGGTGAAGAACGTCGAGTGGCACGGCTCGGACGCCCTCACGTTGATTTATGCGGACGCGTCCGGTGCGCTTGGCCAAGAAATTCTGTATCGGCACGACGAGACTCGCCTAGAGATCGTTGCTGTGGGGCGTCCCTGGAGCTTCGACGCTGACGGCCATCTCTTCCGTCTGGTGTCAGAAGCACACCGCATCAGGTTGGCGCATCTTTTCGACCCGGTCTTGGCAGTCCACACCTCTCAGGTCGAACCCTTACCTCATCAGATCACCGCAGTCTACGAGGCCATGCTGCCGCGTCAGCCGCTACGCTTCTTACTCGCCGACGATCCCGGCGCCGGTAAGACGATCATGGCGGGCCTCCTCATCAAGGAGCTGATTGCGCGCGGCGATCTCAAGCGTTGTCTCGTCGTCTGCCCCGGCAGCCTCGCGGAGCAGTGGCAGGACGAGCTGTACCGCAAGTTCGATCTGCCATTCGAGATCCTGACCAACGAGGGTCTCGAATCGGCACGTACCGGCAACTGGTTCCTCGAGCACGACCTCGTCATCGCCCGGCTCGACAAGCTCTCCCGCGACGAAGATGTGCAGGCCAAGCTCAGCGCGCCCGACTGCCGATTCGATCTCGTGGTCTGCGACGAAGCGCACAAGATGTCGGCCACGTTCTTCAGCGGCGAAGTGAAGTACACCAAGCGCTACAAGCTAGGGCAAATGCTTTCCGGTCTGACTCGCCACTTCCTGCTGATGACAGCGACGCCGCACAACGGCAAGGAAGAGGATTTCCAGCTATTCATGGCGCTGCTCGACGGCGACCGTTTCGAGGGGCGATTCCGGGACGGCGTGCATCAGGCCGACGTGACCGACCTCATGCGCCGCATGGTGAAGGAGAGCTTGCTCAAATTCGACGG
>CAYWSG010000135.1:3528-7476 GCA_964461055.1 uncultured Enterobacteriaceae bacterium | reverse complement strand
TGTTGCTGTACAAGGAGTGGATCATCAGGTTGAGGAGCTGCTTCACCTCGGCCTGAAAGCCGAGGGTTTCTCTGGCCTGGGCGGCAGTCGTCATAAGCGTCTGTTCTCCCGCAATTTTTGGTCCAGATAGGGGCTCCCCTGCCGGCTTTCAAGCGTGACGGCGGCCGCCTTTCGAATCCGGCCCGGCCCGTCCAAAGGCAAGGCGCCAGAATGGACGTCGCGGAACCTGGTGGATAAGGCGGAACGAGCGAGCGTTGGAAGAAAAATCGAAACTTCGAAAAAGGTCATGGCAGGCGAGCGCGCCCGCGGCGCCGTTCTTTCGCGGGCTCGAGAAGGGCGAGGTGCGCTATCAGATTTGCGCCGGGTGCCAGGCGGTGCAATCGACGCCGCGCCGCGCCTGCCGCCGCTGCCGCGGCACCCGCCTCGAGTGGCGCCGCTCCGCAGGCCGCGGCGTCGTCTACGCTGCCACGCGCGTCGAGGAGCCGCCGCTCGCCGAGCTGCGTCCCCTCGCCCCCTACACCCTTGCCGTCGTGGACCTGGACGAAGGCGCCCGCCTCGTCGGCCACGCCGGACCGGGAGTGGAGATCGGCACGCGCGTCACAGTCGAGTTCTTCGCCTTCGCCGGACGGACGCTGGTGCGCTTCCGGGCCGAGGCCAGACGCGCGGAGCTCGCGTCCGCTGAAATGGGGTCTGTCCCTAAATAGGGTTCAGCGGATCGGCGAGAAAGCGGTGGGGCGGAGGAAGCGGTTTTCCTGCGTGACGAGGAGCGGGCCCACCTTCCGCAGGTAGGCCTGCCAGGCGGGATCCTCGGCCATGCGGCTTCGGCGGGCGGCGCGGTCGTCGAGGCTCTCGTAGCCCCAGAGGAAGACGATCTGGTTGAGGTTGCCGCTCTCGGCCGTGAAGTAGCCGAGGAACTTGCCGAGATACTTCTGCTGCAGCGCAAGGCCCTCCTCGCCGTAGAGCTTCACCATCTCCGGCACCTTGCCGGGCTGCAGCGTGTAGATGCGTTCTTCGACGATCATCGGATCAGTTCCTCGTGGAAAGCGAGCCGCGGTCGAGGACGAACAGGCGATCGACCATGCGCTCGGAATGCTGAAGGTCGGACTCGGACAGGATCACCGACATGCCTTCCTTCTTCAGATTGGCGACGACTTCGACGAGGCGCTGGGCGAGCGCCGGGGCGACGCCTTCGAAGGGCTCGTCGAGGAGGAGCAGCTTCGTGCCGCACATGAGCGAGCGCCCGAGCGCCGCGAGCTTCTGCTGCCCGCCGGAGAGCTGGGAGCCCTTGCGGGGACCGAATTCCTTCACCTCCGGGATCAGGCGGTACACCTGCAGGACGCCACCTCGGAGGCATGGGCGTTGGTGGTGATCGCCGCGAGGCCCGCGACGGAGGCTACGTCGCGCAGGTGCGCGCGATAAGCCGCCTCGTCGATCGAGAGGTCGTCGTGGAAGGGCAGCAGCACCGCCGGGATGACGCCCGCGGGCACGAAGTCGCGCTTTGTGGCCATAAACCCTCCGGTTGCCGCCTATCTTACTTACACTTGCACCCATGAACGAGGCCAATCCGATGAACGACCCCAGGGCGGTTCGCCGGGCGATCCGAAGCCGCAGGCACACCGGGCACACGGCGGGCCTCGCGCCCGGCTACGTGCAGGGCAATCTCTGCATCGTGCCGAAGGAGCATGCGGCGGACTTCCTGCTCTTCTGCCAGCGCAACCCGAAGCCCTGCCCGCTCCTCGGCGTCACGGAGCCCGGCGACCCGCACGTGCCTGCCCTCGGCGAAGACCTCGACCTGCGCACGGATATCTCGTCCTACCGGGTCTTCGAGCACGGCGTGGCGAAGCGCGACGTGCCCGACATCCGCGACCTCTGGCGCGACGATCTCGTCGCCTTCGTGATCGGCTGCTCGTTCTCCTTCGAGGAGGCGCTGATGGAGGCCGGGCTGCCGCTGCGCTACGTCGAGCAGGGGCGCAACGTGCCCATGTACCGCACGAGCGTCGACACGGTTCCCGCGGGGGTCTTCCGGGGCAAGCTGGTCGTGTCCATGCGCCCGTTCACGCCGGCAAACGCGATCCGCGCGGTGCAGATCACCTCGCGCTATCCCACGGTGCACGGCGCGCCCGTGCATCTCGGGCGTCCCGACCTCATCGGCATCGAGGATCTTTCGAAGCCCTGGGCGGGCGATGCCACCGAAGTGCGCGACGACGAGATTCCCGTTTTCTGGGCCTGCGGGGTCACGCCGCAGTCGGTCGTCCTCGACGCGAAGCTGCCTTTCTGCATCACGCACACCCCGGGCCACATGCTGGTCACCGACGTAAGGAACGTCGCGCTCGCCGCGTGATCCAACAAAGATGAGCACCGTACTCGCAGAAAGACCCCTCGCCTCGCAGGCGCTTCGCAACCTCGCGGTCGAGAACACCTTCGTCGAAGCCCTCCCCGCGGACCCGGTGGAGGTGAATGTCTCCCGCCAGGTCCCGAATGCCGCGTACACCCGCGTGCAGCCGGCCCCGGTCGCCGCGCCGAGGCTGCTCGCCTGGTCGGATTCGATGGGCGAGCTGCTCGGCATCGAGCGCCCGGCGCCGGCGGGGCCCGACGTCGAGGTGCTGGCCGGCAACCGCCTCGCGCCCGGCATGGTGCCCTATGCGGCGCGCTACGGCGGCCACCAGTTCGGCCACTGGGCGGGCCAGCTCGGTGACGGCCGCGCCATCACGCTCGGCGAGCGCATCGGCGTCGACGCTCGCCGCTACGAGCTCCAGCTGAAGGGCGCCGGGCAAACGCCGTATTCGCGCCGCGCCGACGGCCGCGCGGTGCTGCGCTCGTCGCTGCGCGAGTTCGGCTGCAGCGAGGCGATGCACTGGCTCGGCGTGCCCACCACGCGCGCGCTCAGCCTCGTCGGCACGGGCGAGACCGTCGTGCGCGACATGTTCTACGACGGCAATCCGCGCCCGGAGCCCGGCGCCATCGTCTGCCGCGTCTCGCCCTCGTTCGTGCGCTTCGGCAACTTCCAGATCTTCGCCGCGCAGGGCGAGCCCGAGCTCCTGAAGCGGCTGGCCGACTACGTGATGCGCGAGCATTTCCCGGAGCTCCCGGACTACACCGCCTGGTACCACGAGATCTGCCGCCGCACGGCGCGGCTGATGGTCGACTGGATGCGCCTGGGCTTCGTGCACGGCGTCATGAACACGGACAACATGTCGATCCTCGGCCTCACGATCGACTACGGGCCCTACGGCTGGCTCGAGGGCTACGATCCCCTGTGGACGCCGAACACCACCGACGCGCAGGGCCGCCGCTACAGCTACGGCAACCAGCCCTACATCGCGCAATGGAACCTCGCGCGCCTTGCCGAAGCGCTCTCGCTCCTGATTCCCGAGCGGGAGGCGCTCGAGGAAGGCCTGACCGTGTACGCCGAAACGTTCAACGAGGCGTGGCAGGCCGCGCTCGCGCGCAAGCTCGGCTTCGAGTCGCTCGACCCGGAAAAGGACGAGGCCCTCTCCAAGGGCCTCTTCGAGGCGCTGCAGGAGACGGAGACCGACTTCACCCTCTTCTTCCGCCGCCTTGCCGACGTACCGGTCGACGAAAACGTCGACGACCATTCGTTGCTCAAGCCATTGGAACCGGCCTTCTACTCACCCGATTCGAAGCACGAAAAGCTCCTTGCCTGGCTGAAGCTTTATGCGGCTCGCGTGCGGCAGGACAAGCACTCGGCCGCAGAGAGGCGTGCGCGAATGAACGCGGCGAACCCGAAGTACGTGTTCCGCAACTACCTGGCGCAGCTCGCGATCGACGCGATGGAGAAAGGCGACGCGTCCGTGCTCGAGCGCCTCATGCGCGTGCTCGAGCATCCGTTCGACGAGCAGCCGGGCAACGACGACCTCGCCGCCCGGCGCCCCGAGTGGGCGCGCCACCGCGCCGGCTGCTCGGCGCTCTCCTGCAGCTCCTGACTTT
>CAYWSG010000135.1:0-3428 GCA_964461055.1 uncultured Enterobacteriaceae bacterium | reverse complement strand
GCAGGCCACCTGATTCAGGAAATGTGCCTTCGCGCCTGCGCGATGCAGGCGACCCCGAGCGCGGTGACGAGGGCGAGAAGGGCAAAGCCGGCGCCGTAGCTCACCCCGCCGTGGTCGTGCAGCGCGCCGAAGGCGGCGGGCCCGATGACGATGCCGGCGTAGGTGATGGTGAGGCTGCCGCCGGTGGCCGCGCCGATGGCCTTGGGCGCCTGGCGCGCGATGATGGCCATGAAGACGCCGTTCCAGCCCATGGCGCAGAAGCCGAAGAGCGCGGTGGCGGCGGCGACGAGCACGAGCGGCCACTGCGGCGAGATTGCGGCCGTGGCGAGCGCGCCCACCATGCCGAGCACCCCGAGCACGATCATCGCGGCGCTGCCCGAGCGCAGGCGATCGGCGAGCCACCCCCAGGCGAGGCGCCCCGCCGCGCCGGCCGTGTGCGTGACGGCGAGCACCGTGCCGGCGACGACGAGCGCGAGCCCGACCTCGGCGACGAGGTAGGTCGCGAGGAAGCCGGCGAGGCAGAGCTGCACGGCCGAGAAGACGAACGAGGCGAGCGCGAGCCAGCGCAGGATCGGGTTTCGCCAGACGATCGCGATGCTCTCGAACGGGCGCGCGAAGACGTGCGCCGCGGCGTCGCGGTCGTCGTCCCAGGCGCCGCGCGGGCGCTGCATGGCGAGGCTCAGGGCGACGAGGATGGCGGCGCAGACGAGGAGCGCCGCCTGCCATCCGAGCGCGAGCGTGAGCGGCGGCACGAGGATGCCGGCGAGGATGCCGCCGATCGGCACGCCCGTCTGCTTGAGCGAGAAGATGAGGTTCATGTTGCGCGCCGTGGGCACGCGCGAGAGGAGGTGCGAGGCGGCCGGGTTGGTGATGCCGTAGCCGAAGCCGATGACGAGCGCCCCCGCGGCGAGCGTCGCGAGCACGCCGAGCGCGGAGAGCCCGCAACCCGCCGCGACCAGCCAGAGCGCAAGCTGGCTCGTGCGCGTAGGCCCGAAGCGCCGCACGAGGCCGCCGCCGATGGGCGCGGTCACCATCGCGCCGAGGTAGACGACCGCCACCTGGTAGCCGATGAGCGCCGCGCTCACGCCCAGGTCGGCCGCCGCCTTCGGCGCCACGGCGGTGAGGGCGAGCGCGCCGAGGGTCGTGAGCGCCTGCGTGGAGGTCGTGACGACGAGGACCGGCACGATGGGCAGGCGTGCGGGCGCGGCGTCCTTGGGATCGGCGGAAGCAGGCACGAAGCCCGTACTGTAACCTTGGGCCCCCTTTCCTTCGCGCGCCATCAGCGATGGTTTTGCATCTCGATGACGCCGCCGTGAGGCGGCTCCTGCGGCTCGAGCCGCTCATCCCGGCGATGCGGCAGGCGCTCGTCGAGCTCTCGGCCGGCCGCGTGGTGCAGCCGCTTCGCAGCGTCATGGAGATGGACGGCGGGCGAAACCTCCTCTTCCTCAAGCCCGTCCTCACCGGCGGCGCGCTCGCCACCAAGCTCATCACCCTCTTCCCGGAGAACGCGGCGCGCGGACTGCCCACCCTCCTCGCCACGATCGTGCTCATGGAGCCTTCCACGGGGCGCACGATCGCCGTGATGGACGGCACGTGGATCACCGAGCTTCGCACCGCGGCCGTCTCGGCGGTGGGAGTGGATGCGCTTGCGCCTCCGGGCCCCAAGGTGGTCGCGCTCCTCGGCAGCGGCGCCCTCGCCCGCACCCACGCCGCCGCCATCCGCGCCGTCCGGCCGGTCTCCGAGCTGCGCATCTGGAGCCGGAATGCCTTGAACGTGTCCCGCTGTGCTGCTGACGTTGAGGGGAAAGAATGCAGAACCGCGGAAGAGGCGGTGCGCGGAGCGGACATTGTCTGCACGGTGACCAACGCCTCCGAGCCGGTGCTGAAGGGCGCGTGGCTGAAGCCCGGCGCTCTCGTCTGCGCCGTCGGCGCGCCGCGGCCGACCTGGCGCGAGCTCGACGACGAGGCGATGGCCAACGTCGTGATCGCCGACAGCCGCGAGGCGGCGCTGCAGGAGTCGGGCGATGTAATCCTCTCGGGTGCCGAGGTGACGGCCGAGCTCGGCGAGATCCTCGCCGGCACCCGCCCGCCGCCCGACCGGGGCGCCACGGTGGTCTTCAAGGCGCTCGGCCAGGCCGTCGAGGACGCGGTGGCCGCGCGGCTCGTGTACGAGGCGGCACGGGCGACCGCAGGCGAGCGGGACATCGGCGGCTGAACGGCTGAACGCCGTCGGCCGAACGCTACAATCGGCAGCGTGATTTCCCTTCGCGCCATCGACCACGTCGTCCTCCGCGTGCGCGACATGGCCGAGATGACCCGCTTCTACCGCGACGTGCTCGGCGCCGAGCTTGTCGCCTGGCGCCCGGAGCTCGGTCTTACCCACCTGCGGGCCGGCAGCTCGATGATCGATCTCCTGCACGATCCGGAGCGCGCGCCGGCGAAAGGAAACATGGATCACCTGTGCCTGCGGGTCGAGCCCTTCGATGCGGCGGCGATCGCCGCGCACCTCGAGGCGCACGGCGTCGCGCCGGGCGAGGTGCGCCAGCGCTTCGGCGCCGAGGGCACGGGCCCGTCGCTCTACCTCCAGGATCCGGAAGGCAACACCATCGAGCTGAAGGGCCCTTCCGACGGCTCGCCCAAACCCCGAAAGGCATCCCGATGATGAAGCTCTACTTCGCGAGGAACGCATGCTCGCTCGCCTCGCACATCGCACTGGCCGAATCCGGCGCCGACTACGAGGCGAGGCGCGTCGACACGGCGAAGGGCGAGCAGCGCTCGCCCGAGTACCTCAAGCTCAACCCGAAGGGCCGCGTGCCGACGCTCGTCACGGAAAACGGCATCCTCACCGAGACGCCCGCGATCCTCGCCTTCGTCGCGCAGCGGTATCCGCAGGCGCAGCTCGCGCCGCTCGACGATCCGTTCGCCTTCGCGCAGGTGCAGGCCTTCAACAGCTACCTCTGCTCGACCGTCCACGTCGCCCATGCGCACAAGGTGCGCGGCAGCCGCTGGGCCGACGACCCGGTGGCGCTCGAGGCCATGAAGAAGAAGGTGGCGCAGAACATGGCCGAGTGCTTCGCCCTCATCGAGCGCGAGATGCTGCGCGGCCCCTGGGTCATGGGCGATGCCTACACGGTCTGCGATCCGTACCTCTTCACGCTCGAGGGATGGCTGGAGGGCGACGGCGTCGACATCAGGAGCTTCCCCAAGGTCGCCGCGCACTTCGAGCGCATGCGCGAGCGCCCCGCCGTGCAGAAGGCGCTCGCCGAAGAGAGCTAGGCGCCTCGTTCTCAACGAGGGCCGCTAATCGTCACCCCAACGGGCCGTTCGTCGTTCCCGCGAAGGCGGGAACCCATGTCGTCTGTCGTTTGTCGTTCCCGCGCAGGCGGGAATCCATGTCGTGTCGTTGGTCGTTCCCGCGCAGGCGGGAA
>CAYWSG010000134.1:0-7501 GCA_964461055.1 uncultured Enterobacteriaceae bacterium | reverse complement strand
TGTGGCGGGCGGGCACGCCGAGCATGAGGGCGAAGTCGGGGACGTCGCGGTTCACCAGGGCGCCGGCGCCGATGAAGGCGTAGCGGCCGATGGTGACGCCGCAGACGATGGTGCAGTTGGCGCCGAGCGTGGCGCCCTTCTTCACCAGGGTCTTGCGGTACTCGTCCTTGCGCACGATCTCGGCGCGCGGGTTGTAGACGTTGGTGAAGACCATGCTCGGGCCGCAGAAGACGTCGTCCTCGAGCGTGACTTCGTCGTACACCGAGACGTTGTTCTGGATCTTCACGTTGTCGCCAATGACCGCGCGGTTGCCGACGAAGACGTTCTGGCCGAGCGAGCAGCCCCTGCCGATCCGCGCCCCGGCGCAGACGTGCACGAAATGCCAGATGCGCGTGCCTTCGCCGATGCTCGCGCCCTCGTCCACGATCGCCGACGGGTGGACGGTGAACGCCATCAGTAGTCGAGCGGAAGCGTGACGCGCCGGCCGTCGCGGGCGGAGATGTAGGTGGCGATGAGAAGCTCGAGCGACTTCAGCCCCTCGCGGCCGTCGGTCTCGGGCTCGGCCTCGCCGCGCAGCGCCCGGATGACGTTCTCGTAGTAGAGCGGATGGCCGAAGCCGTAGACGGAGGTCGTCTGGTAGCTCGCCTCCTTCACCGTGTCGTCCTCGGGCAGCCGCTCGGCGAACTCCCAGTGCTGGATCTCGTTCACCGCCACGCCGCCCACGCGCACCGTTCCCTTCTCGCCGATGACGGTGATGGAGCCCTCGTAGTTCTTGGGGTAGGTGAGCATCGTGACGCTCATGGTGCCGAGCGCCCCGGAGCGCCAGCGCAGCGCCACCACGCCCGTATCCTCCACCTCGATGTCGCGCGCGAGCGTTCCCGTGAAGGCTTGCACGCTCTCCACCGGGCCGATCATCCAGTCGAGGAGATCCACGTAGTGGCTCGCCTGGTTCATGAACGCGCCGCCGTCGAACTCCCAGGTGCCGCGCCAGTCGGCGCTGTCGTAGTAGGACTGGGGCCGGTTCCAGAAGACGTTGACGGCGACCATGTAGATGCGCCCGAAGCGGCCGCCCTCGACGGCCCGCTTGAGGAGCTGCAGCGTCGCATTGCGCCGGTTCTGCTTGACGACGAAGAGGCGCACGTTCGCCGCGTCGCAGGCCGCGACCATGCGCTTGCCGTCGTTCCAGCGCGTGGCCATGGGCTTCTCGGTGATGACGTGCCGGCCGGCCTGCGCGGCGGCGATGGTCTGCTCGGCGTGCAGCCCGCTCGGCGTGGCGAGCACGACCACCTCGGCGCTGCTTTTCGCGAGGAGCTCGGCCAGGCTGGAAAAGCCCGGCGCGCCCGTCGCCTCGCGCGCCGCGGCGAGCGCCGCCGGATCGGTGTCGCACACGGCGACGAGCTCGGCGTCCTTCGCGTGCTTCTTCAGCGACTCGATGTGGTTCCTGGAGATGCGGCCGCAGCCGACCAGCGCGAAGCGGATGCGCCGGCCGGTGATGGGCTGAAACTGGCGGAGGGCCATGTCCTGATCACGCCTTGATCACGTTGGGAAGGGGATCGAGATAGACGCCGCGGGTGTCGACGATGAGCCTGGAGTGCTTGCGCACAAGCTCGTAATCGAACGCGTCGTGGTTGGTCGCGAGGAGCACGAGATCGAAGCGCGCGAGATTCTCCTCTGTGAGCGGCACGCTCTTCAGATCGAAGCGGTGCTTTCGAAGCGGCGGGAACACCGGCACATGCGGGTCCGAGTATGCGACGTTCGCGCCGCGCGCGGCGAGAAGGTTCATGAGCTCCACCGAGGGCGACTCGCGCATGTCGTCGACGTTCTTCTTGTAGGCGACGCCGAGCACCAGGATGCTCGAGCCCTTGACCGCCCGGCCGCGCTCGTTCAGCGCCTCGATGCACTTGGAGACCACCCAGTGCGGCATGGCGCTGTTGATCTCGCCGGCGAGCTCGATGAAGCGCGTGTGCACGCCGTACTCGCGGGCCTTCCAGGAAAGGTAGAAGGGATCGATGGGGATGCAGTGGCCGCCGAGCCCGGGGCCGGGCCAGTACGGCACGAAGCCGAAGGGCTTGGTGGCGGCCGCCCGGATGACCTCGTGGATGTCGATGCCCATGCGGTCGGCCACTACCTTCATCTCGTTCACCAGGCCGATGTTCACCGCCCGGTGGATGTTCTCCAGGAGCTTCGTCATCTCCGCCGCCTGGGTGGAGCTTACCGGGATGACGCGGTCTATGGCAGCCGAGTAAAGCGCCTTCCCGACCTCGAGGCACTCGGGCGTCGTGCCGCCGCACACCTTGGGGATGCGCCGCGTGTCGTATTCCGGATTGCCCGGATCCTCGCGCTCGGGTGAGAAGACGAGGAACACTTCCTCGCCGATTTTCCAGCCGGCGCCCTCGATGCGCGGCCGAAGCTCCTCTTCGGTCGTTCCCGGGTAAGTCGTGCTCTCCAGGGAGACCACCTGGCCGGCGCGCAGGTGCGGGACGATGGCTTCGGTCGTGCCGATCACGTAGCTGAGGTCCGGCTCGCGGTAGCGGTTGAGCGGCGTGGGCACGCAGATGATGAGAGCGTCGGCTTCTTTCGCGCGCGAGAAATCGGCAGTGGCTTCGAAGCCTTTGCGGCGTGCGCCGGCGATCGCCGCAGGCTTGATGTGCTCGATGTAGCTTTCGCCGGCATTCAGGGCCTCGACCTTCGCGCCGTCGATGTCGATGCCGAGCACCCGGAAGCCGACCTCGGAGAAGCGCAGCATCAGCGGCAGGCCAACGTAGCCGAGGCCGAGGATGCCGATGACGGCTTTCCTGGACTCCAGGCGCTCGAGAAGCTGTCGCTTGGCGCCGACGTTCTGGCTCACGGGAATGCGCTCCAGGTGCTTGTTGTTGTTCTGAAAAGCGGGGCGAAGATTATGACATACCGAGCACCCGGCCGGCCTCGACGTCCCAGGCCGGAAGCGCGATCGCAAGACTTCGCCACAGCTTCCCGTTGTCGAGGAGCGAGTTGCGCGGCCGCTTCGCTTTGGCGCCGTACTGCGCGCTGCTCACTGCAACGAGCGACGCGTCGAGTCTGGTGGCGCGCAGAATGAAAGCGGCAAATCCGTGCCAGGTCGTGCGACCGCCGCAGCTCGCGTGGTACAGCCCCTCGGCGCCGGCGCGAATCGCCTCCGCGCAGGCCTGCGCCAACGCCGCGGCGGAGGTCGGCGCGCCGACCTGGTCGTCGACCACGCGAAGCGCCTCGCCCGCCCGTGCGCGATCGAGCATTACGCGGACGAAATTGCGTCCTCCCGTCCCGTACACCCAGCTCGTTCGCAGGATGAGGTGCCGGCACTGCGTGGCAAGGATGCCGCGCTCGCCTTCGAGCTTGGAGGCGCCGTAGACATTCAGCGGATGGGCGGTGTCGTCCTCGACATAGGGCTCCGCCTTCTCCCCGTCGAACACGTAGTCGGTCGAGAAATGCACGAGGAGCGCGCCGAGCCGCCGCGCCTCCTCGGCCAGGATGGCGGGCGCCCGGGCGTTGACCCGCATGGCGCGCTCCCGATCCGTTTCGGCCCGGTCCACCGCGGTGTAGGCGGCCGCATTCACGATGAGGCCCGGACGCAGCTCGCGCACCGCGTGCCGCAAGGCCCCGGCATCCTCGAGGTCAAGGGCGCGCCGGTCCGTGGCATGCACTTCGCCGAAGGAAGCGAGAAGCGGCGCCAGGCAGGTGCCGACCTGACCGTCCCGCCCGGTCAGGAGCACGATCACCGAAACGTTTCCGCGGAGGAAAGTTCGGCGCCGGCCGCGTCCCGCGCGGAGAGGATAGGCTGGGCTTCGGAGGGCCACACGATTCCGACGTCCTTGTCGTTCCAGGCGAGCGTGCGCTCGCTGCCGGGATCACGGAAGGCGGTGAGCTTGTAGAGCACCTCGACCTCGTCGGTGAGCGCGAGATAGCCGTGGGCGAACCCGCCGGGCACCCACAGCGAGCAGGGATCCTCGGCGCTGAGCCGAACGCCCGCCCAGCGGCCGAACGTCGGAGAGGAGCGGCGCAAGTCGACCGCGACGTCGAAGATCTCGCCGTGCAGCGTCTGGACGAGCTTCCCCTGCGGCGGCGCCAGCTGATAGTGCAGCCCGCGCAGCACATTGCGCCGGGACCTGGAGCGGTTCTCCTGCACGAAGACGACGTCGAGTCCCGTGGCCGCCTCGAAGGCACGGCGGTTGTAGCTTTCGTAGAGCGTGCCCCGCTCGTCCTCGAACACCGCCGAGCGAAGCAGCAGCACCTCGGGCAGATCGGTGGGAATGGCGGTCACCGTCATGCCAGCCCCTTCCGCCTCATGCGCGCTCGAGATACCAAAGCACCGTCTTTCGCAGCCCCGACTCGAACGTCTCCCGCGGGCGCCAGCCGAGCGCCGAGACCTTGCCGATGTCGTTCGCATAGCGCCGGTCGTGGCCCGGGCGGTCGGCGACGTGGCGGATCAGCCGGGCATGCGGGGCGGCGCCGGGCCGCGATTCGTCGAGCAGCGCGCAGATCTGCTTCACCACCTGGTTGTTCGAGCGCTCGGCCTTGCCGCCGATGTTGTACGACTCCCCGGGCCGGCCGCGCGCCAGTACGAGCCGCAGCGCCTCGCAATGGTCCTCGACGTAGAGCCAGTCCCGGATGTTCTCGCCGTCGCCGTAGACGGGAATCGCTTCTCCGGCCAGCGCCTTGCGGATGACAAGAGGGATCAGCTTCTCGGGAAACTGCCGCGGCCCGTAGTTGTTCGAGCAGTTGGTGACGAGCGTCGGCAGGCCGTAGGTCCGATGGTAGGCGTGCACGAGCTGGTCGGCTGCCGCCTTGGTGGCCGCGTAGGGACTGCTCGGCGCGTACGGCGTGCGCTCGGTGAAGGGCGCATCGTTCGGGCCGAGCGAGCCGTACACCTCGTCGGTGGACACGTGAAGGAAGCGGAACTGCTCGCGCTCGGCGCCTCGCAGTCCTTCGTGCCAGGTCCTCGCTTCCTCGAGCAGGCAGAACGTGCCGACGACGTTGGTGTCCACGAACCCGGCCGGGCCGGCGATCGAGCGGTCGACGTGGCTCTCGGCGGCCAAATGCACGATGGCGCGCGGTCGGTGGGCCTGGAGCAGGCTGCGGACGAGCGCACGGTCCGCCACGTCGCCGTGGACGAACACGTGCCGGGGGTCGGCGCCCACCGGGTCGAGGTTGCGGCGGTCGCCGGCGTAGGTGAGCTTGTCGAGGTTGACGACGGGCTCCCCGGTCGCCGCGAGGGTCGAGACGACGAAGCTGGAGCCGATGAAGCCTGCGCCGCCGGTAACCAGGAGCATGAGGGCGGATTATGCCTCCGGCCGCGCGAGGCGAGTCCTTGAGGGATAATCCGCGCCTTGCGGGACAAGAACATGCTGAACGGCAAATCCATCCTCGTCACCGGCGGCACCGGCTCCTTCGGCCGCCAGTTCGTGCGCACGGTGCTCGCGCGCTACAAGCCGCGGCGCCTGGTCGTCTACTCGCGCGACGAGCTGAAGCAGTTCGAGATGCAGCAGGAGCTCAACGCGCCTTGCATGCGCTACTTCATCGGCGACGTGCGCGACCGCGACCGCCTGACGCAGGCCATGCGCGGGGTCGAGGTGGTCATCCATGCCGCGGCGCTCAAGCAGGTGCCCGCCGCGGAATACAACCCCACCGAGTGCGTGAGAACCAACGTGCACGGGGCGGAGAACGTCATCGCCGCGGCCATCGCCAACGAGGTGGAGCGGGTGATCGCGCTCTCCACCGACAAGGCCGCCAACCCGATCAATCTCTACGGCGCCACCAAGCTCGTCTCCGACAAGCTCTTCATCGCCGGCAACAACCTCGCCGGCGGCCACCGCACCCGCTTCGCCGTCGTGCGCTACGGCAACGTGGTCGGCTCGCGCGGCTCGGTGGTGCCGGTGTTCCGCAAGCTCGTCGCCGGGGGCGCCCGCAAGCTCCCCATCACCGATCCGCGCATGACGCGCTTCTGGATCACGCTCGAGCAGGGCGTCGCCTTCGTGCTGAAGAACCTCGAGCGCATGCAGGGCGGCGAGATCTTCGTGCCCAAGATCCCGTCGTCGCGGATCACCGACCTCGCCGAGGCCATCGCGCCGGGCCTGCCGACCGAGATCATCGGCATCCGTCCGGGCGAGAAGCTCCACGAGATCATGTGCCCCAAGGACGACTCGCACCTCACCCTCGAGTTCCAGGACCACTTCGTCATCAAGCCGACGATCCTCTTCACCGAGCCGATCGACCACGCGCGCAACGCCCTCGGGGAAACCGGGGCGCCCGTGGCTGAAGGGTTCGAGTACAACTCGGGCACGAACCCGCGCTTCCTGTCGGTCGAAGAGCTGCGAGGCCTGCTCGCCGAGTGCCCGTAATCCCCTACGCCCGCCAGAGCATCTCGCAGGCCGATGTCGAGGCGGTCGTGGAAGTGCTGCGCTCCGACTGGCTGACCCAGGGCCCCTGCATCGAGCGGTTCGAGTCGGAGGTGGCCGCTTACTGCGGCGCGCGCCAGGCGGTGGCCGTCAGCAACGGAACGGCGGCCCTGCATCTCGCGTGCATGGCGCTCGGGCTCGGCCCCGGCGATCGCCTCTGGACCTCGCCCAACACCTTCGTCGCCTCGGCCAATTGCGCCCGCTACTGCGGTGCGTCGGTCGATTTCGTCGACATCGATCCGCGCACTGGCAACCTGTCGGTCGAAAGGCTGGCCGAGAAGCTCGTCGACGCGGAGAAGAAGGGCACGCTTCCCAAGGTCGTCGTGCCGGTGCATTTCGCCGGGCAGCCGTGCGACATGGAGGCGATCGGCGGGCTCGCCCGGCGCTATGGCTTTCGCGTCGTCGAGGACGCCTCGCACGCCATCGGCGCGGAGCATCGCGGCGAGAAGACGGGCAGCTGCGCACACTCCGACATCACGGTCCTCAGCTTCCATCCGGTCAAGATCGTGACGACCGCCGAAGGCGGCATGACGCTCACCAACGACGAGCAGCTTGCGCAGCGCCTGCGGCTGCTGCGCACGCATGGCATCACGCGCAACGCCGCGGAGATGCGTGGTGCAAGCGAGGGTCCGTGGTACTACCAGCAGGTCGCGCTGGGCTACAACTACCGCCTCACCGACCTGCAGGCCGCCCTGGGATCGAGCCAACTCAAGCGCATTGGCGCCTTCCTTGCGCGTCGTCGGGCACTGGTCGAGCGCTATCATCAAAAGTTGGCCGGCCTGCCGCTCACGCTGCCGCACGAGGCTCCCGGCGCCGCTTCCGCCTGGCATCTCTACGTGGTGCAGGTGGACGACCCGGCAAGGCGCGAATCGGTGTTCCGGCGCATGCGGGAGAAAGGCGTCCTGGTCAACGTGCACTACATTCCGGTGCATCTCCAGCCCTACTACCGCGACCTCGGCTTCAAGCCGGGCGACTTCCCGGAGGCGGAGCGCTATTACCAGCGGGCGATCAGCCTGCCGCTCTACTTCGAGCTCACCGACGCGCAGCAGGACGCCGTCTGCGAGGCCCTGCGCGAGAGCCTGGATGGCTGA
>CAYWSG010000133.1:0-7518 GCA_964461055.1 uncultured Enterobacteriaceae bacterium | reverse complement strand
GTCGGCAGCTCGAGGCTCCTCAGGCCGCGGCGCTCGAGCGACGTGCGCTGGGCATAGCTCGCGGCGGCCTCCACCGCAATCAGGTCGCCCGGGCGCGTGACGGCGTCGAGGCAGAGATTCATTCCTTCAAGCGTGCCCGCGGTGATGACGAGCTCGCTTGCGCTCCCGGCAAAGCCCCACTCGAGCGCCCGGCGCACGAGAAAGCGCCGGAGCTCCCCGTTGCCCTCGGGCAAGCGCGTGGGAAGAGTCGACAGATCGAGCCGGTGCAGGCTTCCCTTGAGCGAGCGCGCGAGGCGGCCCAGCGGAAAGAGGTCGCCGTGCGGCGAGCTGCCGGAGAAATGGACATGGCCGGGGAGCCGGAAGGCCGCCAGGGCTCGCAGGGCGAGTTCCGCCGCAGTGAGGCGGGCTGGCGCCCGGGCGGCGACGGGCGGGATCTCGAAGGCCGCCTCGATCGGCTCAGGCTCCGGCACGGCGGCGCGACGCGCGGCGCCGGCGATGAAGTAGCCCGAGCGGGGACGCGCGCGGATCTCGCCGCGATCCTCGAGCAGGTGGTAGGCCTCGAGGACCGTGTTGGGGCTCAGTCCGCGCAGGCGGCTCGCGCGGCGCACGGAGGGCAGGCGATCGCCCGGGCGCAGGTCGCCCGAGCGGATGCGTTCCGAGATCTCGCTGGCGAGCGCGGTGTAGCGGAAGCCGGCCTTGCGGGATGAAGCGCGCGAAGAAGAAGGCGGAGAAGCAGGTGGCGAAGCGGTGGCGCGCATGCGAGCCGATGATTGCACACGCCCCTGCGGATCCGCATCAGAATTGATGGCTGTTTCAATCGAACGGCGTGGGTTCTGTACCTGTCGTGCCGACCCCGCCATGGCATAAGAGGAGCATAAGAAATGGCTCCCGGCGCGGCGGACGGGAAGATAAACGTCATGCAAGGTCATAAGAGAAGGCGGGCAGCGCAGGCGTGCGCCGTGGCACTGCTCGGCCTGGCGCCTGCGGCTGCGCCGGGCGCCGGGCTTGCCGACCTCACGCTCGAGGAGCTCGCCAACCTCGAGGTCACCTCGGTTTCGCGCCGCGCCGAGCGGCTGCCCCAGGCGCCGGCTTCCATCTTCGTCATCACCGGCGAGGACATCCGCCGCTCGGGCGCGACGAGCCTCCCCGAGGCGCTGCGCCTCGCGCCGAACCTCCAGGTCGCGCGCATCGACGCGACGCAGTACGCCATAAGCGCGCGAGGGTTCAACAACGCGGTCGGCAACAAGCTCCTCGTGCTCATCGACGGGCGCACCGTCTACACGCCGCTCTTCTCGGGCGTCTTCTGGGACCAGCAGGACGTGATGCTCGAGGACGTCGAGCGCATCGAGGTGATCAGCGGGCCGGGCGCGACGCTCTGGGGCGCGAACGCGGTAAACGGCGTCATCAACGTAATCACGCGGCCATCCTCCGATACCCACGGCGTGCTCGTTTCCGCGGGCGCCGGCAACCTCGAGCAGACGCTCGCGGCCCGCTACGGCGGCCGCCTGGACGCCGGCGGGCATTTCCGGCTGTACGCGAAGGGCACCCGGCTGCAGAACACCTGGACCGGCGCCGATGCCGCCGTCGCGGACGGCCGCGACTGGGGACAGGCGGGATTCCGCGCCGACTGGCTGGGCGGCCGGGGCGGCTTCACGCTGCAGGGAGACGTGTATCACGGACGCAGCGACGACCGCGGCGCGATCGGCCCCTTCGTCGCCGGGCGCATCGAGGTCGAGGGCATGAACCTCCTCGGGCGCTGGACGCGCGAGCTCGACAACGGCACCAACCTGCGCATCCAGGGCTACCTCGACCACGCACGGCGCGTCGACCGGGCGCTCTTCCAGCCCGATGCGCAGACGGCCGACATCGAGCTGCAGCACGACGTGCCGTTGGACGCCCATCGGGTCGTGTGGGGCGGCGGCTATCGTCGCGCCCGGGATCACGTGACCGACGGCATCATCAGCGGCATGCGGCCGAAGTCGCGGGAGCTCGACTGGGTGAACATCTTCGTCCAGGACGAGATGCGACTCGCCGAGCGCTTCACGCTCACGGCCGGCCTGCGGCTCGAGAAGAACGACTACACGGGCTGGGAATACATGCCGAGCCTGCGGGCGGCGTGGACCTCCGCCGTCGGGCTCGTCTGGGCTTCGGCCTCGCGCGCCGTGCGCACCCCCTCGCGCTTCGACCGGGACGTGGTGGTGCCGCTGCTGCCGGGGTTCGCGCTCGGCGGGCCGAATTTCGAGGCGGAGGTGGCGCATGTCTACGAGCTCGGCTTCCGCGCCCAGCCGGCGCAGACGTTCAGCTGGTCGGCGACGCTCTTCCGCCACGAATGGGACCGGCTGCGCAGCGGCACCGTGCCGCCGCTCGTGCTCGAAAACCGGATCGAGGGCCCGGTCCACGGCCTCGAGGCCTGGGGAACGTGGCAGGCCACGCCCGGATGGCGCCTGAGCGCGGGTCTCCTGACGCTGGACAAGGACCTCGAGCTCGAGGCGGGAAGCACCGATCCCGTGGGGGTCGACAACCCTACGCTCGCGAACGACCCGGAGTACCAGTGGATGATCCGCTCGTCGCACCGCCTCGGGCCGAGCGCCGACCTCGACGCGATGCTCCGGCGCGTCGGCCGGCTGCCGAACCCCGAGGTGCGGGGCTACACCGCGCTCGACGTGCGCCTCGCCTGGCGGCCCGCCGCGGCCGTCGAGTGGTTCCTCGTCGTGCGAAACCTCCTCGACCCCGAGCATCCGGAGTTCGGCGATCCTCCGATCCGGAGCGAGGTCGAGCGCTCGGTGTTCCTCGGCGTGCGGTGGTCGCCATGAGGCAGCGGCTCGCGGTGCTGCTGACACTCGGCGCCTTCCTGTGCGTGCTTTGCGGCTTCGCCCAGGGGCAAGGCGGCAGCACGGGCGAGAGCGTGAGTCACGCGCAGGTCGGGGACGACAGGGACGAGGAGCCGGCAGGCGAGAGCCGGGACGGCAGGCGAAATCCGGGCGCGACCCAGATCAAGGCGGCGTTCCTCTCCAAGTTCGGCGACTTCGTGGAGTGGCCGCCGGCGGCCTTCGCCGGCGCGGGCGAGCCGTTCGTGATCGGCGTGCTCGGCGCGGCCGCGCTCGTCGCGGAGCTCGAGCGGGTGGCCGCCGGACGCACGGTCCAGGGCCGCCCGATCACGGTCCGGCGCCTGGAGAAGGAGGACAAGCTCGAAGGCCTGCACGTCCTCTTCATCGGCGAGGACCAGCGCGAGCGGCTGCCCAAGGTCCTCGGCGAAGCCGCGGGGCGGGCGCTCCTCACCGTGACGGAGGTCCCGGAGCCGCTCGCCGCCGGCAGCATGATCAACTTCGTCTCGGAGGCCGGCCGGGTGCGCTTCGACATCGCGCTGCCGCCGGCCGAGCGCTCGCGGCTCCGGATCAGCGCCCGGCTGCTCGCGGTGGCGCGGAAGGTGGTGAAGTCGTGAGCGCGTCCCTGCGGCGCTCGGTGCGGGGCAAGCTGATGGCGATCACGCTCGCCTCGACCGTCGCGGCGCTCCTCTTCGCCGTGGCGGCGATGGTCGCCTACGACCTGCGGCTGTACCACAAGAGCTGGCTCGACGACCTGCGCACGCAGGCGAGCCTGCTCGGGCGCACGAGCGCCGCCGCGCTCGCCTTCCAGGACCGCCGGGTGGCCCAGGAGAACGTGGAGTTCCTGCGCAACCGCCCGAAGATCCGCGCCGCGGCGATCTACGATGCGCGCGGACGGCTTTTCGCCAGCTTCTCGCTCGACGAGCCGGCGCAGTTCCCGGCGCTGCCGGAGCCCGACGTGGTGCGCGTCGAGGGCGAGGAAGTGCTGGTGTTCCGGCGCGTGGCGAACGACGCCGAGATCCTCGGCACTGTCTTCCTCAGGGCCGACTACGAGCTCTACGACCGCCTGCTCGGCTACCTCGGGATCGCCGCCCTCGTCATGGTGCTCGCGACGCTGCTCGCCTACCCGCTCTTCCGCTGGCTCGAGCGCGCCGTCTCGGGGCCGCTTCTCGCCATCGCGAGCACCGCCAAGGAAGTGAGCGAGAAGCGCGACTTCCGCCTGCGCGCCGAGAAGCTCTCCGAGGACGAGATCGGCCAGCTCGCGGGGAGCTTCAACGCGATGCTCTCCGAGATCGAGCGCGCGACGGCCGAGCTCGAGGCGCGCAACGTCGAGCTCGGTCGCGAGATCACCGAGCGCCGCCGCGTCGAGGACGAGGTGCGGCGGCTGAACGAGGAGCTCGAGCGCCGGGTGCGCGAGCGCACGGCGCAGCTCGAGTACACCAACGCGGAGCTCGAGGCCTTCTGCTACTCCGTGTCGCACGACCTGCGCGCGCCGCTGCGCGCGGTCGACGGCTTCAGCCAGGCGCTCCTCGACGACTTCCCCGACGCCGTGCCGGACGAGGCGCGCCGCTATCTCGGGCGCATCCGCTCCGCGACGCTGCGCATGGGGGAGCTCATCGAGGACCTCCTCAACCTCTCCAAGGTCTCGCGCGCCGAGCTGCGGCGCACGACGGTCGACATGAGCGAGCTTGCGCGCGACGTCCTCGCGCAGCTCCAGGCCCGGGAGCCCGAGCGCGCCGTCGAGGCGCACGTCTGGGACGGCATGCAGGCGCGGGCCGATCCCCGCCTGCTGCGCGCGGTGCTCGAGAACCTGATCGGCAACGCCTGGAAGTTCACGGCCAAGGCGGCGCAGCCGCGCATCGAGGTGGGCGCGCTGCCCGACAAGGGCCGCGCCACGACCTTCTTCGTGCGCGACAACGGCGCGGGCTTCGACATGGCCTATGCCGACAAGCTCTTCGCCGCCTTCCAGCGGCTGCATGCCGCTTCGGAGTTCCCGGGCACCGGCATCGGCCTCGCCATCGTGCAGCGCGTCGTGCACCGGCACGGCGGACGCGTCTGGGCGGACGCGAAGCCGGGGCAGGGGGCGGTGTTCTTTTTCACGGTACCGGCGGAGGCGGCGGCCGTGGAGGCAATGGAAGCGGAGGTGCAGGCATGACGGATCTCGCAGCCGTGCGGGTGCTCTTCGTGGAGGATTCCGAGGACGACGTGGACCTCGCCGTGCGCGCGCTCAAGCGGGAAGGGCTCACGCCCGTGTGGCGGGTCGCCTCGGCGGAGGCCGAGATGCGGGCGCTCCTGCGCGAAGCGCCGCCGCAGGCCATCCTGTCCGACTTCTCGATGCCCGGGTTCGACGGCGTGCAGGCGCTTCGGATCGCGCAGGAGCTTGCGCCGAGCGTGCCCTTCATCTTCCTCTCGGGGACGATCGGCGAGGAGCGGGCCATCGAGGCGATCCGCATGGGCGCCACCGACTATGTTCTGAAGAACAACCTGCGCCGTCTGGGCTACGTGCTCAAGCGGGCGCTCGCCGAGGCGGAGGACCGCGAGCGGGTGCGCAAGGCCGAAGAGGAGCGGGCCCGTCTGGTGGAGATCCTGGAGGCGACCTCCGACTACGTCGGCATGTCCGACCCCGAGGGGCGTCAGATCTACATCAATACCGCCGGCAGCCGGCTCATCGGGCGATCGCCCGAGGCGATCCTCGGCCAGCCGATCTTCGACATCTATCCGGCCTGGGCCCGCGACATCATCCTTCACGAGGCGCGCCCGCGGGCCGAGCGCGAGGGGATCTGGGAAGGCGAGACTGCCATGCTCGACGGCGAGGGCCGCGAGGTGCCCGTCTCGCAGGTCATCATCGCGCACCGCCGCGAGGGCTCGGGCGAGGTGCGCTTCTTTTCGGCGATCGCCCGCGACATCAGCGAGCGCAAGGCCTACGAGGCGCAGCTCAAGTACCTCGCGAACTACAGCCCCCTCACGGGTCTTCCGAACCGCTCGCTCCTCGGCGACCGCGCCCTGCAGGCGATCGCCCACGCGCGGCGCACCGGGCGAAGCTGCGGCGTCGTCGTCGTCAACATCGACCGCTTCAAGCGGCTCAACCAGAGCTACGGGCACGAGGCGGGCAACGAGCTGCTCAAGGCCCTTGCCGGCCGCATGGAGGCGGCGGTGCGCGAAGGCGATACCATTGCCCACCTGGGCGCCGACAGCTTCGCCGTCCTCGCCACCGACCTCGCTCGCGACGACGATGTGCACTATGTCGCGCGCAAGGTGATCGATGCGCTCGCGACGCCGATGGCGCTCGAGGGCCGCCCGCTGCACATCACCGCGAGCGTGGGCGCGAGCACCTACCCGCGCGACGGCGAGGACTTCGAGCTGCTGCAGCGCAATGCCGAGGCGGCGATGCATCGGGTGAAGGCGCAGGGGGGGAACGGCTTCCAGTTCTACGCCGCGGCGATGACCCAGGGCGCCGTCGAGCGCCTCGAGCTCGAGAGCGGCTTGAGAGTCGCGATCGCGCAAAAGCAGCTCCTCCTGCACTACCAGCCTCAGGTAGCCATCGACGGCGGCGCCATCGTCGGCGTCGAGGCCCTCATGCGGTGGGAGCATCCGGAGCGGGGACCGATCTCGCCCGCGCAGTTCATTCCCATCGCGGAGGAGTCGGGCCTCATCGAGCCGCTCGGCGTCTGGGCCCTCACGGAGGCGGTGCGCCAGCTCGCCGAATGGCGGGCGGCGGGGCAGCGGCTGCGCATGGCGGTCAACGTCTCGGCGCGCCAGTTCCGCAGCGAAGGATTCGTCGAGGCCGTGGCCCGCGCCCTGCACGCCCATGCGATCGAGCCCTCGTGCCTCGAGCTCGAGCTCACCGAGAGCGCGCTCATCGACGACCGCGTCCAGGCCGACCGCCTCCTCGCCGAGCTGAAGGACCTCGGCGTGCTGATCGCGGTGGACGACTTCGGCACCGGCTACTCGAGCCTGAGCTATCTCTCCGGGCTTCCCGTGGACTGCGTGAAGATCGACCGCGCCTTCGTCACGCAGGCGGCGAAAGGCGGGCGGGACGCCGCCATCGTGCAGGCCATCGTCTCGCTCGGCCACAGCCTCGGGCTGCGCGTGCTCGCCGAGGGCATCGAGACGGCCGAGCAGCTCGAGTTCCTTTCCCAGCAGGGCTGCGACGAGGGGCAGGGGTACCTCTTCGCCAGGCCCTCTCCGGCCTCGGGACTCGGCGCGCTGCTCGCCGCCGGCCGGCTGGGACCCAACACGATCCAGGAGAAGCAATGACCACCGAGAAGACGATTCTCCTCGTCGAGGATAACGAGGACGATGAGGAGCTCACCACCCGGGCGCTGCGCAAGGCGCACATCGCCAACGAGATCGTCGTCGCGCGCGACGGCCAGCAGGCGCTCGACTACCTCTTCGGCGAGGGCGCGTACGCCGGGCGCGACCCTGCGCGCATGCCCACGGTCATCCTGCTCGACATCAAGCTGCCCAAGGTGTCCGGGCTGGAGGTCCTGCAGCGGCTGCGCGCGAACGAGCGCACGCGCCTGGTGCCCGTCGTGATCCTCACCTCCTCCAGCGAGGAAGAGGACATGCTGAAGAGCTACGAGTTCGGCGCGAACAGCTACGTGCGAAAGCCCGTCGAGTTCCGCGCCTTCGCCGAGGCCGTGCGGCAGCTCGGCATGTACTGGATGCTGCTGAACGAAGCGGCGCCGCGGCG
>CAYWSG010000132.1:0-7672 GCA_964461055.1 uncultured Enterobacteriaceae bacterium | reverse complement strand
ACATGGCCGACGACCCGGGCTACCAGCGCTTCTTCGCCTACATCTCGCTCTTCACGTTCTCCATGCTGATGCTCGTCATGGCGAACAACTTCCTCCAGCTCTTCTTCGGCTGGGAGGCGGTGGGGCTCGTGTCGTACCTCCTCATCGGCTTCTGGTACACGCGGCCGAGCGCGGTGTACGCGAACCTGAAGGCCTTCCTCGTCAACCGGGTGGGCGACTTCGGCTTCCTCCTCGGCATCGCGCTCGTCCTCGCCTACGCCGGCTCGCTCGACTACCGCGCCGTGTTCGAGAGCGCCTCCGAGCTCTCCTCGCGGCACATCACGCTCTTCGGCGGCGACACCGGCTGGCAGCTCGTCACGGTGATCTGCATCTGCCTGTTCATCGGCGCCATGGGCAAGAGCGCGCAGTTCCCGCTCCACGTCTGGCTGCCCGATTCCATGGAAGGCCCCACCCCCATCTCGGCGCTCATCCACGCCGCGACCATGGTCACGGCGGGCATCTTCATGGTGGCGCGGATGTCGCCGCTCTACGAGCTCTCGGAGGTGGCGCGCTCGGTGATCCTGGTGACGGGCGGCATCACGGCGCTCTTCATGGCGCTCATCGCCCTCACGCAGTTCGACATCAAGCGGGTGGTCGCGTACTCGACCCTCTCGCAGCTCGGCTACATGACGGTGGCGCTCGGCGCCTCGGCCTATTCCGCGGCCATGTTCCACCTGATGACGCACGCGTTCTTCAAGGCGGTGCTCTTCCTCGCGGCGGGCTCGGTCATCATCGCCATGCACCACGAGCAGGACATGCGGCGCATGGGGGGCCTGCGGCGCTACATGCCGTGGACGTACTGGACGCTGCTCGTCGGCGCCGTCGCCTCCGCGGGCATCCCGCCGCTCTCGGGCTTCTACTCCAAGGACGCCATCATCGAGGCGGCCCACGCGGCGAGCCTGCCGGGCGCCGGCTTCGCCTACTTCTGCGTCCTCGCCTGCGTCTTCGTGACCGCCGCCTACACCTTCCGGCTCGTCTTCATGGCCTTCCACGGCGAGCCTCGCTTCGACCCGGCGCATCCGCCGCACGAGTCGCCGCCGGTGGTCACCGTGCCGCTCGTGCTGCTCGCCATCCCGTCGGTCGCCGCCGGCTGGCCGGTCGGGTGGGTGGTGTTCGGCGAGTACTTCGGCGAGAGCCTCGTGCTCGCCGACACGGAGTGGCACGGCCTGTGGGCCTACACGCTGCACGGGCTCACGGCCTGGCCCTTCTGGCTCTCCCTCGCCGGCATCGCCACGGCGTGGTACCTGTACATCAAGCGCCCCGAGCTGCCGAAGCGGGTGGCCAGGGCCTTCGGTCCGCTCTACGCGCTCGTGGAGCGCAAGTACGGCTTCGACGAGCTCTACAGCTGGCTCTTCGCCGGCGGCGCGCTGGCCGCGGGGAAGGGCTTCTGGCGGGGCGGCGATCAGCGGCTGATCGACGGGCTCTTCGTGAACGGCTCGGCGCGCGCGGTGGGCTGGTTCTCGTCGATCGTGCGGCTCGCGCAGTCGGGCGTGCTCTACCGCTACGCCTTTGCGATGCTGCTCGGGGTGCTTCTTCTCATGACCTACTGGGTGCTCAGGCGCTGAGCGCGCGCGCGAGAACGAAAAACAACACGCGATGTATCTCTCCCTAGCCATCTGGATCCCGATCGCCGCCGGCGTGGCGGTGCTTCTCCTGCGCGGCGACGAGCGCGCGCCGCTGCAGCGCTGGGTCGCGCTTGTCGGCGCGGTCCTCGGCTTCCTCGTCACACTTCCGCTCTACGCGAACTTCGACCTGCAGAACCCGGGAATCCAGTTCGAGCTCCTCGTGCCGTGGATCGAGCGCTTCAACATCCGCTACCACCTCGGGGTGGACGGCATCTCGGTGCTCTTCGTCATCCTGAACAGCTTCATCACCGTGCTGGTGGTGATTTCCGGATGGACCGCCGTGCAGACGCGCACGGCGCAGTACTTCGCCTCGTTCCTGATCCTCTCGGGCATGCTGAACGGCGTCTTCTCGGCGCTTGACGCGGTGCTCTTCTACGTGTTCTTCGAGGCGACCCTCATCCCGATGTTCATCATCATCGGCGTGTGGGGCGGGCCGAACCGGGTGTACGCGGCGGTCAAGTTCTTCCTCTACACGCTGCTCGGCTCGCTCCTCATGCTGGTGGCGGTGCTCTACCTCTACTTCAAGTCGGGAGGCAGCTTCGCCATCTTCGACTGGCATCGCCTACCGCTCAGCCTTCCCGAGCAGAAGTGGCTCTTCTTCGGCTTCCTCCTCGCCTTCGCCGTCAAGGTGCCGATGTGGCCGGTACACACCTGGCTGCCGGACGCCCATACCGAGGCGCCCACGGGCGGCTCGGTGGTCCTTGCCGCCATCCTCCTCAAGCTCGGCGCCTACGGCTTCGTGCGCTTCACCCTTCCCATCCTGCCGGACGCCTCGCGCTACTTCGCCGACTTCATGATCGCGCTCTCGCTCATCGCGGTGGTGTACATCGGGCTCGTCGCCCTCGTGCAGGCCGACATGAAGCGGCTGATCGCCTACTCGTCGATCTCGCACATGGGGTTCGTCACCCTCGGCTTCTTCCTCTTCAACGCCTACGGCGTCGAAGGGGCGCTCGTGCAGATGATCTCGCACGGGTTCGTCTCCGCGGCGATGTTCCTCTGCGTGGGCGTGCTGTACGACCGCATGCATACCCGCCTCATCGCCGACTACGGCGGCGTGGTCAACACGATGCCGCGCTTCGCCGCCCTCATGATGCTCTTCGCCATGGCGAACTGCGGCCTGCCGGGCACGAGCGGCTTCGTCGGCGAGTTCATGGTGATCATGGGCGCGATGAAGACGAGCTTCTGGATCGCCTTCCTCGCCGCCACGACCCTCATCTGGGGCGCGGCCTACACGCTGTGGCTCTACAAGCGGGTCATCTTCGGCGCCGTGGCGAACAAGCACGTGGCGGCGCTCGCGGACCTGAACGGCCGTGAGCTCCTCGTGCTCGGGCTCCTCGCCGCCACCGTGCTCCTCATGGGCGTCTGGCCGCTGCCCGTCACCGAGGTGATGCACGGCTCCGTGAACGAGCTGCTGCGCCATATCGCGCTTCCCAAGACATGAACGCCGTCGCCATCATCGACCACCTGCCCGTGCTGCCCGAGGTGATCCTGCTCGCGGGAGCCTGCGCGCTCATGCTCTTCGACCTCGGCGTGAAGAGCGAGCGGCGCCACGCGACGTTCTGGCTCGCGCAGGCGATCCTCCTCGCCTGCGCCCTCGCCACCGGATTCGTGCAGCTCGGCACCGGGCGGGGCCTCTACATCTTCGACGGCCACTTCGTCGCCGACGCCTTCGCCAACCTCGTCAAGTTCTTCTGCTACGTCTCGACCGCCGTCGCCCTCGTGTACTCGCGCCAGTACCTGCTCGAGCGGGGCCTCCTGAAGGGCGAGTTCTTCACGCTGACGCTCTTCTCGCTCCTCGGCATGATGGTCATGGCGAGCGCCAACAGCTTCCTCAGCCTGTACCTCGGCCTCGAGCTGATGTCGCTCAGCCTCTACGCCATGGTGGCGCTCAACCGCGACTCGGTCGCCTCCACCGAGGCGGCGATGAAGTACTTCATCCTCGGCGCCCTCTCCTCGGGGCTGCTCCTCTACGGCATGTCCATGATCTACGGCGCGACCGGCTCGCTCGACTTCCGCACGGTCTCCGACGGAGTGGTGCAGCTCCTTGGCGGCGCGGGAGAGGGCGGGGCGGTCCGGCCCTTCCTCGTGTTCGGCGTCGTCTTCGTCGTCGCCGGCATCGCGTTCAAGCTCGGCGTCGTGCCCTTCCACATGTGGATCCCCGACGTCTACCACGGCGCGCCCACGCCGATCACGCTCTTCATCGGGACGGCGTCGAAGATCGCCGCCTTCGCCATGGCGATCCGGCTCCTCGTCAACGGGCTGCAGGGCCTCGCCGAGGACTGGCAGCAGATGCTCGCGATCATGGCCGTGCTCTCCATGGCCATCGGCAACATCACGGCGATCGCCCAGTCGAACCTCAAGCGGATGCTCGCCTACTCGGCGATTGCGCACATGGGCTTCATGCTCCTCGGCCTGCTCTCCGGCATGGTGGGCGGCAACACGCTGAGCGCGGAGGACGCGTACAGCACCGCGCTCTTCTACACCGCCGTCTACGCGCTCATGACGCTCGCCTCGTTCGGGATCATCATCTACCTGGCGCGGCCGGGCTTCGAGTCCGACGCGCTCGAGGACATGCGCGGCCTCAGCCGGCGCAATCCCTGGGCCGCGTTCCTCATGCTCGTGACGATGTTCTCGCTCGCCGGCATCCCGCCCACGGTCGGCTTCTACGCCAAGCTGGCGGTGTTCTCGGCAGCGGTGGCGGCCGGCCACGTGTGGCTCGTCGTCGTGGCGGTGCTGCTCTCGCTGGTGGGGGCCTTCTACTATCTCCGCGTCGTCAAGCTCATGTACTTCGACGAGCCGAAGGACGCGGTCGTCGTGCAGGGCAGCGCCGGCATGGGGGCGCTTCTCTCCGCGAACGCGCTGCTCCTCCTCCTCCTCGGGCTGCTGCCCCAGTCGCTCATGGCGTGGTGCCTGGCCGCGGTCCAGTCGCTGCGCATGCTCTAGCGGGCGGCTCGGCGGTGAAGGATCTCACCGAGCAGTTCCTCTCCGGCGAGCAGGTTTTCGACGGCGTGCTCCTCAAGGTGTACCGCGACCGCGTCCGCCTGCCCGACGGCGCCGAGAGCGGCCGCGAGTACATCCGCCATCCCGGCGCGGTGGCCGTGGTCCCTTTCCTGGACGACGGCCAGGTGCTCCTCGAGCGCCAGTTCCGCTATCCGCACGGGCGCGACTTCATCGAGATCCCCGCGGGCAAGCTCGAGCCCGGCGAGCCCGTCCTCGAGACGGCGAAGCGCGAGCTCCTCGAGGAGACCGGCTACAGCGCCGACGAGTGGACGCGGCTCGGCACCCTTCACACTGCCATTGCCTACACCGACGAGGCGATCGAGCTCTTTGTCGCCCGCGGCCTGCGCAAGGGCGAGCGCAACCTCGACCAGGGCGAGTTCCTCGAGACGTTCTCCGTGGGCTTCGACGAGGCCCTGGAGATGGTGCGCGACGGGCGCATCACCGACGCGAAGTCGGTGGCGGCGCTCCTCTGGCTGAAGGCCTTCGGCGGCGCGTAGCCGGCTCAGTCGGGGGAGCAGGCGAGCGCAAGGAACGCCGAATCGACGCTGCCTTCTACGATCTCTTCCCAGCGGCGGACCGAGCGGGCGGAGCCGACCACCGGGCCCTCGCCGAAGCGCTGCGCATGGTCCTCGTAGGCGAGCAGGCGCACCCGGCGTCCCGCGCAGTCGTACTCGCGCTCCACGGTCGTCGAATGGAAAAGGTGCCCTTCGGGCGTCAGGTCGCCCCGCCGGAAGTCGTACATGCCGCGCATGAACGTGGACGCGCCTTCGCGCCGGATCGTGCCCCGGTCGGCGTAGGCGGTGAAGATGCCGTCGTCGGCGGCGACCTGCGTCCAGTTCGGCCCGGCCTCGCCGGCGGCCCCTCCCGCGGCGTGCGCCATCAGGGCGAGCGCCGCCAGCGAGCGCAGGGCTAGCCGCACACGCCTACGTAGCCGCAGGCGGTGCAGTAGTCGCAGCCGTCCTTGCGGATGAGCGTGGCATTGCCGCACTCGGGGCAGCGGGCGCCGGCCATCACGGGAACGGTGTCCTTGCGCGCGGGCGCCTCCAGGATGCCCATCTGCTGCCGCGGCGAGCCTTCCTCGTCCAGGATGCCGAGCATGGCGTAGCGGTGGAGCATGAGCCGCGCCACGTAGGACACCGTCGACGGGAACGTCTGCTGCTTGCGGCTTCCGGGAACGAAGGCCATGAAGTCGCCCAGCGGCTCCGGGAAGTCGAGGAGCTTGCGCAGCTTCATGCCGATCCAGGCCGGGTCGAGCACGCGCATGTCGAGCGAGAGGATCTTGCACAGGCCGTCGAGCGCGCGCGGGTACTCGCCGGAGAGCCACACCGAGTAGGGGCGCGTGACCCCGAGCGCCGGATTCTGCGGGTCGGGGAGGGTGATCTCCTTCATGCCGAGGACGAAGTCGTCGCCCGTGCGCGGGTTGAACACGTCCACCGTCCACGACATGGTGCCGTCGGGGCCGGTCTTCGGCTCCTTCAGCGAGAACATGGTCTCCATGACCGGCGAGGCGCCGGAGGCGGGGAGGAGCTTGAACTGCTCGTCCGCGAGCCCGGACTCGAGCTGCTCGACGCGGTAGCGCACGACCTGCGCGAAGGCGGAGACGAGCGAGGGCATGAGCTTCTTCTCGCCGCGCGGCGGGAAGGGCATCTCGAACGACTCCTCGCCGCCCGCCTTGGCGAGCGCCTCGAGCTTGAGGCGCAGCCACGCGTGGTCGTTCGCGCGCATGTCCATGGAAAGCGTCTTGGCGAGCGCCCCGAGGCCGCGCGGCTGCTCGCTGCCGTTCACCCAGACCTCGAAGGCGTGCGGCGCGCCGTTCTCCACATGGCCGACGAAGACGGCGAAGTGGTAGCTCGGGTGCTCGATCATGTACGTCCACGCCGGATTGCCGGCGGGAAGCTCCGGCCGGCCGGGCCAGCGCAGGCTCGCGAGCACCGGCGCAGGCACGCTCTTGATGGTGATCCGGCGATTGAAGTCGTCCTGGACGAAGTCCTGGGGTTCCTTCTTCTCGACCGACAGCACGGCGCCGAGCACCTTGTTCGGCCGGTACGTGGCGAGGCCCTTCAGGCCCGACTTCCAGGCGTGCAGGTAGAGGTCCTGGAACTCGCCGTAGGGGTAGTCCTCCGGCACGTTCACCGTCTTGGAGATGCTCGTGTCGATGTACGGCGCCACGGCGGCCACCATCTGCTCGTGCGCGCGCGCCGAGATCTCGAGCGCGGTGACGAAATAGGGCGGCAGGCTGGCGACGTCTCCGCCCGCGGCCTTGAAGCGGCGCCAGGCGTGGTCCTCGACCGGGAATTCCTGCAGCGATCCGTCGGCCATGCGCTTCTTGCGCATGTACGTCCAGGAGAACGGCGGCTCGATGCCGTTCGACGCGTTGTCGGCGAAGGCGAGGCTGATGGTGCCGGTGGGCGCGATGGACAGGAGGTGCGAGTTGCGCAGGCCGTGCTTCTTGATCTGCGCCTTGAGCGGCGCCGGAAGCCGCGTGGCGAAGCTCGTGCCGGACAGGTAGAGGTCCGCGTTGAAGAGCGGGAACGGCCCGCGCTCGCGCGCGAGCTCCACCGAGGCCTGGTAGGCCCGGTCGCGCATCGCCTGGGAGATGCGCGCGGCCATGGCGCGCGCCTCTTCGGTGTCGTACTTGAGCCGCAGCATGATGAGCGCGTCGCCGAGCCCCGTGAAGCCGAGCCCCACGCGGCGCTTGGCCATCGCCTCCTTGCGCTGCTGCTCGAGCGGCCAGGCGGTGACGTCGAGCACGTTGTCGAGCATGCGGATGGCCACGTCGACCGTGCGGCCGAAGCGCTCGAAGTCGAACGCCGCCTGCTCGGTGAACGGGGCCTCGACGAAGCGGGTGAGGTCGATCGAGCCGAGGCAGCAGCAGCCGTAGGGCGGCAGCGGCTGCTCGGCGCAGGGGTTCGTCGCCTCGATCGTCTCGCAGTAGTTGAGGTTGTTGTCGCGATTGATGCGGTCGAGGAAGAGGATGCCCGGCTCGGCGTGGTCGTACGTCGAGCGCA
>CAYWSG010000131.1:0-7797 GCA_964461055.1 uncultured Enterobacteriaceae bacterium | reverse complement strand
TCATCATCCACAACACCATCTACGTGCCGGGGCACTTCCACGCCACGGTGGTGGTGGGCACCACGCTCGCCTTCATGGGCCTCACCTACTTCCTGATTCCGGTGCTCTTCCGGCGCGAGCTCGCCTTCCCGACGCTTGCGAAATGGCAGCCGTACGTGTTCGGCCTGGGCATGAGCGCGGTCTCGCTCTTCCTCATGGGGGCGGGCACCCTCGGCGTGCCGCGCCGGCACTGGGACATCGGCTTCGCCGGCAACCCGTTCCCCTACGAGTTCCCGGGCGCGGCGTGGCTCATGATGGGCATCGCCGGCGTCACCGGCCTCGTCGCCATCGTGGGGGGCGGCATGTACCTCCTCATCACGGTGTGGTCGGTGTTCTTCGGCAAGCGGATCGAGACGCCGGGCTTCCAGCACGTGCGCGCGAAGGACAACGTGGCGCGGCCGCAGGCCGCTCCGGCGGCGCACGCGGGCGGCGGCGCGGCGGTGCTCACCGGGCACGGCTCGGGCGGCATGATCGCGCCGGGAACGTTCGTCCTCGCGCTCGTCTTCCTCGTGTCCTTCGTCCTCTACTACTTCATCAACTGGAAGTACCTCTCGACGGTCTGGCCGCTCCGGTAGCGGCCATGCTGGAACAAAGGGCATGAAGGCGGTTCTGAATCTCTTCAAGGTCCGGATCGGGGCGGCGATCGCGCTCGCCGCCGCGGCCGGGCTGGCCATTGAAGCAGGCTCTTCGGAAGTCTCTTTTCTTCAAAAGACGATCCTGGTCGCGGCAGTGCTGGTGGCCTCCGCGGCCGCCGGCGCGTTCAACCAGTACGTGGAGCGGGACATCGACGTGCGCATGGCGCGCACGAGGAACCGCCCGTTCGTGACCGGCACGCTCAAGCACGGGCCGTTCTGGCTGTGGGTGATCGGGGCCATGATCGTGGCCTCGTTCCTTTCGGTGTTCTTCTTCACGAACCTCGTGGCCGCGGTCCATGTGTTCCTCGGCGCCTTTACGTACGGCGTGGTCTACACGGTGTGGCTCAAGCGCCGCACCTGGTGGAACATCGTCGTGGGCGGGCTCGCCGGCAGCTTCGCGGTGCTCGCGGGCGCGGCGGCGGTCTCGCCTTCGCCGGGCGCGGCGGCGATCGCCCTCGCGGTGGTGCTCTTCCTCTGGACGCCACCGCATTTCTGGAGCCTCGCCATCGCCTGCCGGGAGGACTACGCCGCCGCCGGCGTGCCGATGCTGCCCGTCGTGGTGGGCGACGCGCGCGCCGCGCACGCGATCCATGCGAGCACGGGCCTCCTCGTCGCGACCTCCGTCGCGCCCTTCTTCTTCGGCCTGGGCTGGATCTACCTCGCCGCCGCGCTCGCGGGCGGCGCCTGGTTCCTGCTGAAGACGGTGCGCCTGATGAAGCGCCCCGGCCGGCCCGCCGCGCGCGCCGCGTTCCTCGCCTCGCTCGTGCAGCTCACGGCCGTGCTCGTCGGAGCGATGGTCGATGTCGCGGTTTCCTAGCCTCGCCGCCCTTTTCCTCGCCTTTCTCTTCGTTGCTCCCGGCGCGGCGGCATTCGACGAAAAGGAAGCCCTGAAGGCGAGCCAGGAGGCGATCGGCCGGCAGCTCGGCAACTACCGGTTCGTCAGCTCCGAGGGGAAAGACGTGACCCTCGCCGGGCTGCGCGGCAAGCCGCTCGTGGTGAGCTTCATCTATACCGGCTGCTTCCAGGTCTGCCCGGCGAGCACGCAGTTCCTCGCGAAGGCGGTGGAGGAAGCCGAGCGCACGCTCGGGCGCGGCGCGTTCCGCGTGGCGAGCATCGGCTTCAACCTGCCCTTCGACTCGCCCGCCGCGATGAAGGATTTCCGGCGCAGGTTCGCGCTGTCCTCGCCCGAGTGGCTCTTCCTCACGCCCGATGCCGCGGAGCTCGAGCGCCTCGCGGCCGACTTCGGCTTTCGCTACGAGGCGACCGCCGCCGGCTTCGACCACCTGCTGCAGGCGAGCATCGTCGATGCCGAGGGCCGCATCTACCGCCAGGTCTACGGCGATGCCTTCGAGGTGCCGCTCTTCGTCGGCCCGCTCGTCGAGCTCGCGCAGAGCCGCGCCCGCGCGCCCTCCGTGTCCTCCTCCCTCGAGGCCCTGTGGGAAGACGTGAAGATCCTCTGCACCGTCTACGACGCCTCCGCCGGCCGCTATCGCCTCAACTACGCGATCTTCATCGAGCTCTTCGCCGGCGCCACCGTCATCCTCGCCGCGCTCTTCTTCGTCGGCCGGGAATGGCGCCGCCGCCGCGCCGCGGCCTGAATTTAGGGACAGACCCCTTTTCAGCGCGCAGGCCGTCGCCTTTCGCGAATTCCCTGATGCTGAAAAGGGGTCTGTCCCCAAATTCCCGAATTGCTGCTTTTGCGCTGCACCTTCCAGTTAATACACATCAAGTCCGCAAGCGAAGCTCCCACCTAGCATCGAGACGTGCTGCAGCGTATCCACCGCGCGGGGCAGTGGCTTTTCCTGAAGGTCGAAGGGGTCTTCAACCTCGCCTTCGGCGACAAGCTGAATCCGCTCTACTACCTCGGGCCGATCTCGTACTACCTGATGTGGCTGGTGGTGGCGAGCGGACTCTATCTCTACGCCTTCTTCGAGACGAGCGTGACCGGCGCCTACGACTCGGTGCAGGCGATCACCCACGACCAGTGGTTCGCCGGCGGGATCCTGCGCTCGGTGCACCGCTACGCCTCCGATGGCGTGGTGATCACGATGCTCCTCCACATGGCACGCCACTGGAGCTTCGACCGCTACCGCGGCTTTCGCTGGTTCTCGTGGGTCACGGGGCTTGTCGTGCTCACGCTCGTGTACGTCTCCGGCATCAACGGCTACATGCTGCCCTGGGACCGGCTCTCGCAGTTCGTCGTGGTCGCCACCGCCGAGTGGTTCGACTGGCTGCCGCTCTTCAACGGCGCGCTGGTGCGCAACTTCATCTTCCCGGAGAACGTGAACGACCGGCTCTTCTCGCTCCTCTCGTTCATCCACATCGGCGTGCCGCTCGCGGCGCTCGCGGTGCTGTGGGTCCACACGCAGCGCGTGCCGCAGGCGCGCACGGCGCCGCCGCTGCCGATCGCAGTCACGCTCACGGGCGCGCTCATCGCCCTCTCGCTGCTCCGCCCCGCCGTGAGCCAGGAGCGCGCCGATCTCGCCGCCGCGGTGAGCGCCATCGCCTACGACTGGTTCTACCTGCCGGTCTACGCCCTCATCTACCGCTGGACGCCCGGCGAGGTGTGGCTCCTCCTCGCCGGCGCCGGACTTTTCTTCCTCGCGCTTCCCTGGCTGCCACCGCGGCGCAAGGAGGCGGGACACCACATGCTCGTGCGCCCGGACAACCGCATCGTCGCGGTGCGCGCCGGCGAGACGCTGCTCGACGCGGGCCTGCGCGAGGGCATTCCCCTGCCCTTCGACTGCCGCAACGGCGGCTGCGGCCAGTGCAAGGCGACGCTCGCGTACGGCGCCGTCGACTACGGCGCCTACCAGCCCGGCGTGCTGACGGAGGAGGAGCGCAAGGCCGGCAAGCTCCTCACCTGCTGCGCCACGGCGCTCGGCGACGTCGAGCTCGAGTACGTGCCGGTGCGCGCGCCGGGCCGCGCCGCGCAGCCCAAGGTCTGGCACGCCACCATCGCCTCCATGGAGCGCCTTGCGCCCGACGTGATGCGCATCGTGCTCAAGCTCGACGGCAACGCGCGCATCGCCTTCTACGCCGGCCAGTACATCAACGTGCTGCTGGAAGACGGCGAAAAGCGCAGCTTCTCCTTCGCCACCGCGCCGCACGTGGACGACCGCATCGAGCTCCACATCCGGCGCATCCCGGGCGGCCGCTACACCACGCACGTCTTCGAGCGCATGAAGCCCGGCGACCCGGTGCGCTTCGAGGGCCCGATGGGCTCGTTCTTCCTGCGCGAGGACTCCGAGAAGCCGATGCTCTTCGTCGCCGGCGCCACCGGCTTCGCCCCGGTGAAGAGCATGCTCGAGTACGCCTTCCGGCAGGGCGTGCGGCGCGAGATGCGGCTTTACTGGGGCGTGCGCCGCGAAGAGGACCTCTATCTCGCCGATCTGCCGCGGCAATGGGAGCGAGAGCATCCGAACTTCAAGTTCGTGCCGGTGCTTTCCGACGCGCCGCCGGAGAGCGGCTGGCAGGGCCGCACCGGGCTCGTGCACGAGGCCATCCTCGCCGACTTCCCCGACCTGGGCGGCTACCAGGTCTACGCCTGCGGCTCGACGGCGATGGTGGAAGCGGCGCACCCGGCCTTTCGCGCGCGCGGCCTGCAGGAGGACGACTGCTTCTCGGACGCCTTCCGGCTCACGCCGCGGCGGCCGCCCGAGCTCGCCACGCTCGGAGGCCGCGCATGAAAGCCCTGCTTCGCCTCGCCGCGCAGCTCCTCCTCTACGTGCCGCTCATGGCGCTCATCGGCTTCTTCTCGGTCGCGCCGCGCTACTCGCCGATCGCCGAGGACGAGGCGCTCGTGCGCCTGTCCTTCATCCACGCCGCCGAGCGCAAGGAGCCCTGCCGCACGCGCACGGCCGAGGAGCTCGCGAAGCTCGCGCCCAACATGCGCGCGCCCGAGGTCTGTCCGCGCGAGCGCGCCGAGATCCTCGTCGAGCTCGACATCGACGGCGAGACGGTGCTCAGCCGCTCGCTGCCGCCTTCCGGGCTGAAGCGCGACGGCAACGCCGCGCTCTACCACCGCCTGCCCGTGCCGGCCGGCACGCACCGCGTGGCCGTGCGCCTGCGCGACCGGCCCGGCGAGGGCTTCAACTTCGAGCGCGAGGAGACGGTGTCGCTCGGGCCCGGACGCGTGCTCCTCATTGACTTCGCCGCCGCGCGCGGCGGATTCGATTTCCGCCTGTAGCCTCTTGTCGAGCCTCGGCGCGCTCGGCTACTGGCTCTTCTGGCTGCTCGCGGCGAGCGGCGCGTACCTCTACCTGCGCTTCGACACGAGCACCGCCGGCGCCTACGCCTCGATCGGCGAGCTGGAATGGTGGTTCGGCGGCGTGCTGCGAAGCGTGCACCGCTACGCCGCCGATGCCTTCGTGCTCGTCACCTTCGCGCACCTTGCGAAGGAAGCGCTCGCCGGGCACTTCCGCGGCTTCCGCGCCTTCTCCTGGATCTCCGGCGTGCCGCTCGTGTGGCTTCTCTACGCCTCCGGCATCGCCGGCTACTGGCTCGTCTGGGATGCGCGCGCGCAGTTCTCGGCGCTCGCCACGGCGGAATGGTTCTACGCCGCCGGCATCGGCACCGAGCCGATGGCGCGAAACTTTCTCGGCGCCGAGCAGGTCTCGGACCGCCTCTTCTCGCTCTTCGTCTTTCTCCACATCGGCCTGCCGCTCGCCCTGCTCGCCGGCATGTCGGTGCACGTGCAGCGCCTCGGCCGCCCCGCCACCGTGGCGCCGCGCGCGCTCGCGCTCGGCACCACGCTCGCGCTCCTCGGGCTCGCGCTCGCCTGGCCGGTCGCCTCGGAGCCGCCATGGGACCCCGGCGCCGCACCCGCGAGCGTGAGCCTCGACTGGTTCCTGCAGTTCCTCCATCCCCTCATGTACGCGACCTCGCCCGGCGCGCTGTGGGGACTCGTCCTCGGCCTCACGGCGCTCCTCGTCGCCCTTCCCTACCTCGCGCCCCACCCGAAGCTCGCCCCGGCCGTCGTCAGTCCCGCGAACTGCAACGGCTGCGGCCGCTGCGTCGCCGACTGCCCTTATGAAGCTGTTTCTCTCATCGGGATTTCAAGATCAGCATCGAAGTCAAAAGGAAAGACAAAGGAAGATCTCAAGGCACTCGTGATGCCGGAGCGTTGTGCGGCCTGCGGCATCTGCGCCGGGGCGTGCCCGTCGTCGACGCCGTTTCGCAGCGTGCGCGAGCTCGTCTCGGGCATCGACCTGCCGGAGCTCACGGTGCACGAGCTTCGCCGGCGCGTGCAGGCGGCGCTCGCCGAAGGGGCGGCCAACGGGGCGGCCGAGGTCGTGTTTTCTTGCGAAAGATCAAAGGCTCCGGAGGGCATCCGGCTACGCTGCCTGGGCATGCTGCCGCCCGCCTTCATCGAGTACGCGCTGCGCCAGGGCGCGACGCGCGTGCGCGCCGCCGGCTGCGAGGCGTGCGAATACCGGCTCGGCATGGTCCTCGCCGTCGAGCGCTTCGCCGGCAAGCGCAAGCCGCACCTGCGGCCAACCGTGGCCGTCACCCAAGTGAGCGGACATGAGTACGCCTTCGCTTTACGTTGAGGGCCTGCGGCCCGTCAGCGCGCCGGCGCGCTACGCGCTGCCGGTGCCCGCGGGCGCACGCCGCACGCTAGCCGCCGCGTGGCTCGGCCTTGCGGTCGCCTCGCTCGTCGGCGCCGGGCTCTTCTCGCTGCTCCTTGTGCTCGCCCGCGCGCCGTACGTGAAGGATGCGCTCCCCTTCGCCGGCTTCTTCCGCGTCGCGCTCATCGTGCACGTGGACCTTTCGGTGCTCGTCTGGTTCACGGCCTGCGCCGGGCTGCTCTGGTCGCTGAACGGCTCGCGGCACTTCCTTGCGCTCGGCTGGGCGGCGCTCGGCGCCTGCACGGCGGGCGCGCTCCTCATGAGCGCCTCGCCGTTCGTCGAGGAGGCGCTGCCCGTCATGAGCAACTACGTCCCCGTGCTCGACGGCCCGGTGTTCCTGCGCGGGCTCCTCCTTTTCGCAGCAGGGGCCGCGCTCCTCGTGCTTCGCGCGATCCTCTGCGCGCCGAGCGTGGGCATTCGGCCCGACGGTACGGCGGCGCTTCGGTTCGGGCTCAACGCCTCGGCGGTCTCCGCCGCGGTGGCGCTCATCGCCTTCGCCTGGTCGTGGTGGGCGCTTCCCGCGACCCTCGAGGGCAAGGCCTACTACGAGGTGCTCTTCTGGGGCGGCGGCCACGTGCTGCAGTTCACCTGGACGCTCCTCATGTTCGTCGCCTGGCTCTGGCTCGCCGAGGCGATCGGCGCGCGCGCCGCGCTTACGCCGCGCGTGGCGATCCTCCTCTTCCTCATCGCCCTCGCGTCGGTGTTCGCGACGCCGGTGCTCTATCTCGCCTACGACGTCGTCTCGGTCGAGCACTACCGCATGCAGACCTGGCTCATGCGCATCGGCGGCGGCCTCGCCATCGTGCCCTTCGCCGTCGCGACGCTCTGGGCGCTGATTTCATCCCGCAAGGGTCATGCGGTAGCGGGAAGGCCGGTGCAAGAAGGGCATGAAGGAAGGCGGGAAGATCCGAAGCCGTTGCGCGCTGCGCTCGCGTGGTCGCTGGTGCTCTTCGGCGCGGGCGGCCTGATCGGGCTCGCCATCCACGGCAGCAACGTCAGGATCCCCGCGCACTACCACGGCAGCATCGTGGGCGTGACGCTCGCGCTCATGGGGCTCGCGTACCACCTCCTGCCACGCCTGGGCTTCGCCGCGCCTGCGCCGCGGCTCGCGTCGCTGCAGGCCTGGCTCTACGGCGCGGGCCAGCTCCTCCACGTCATCGGGCTCGTCTGGTCCGGCGGCTACGGCGTGCAGCGCAAGGTCGCGGGCGCCGAGCAGGTGCTGCGCGGCGCCGAGCAGGTCGCGGCCATGGGCCTCATGGGCCTGGGCGGCCTGCTCGCCGTCGCGGGCGGACTCCTCTTCATCGTGGTGGTGGCGCGATCGCTATGGACATCGTCTACTTCACGGCGGTAGCGATCGGCATCTACTTCGCCGCCGACGGCCTGCTCGACTGGATCGAGCGCCGGCGCGGCGCGCGCTTCGAGAACCGGCAGGTCGCCTTCTTCGCCATCATCCTTCCGCTCGCGCTCGTCACCTTCTGGCTGGTGCGGTCGCT
>CAYWSG010000130.1:0-7888 GCA_964461055.1 uncultured Enterobacteriaceae bacterium | reverse complement strand
TTTTTGAAACTGAACATGGGCCCCCGCCTGCGCGGGGGCGACGTGTCCGCTTCCGGTCGTTCCCGCGAAGGCGGGAACCCATTTTTTGAAACCGAACATGGGCCCCCGCCTGCGCGGGGGCGACGAGTTGGCTAAAGCGCGAGCGGCAAAACGGGATCGGCGGGCGCCTCTTCGGCGCCATCGGGCACGAGCCCGTGGGCGCCGGCGCCGAGAAGGCGCACCGGCCGGCGGTCGGCCTCGGTCCGAGCGAGAAGCTCGAGCGCGCGCTCGGCGATGCGCGTGGGATCGCGCGTGGGGCGCGGCACCGTGTGGCTGCGGGTGACCGTCGTGAAGTCGGCGTAGCGCACCTTGATCGTCACCGTGCGCGCCGCCAGCCGCCGGCGCTCGAGCGCCGCCGCCACGCGGCGCGCCATGGCGTCGATCTCGCCGCGCATGGCCTCGGTCTCGGTGAGGTCCTCGGCGTAGGTGCTCTCCTCGCTCACGGACTTCACCGGCCGGTCGGGACGCACCTCGCGCGGGTCTTCGCCGCGCGCAAGCATCTGCAGCCACGGCGCCAGGCTGCCGACGGCGCCCTGCAGGCGCGCCGGGTCGCACGTGCGCACGTCGACGAGCCGCTCGATCCCGGCGCGCCGGAGCTTGCGCGCCGTGACCGGACCGACGCCCCAGAGCGCATCCACGGGCAGCCGCTGCAGGAACGCCTCCACGCGCGCCGGCGCGATGACGGTGAGGCCGTCGGGCTTGCGCCAGCCCGAGGCGATCTTGGCGAGGAACTTGTTGGGCGCCACGCCGGCCGAGGCGGTGAGCCCGGTCTCCTCGCGGATGAGCGCCTTCAGGCGGCTCGCCACGCGGCTCGCGAGCGGCTCGTCCCAGGCGTTGCGCGTGACGTCGAGGTAGGCCTCGTCGAGCGAGAGCGGCTCGACGAGCGGCGTGCAGGCCCGCAGGATGTCCATGACCTGGCGCGACACCGCGCGGTAGTGGCTGAAATGGGGACGCACGACCACGAGCTGCGGGCAGAGCCGCAGCGCGCGCGCCATCGGCATCGCCGAGCGCACGCCGAACTTGCGCGCCTCGTAGCTGGCGGCGGCCACCACGCCGCGCGACTCCGCCGGACCGCCCACGGCCACCGGCCGGCCCTGCAGCGCCGGGTTGTCGCGCTGCTCCACCGAGGCATAGAACGCGTCCATGTCCAGGTGGATGATCTTGCGCATACTGTATATAATGCCACGTGGACGGGCGCACAGTATCCCGTCATGGAGGAAGCGCGCGATGGAAGCACTGACCGATCGCCAGACCGAGATCCTGCGGCTCATCCGCGAGCTCACGGAAGTTTCGGGCTATCCGCCCACGCGGGCCGAGATCGCCGAGCGCATGGGCTTTCGCTCGGTCAACGCGGCCGAGCAGCACCTCCGCGCGCTCGAGAGGAAAGGCGCCATCGAGATCTCCTCGGGCTCCTCGCGCGGCATCCGCGTGCTCGACGGCCGCCCCGCTTCCCGCCTCGGCCGCCTCCTCGAGCTGCCGGTCGTCGGCCGGGTGGCCGCCGGAAGCCCCATTCTCGCCGAGGCCCACCTGCAGGGCAGCTACCACCTCGATCCCAACCTCTTCACGCCGCGTGCGGACTATCTGCTGCGCGTGCGCGGCATGTCGATGCGCGATGCCGGCATCCTCGAAGGCGACCTCCTCGCCGTGCACCGCACGAGCGAGGCGCGCAACGGCCAGGTCGTCGTGGCCCGGGTGGCCGATGAAGTGACGGTGAAGCGCCTTCGCCGCCGCGGCCACACGGTGCAGCTCCTCGCCGAGAACCCCGAGTTCGCGCCGCTCGAAGTGGATCTTCGCCGGGAGGCCTTCAGCATCGAGGGCCTCGCCGTCGGCGTCATTCGAAACGGCAAGGGACTGTGACTTAGGCGCCGCGGGCGCCGCGCGTTTGCCGATAGAATCCGCGCAAGGGGGCTTCCTTGCGCCAGATGGCTCGACACGATTCGGTTGCGCATGCCGCCACCGCCGACGCGTTCGGCCGGGGCGCCGCGGCGCCGGTGCGCGCGCGCGCCGACCCGCGACTCGTGCTCGCCGACCGCGTGGAAGAGCTCTACGGGCAGATGTGGCTCGGCATCCTCGCCACGTTCGCCATCGGCGCCATCGCCACCTTCGAGTTCTGGGACCCCCGCATGCGGGACCTCGTGCTCTTCTGGTGGGGGCTGGTGCTGATCGTCGCCTCGGCGAGCGCGGGCCTGCTCTACGCCTACCGCAGGAGCGAGACGCGGGCCGAAAACCCCGAGCAATGGCTGCGCTGGCTCGCCATCGCCGCCCTCGCCTCGGGCGCGAACTGGGGCTTCGCGGGCGCCGTCTTCTTTCCCTCGCACACCGACGAGCAGCAGGTCTTCCTCGCGTTCCTCCTCGCCGGCATGATGTCCGGCGGCATTCCGGTCTACGCGGCGTCGTGGCCGATCTTCGCCCTCTACGCGGGCGGCATCGTCGTGCCGTTCACCTACGTGCTCGCCACGTTCGGCAACCGGCTTTTCATCGAGATCGCGCTCCTCGTGCCGATGTTCTACGCGATCAACGTGGCGGTCGCCTACCGGCTCACGCAGGTGTTCCACGCCGGCTACCGCCTGCGCCACGCCTACGGCAAGCTGACCGAGGACTACAGCGTCCTCAACAAGCGCCTGGAGCGCCAGCTCGGCGAGCTCGACGAGGCCCGGCGCCAGGTCGAGGCGAGCGGCCGCAAGCTCTCGCTCTTCGCCGAGCGCGCGCCGATCGCGGTGCTCGAGATCAGCCCGGAGGGCATCGTCACGCAGGTCAATCCCGGCGCCGAGCTCCTCTTCGGCTGGGCGGCCGAGGAGCTCGCCGGCCGGCACGTGCAGGAGACCCTCGTGCTGCCGGAATACCGCGCCGAGTTCGCGCCGAAGTGGGAGGCGCTCATCGCCTCGCGCGAGCCCGTCGCCGGGCTCAAGATCCGCAGCCCGCGGCGCGACGGCCTGCAAGTGGTGTGCGAATGGACGGTGACCCCGCTCGTGAACGCCGAAGGCGCGCTCATCGCCGTGATCGCCCAGGGGCAGGACGTCACGCGCGAGCTCGAGGCGGAGCGCCTGAAGAAGGAGTTCACCTCCACCCTGAGCCACGAGCTTCGCACGCCGCTCACCTCGATCATCGGCTCGCTGCAGCTCATCAACTCGGGGGTGCTGGGCGAGCTGCCGCAGGACGTCGGCGAGCTCACCTCGGTGGCCGAGCGCAACGGCTCGCGCCTCCTCGACCTCATCAACGACCTCCTCGACATCGAGAAGATCGAGTCGGGCAAGCTCACGCTCGTGCAGGAGGTGTTCCGCCTCGGCGAGCTCCTGCGCGAGGCGATGGTCCTCAACAAGGCCTTCGGCGAGCGCTTCAAGGTGCGCTTCGAGCTCGCGCAGGACGGCAACGAGCCGGCATCCGACGGCGACGTGCGCGCCGACCGCAAGCGCCTGCTGCAGGTCATGACCAACCTGCTCTCGAACGCGGCGAAGTTCTCCCCCGAGAACGGCGTGGTGGAGGTGAGCCTGCAGGCGCGCGGCAGCGCCCTGCGCGTGGGCGTGCACGACCGCGGCCCCGGCATCCCGGAGAGCTTCCGCAGCCGGATCTTCGGCCGCTTCGCCCAGGCCGACTCCACCACCGCCCGGCAGAAGGGCGGCACGGGGCTCGGCCTCGCCATCTCCAAGCGCCTGGTGGAGATGATGCACGGGCGCATCGGCTTCGAGTCGCGCGAGGGCGGCGGCACGACGTTCTGGTTCGAGCTGCCGCGCCATGTTTCCTGAGATGCCCGAGATTCCCGACCGCTGAGGAGCGCCCATGCCCGACCGGCCCCTGACCCGAGTCTGCTACGTGGAGGACGACCCCGACATCCAGCGCATCGTGCGCCTGTCCCTCGAGCGCGTGGGCAAGATGACGGTGGAGATCGTGAACGACCCCAACGTTGCGATCGACGCCATGAAGCGCTTCGAGCCCGACCTCGTCCTCCTCGACTGGATGATGCCCGGCATCGACGGCCCGACCCTCTTCCGGCAGATGCGCGCGCAGGAGGCGCTCGCCACGCTGCCCGTGGTGTTCATCACCGCCAAGGCCTCCCAGAGCGAGCTCGACGAGCTCACCGCCCTCGGCGCCGTCGGCACCATCTCGAAGCCCTTCTCGCCGAAAGACCTCCCCGACCAGCTGCGGGAAATCTGGGCGAAGCTTCCCTGATCGTTGTTCTCAGGAAGGTCCTTTGATGGTCGTTCCCGCGAAGGCGGGAACCCATTTTTTACTAAAAGAACATGGGCCCCCGCCTGCGCGGGGGCGACGGAAGGATCTCAACTTATCTAGCTCAGCCGAGCGGTGATGTCGGCGGGGGCGGGCTCGTCGCCCTGGTAATACTTGCGGGAGAGGAAGCCGATCACCTCGTCGGCGTTGCGAAAGCGCGCGTCGCGGTCCTTCTCGACGAGCTTGTCGAGCAGCCGCTGGTAGCGCGAGAGGTGATCCGGAAGCGGCGGCGGCGCGGTGTTGATGTGATGCATGGCGACCTCGATGGCCGAATCGCCGTCGAACATGTGCTGGCCGGTGAGCATCTGGTAGAAGAGGACGCCGGCGCTGTAGATGTCGGTGCGGAGGTCGAGCGCCCGCCCCTGCACCTGCTCGGGGCTCATGTAGCGCGGCGTGCCGAGCACCTCGCCCTGGCTCGTGCGGTCGATGGCGTCGACGTGCTTGGCGATGCCGAAGTCGACGAGCGCGAGCGTGCCGTCGGCCCGGAACATCAGGTTCTGCGGCTTGAGGTCGCGGTGCAGGATGCCCTTCTCGTGGATGTCGCCGAGCGCGAACATGAGCTCGCGGAAGAGCCTGAGCGCCTCCTCGGCCCGCAGCGCCTTGCCCGCGAGGCGCTTGTTCAGGTCGCCGCCCTCGAAGAACTCCATGACGAGGTACGCGTGCTCGTCGGAGGTGCCGTGCCCGTGGATGCGCGCCACGTGCCGGCTCTGGATGCGCTCCACCATGGCGTACTCCTCCATGAAGCGGGCGAGCGCCTTCTTGTCGGCCAGGATCTCCGAGCGCAGGATCTTCACGACGAGCGGCTCGTCGTCGGCTTCGCGCGAGGCGAGGTAGACGCGCGACATGCCGCCTTCGCCGATCAGCCGGAGGATCTTGATGCCCGGGATCCTGACGCGCTCGCCGAGCGACTGTCCCGCGAGGCGCGCCGCGACCTCCGGCGAGAGCGTCTTCTCGTGCTTGTCGCGCATGAGCCCGCGGAGCGCCGAGACGAGCCGCTCGCGGCTGAGCTCCTGCTTGCGCTGGTAGTCGTCGGCGCCGGCCTTCATGGCGCGCACGGCGATGATCTCGTTGCCCGCCCCGGTGAGGAAGAGCACCGGCGGACAATCCGAGCGGCGCTTGAACGCCTGCAGCCACTGCAGGCCGTCGCCGTCGCCGCGGCCAAGCATGTAGTCGAGGATGATCACGTCGTACTCGCCGAGCGCGAACGAGGCATCGGGCATGTCGCGCGCCTGGGGATCGAACTGCTCGACCTCGGCCTGAGGCCACTGCTCCCGGATGAAGTGCCCGAGGAGCGCGCGAAGGTCCTCGTCGTCGTCGATGATGAGGATGCGCATGCCTGTCGTCCGCGCCGGCGGGCCGGGCCGGGCGCTCAGCCCACCGCCGCCGCCGGCCGGGGCGCCGCGAGCTGGACGGAGTAGACCGGGATCGCCTCGGACTTGCCGCGCAGGGCGACGTTGCCGCGCGCCACGGCGCGCCCTTCGGGCACGAGCCCGCGCACCTGCTCGAAGACCGCATCGGAGACGAGCACCTCGCCCGCCCTCGCCATCTGCTGCAGGCGCGCGGCCGTGTTCACCGCGTCGCCGATGATGGTGTAGCTCATGTGGTGCGGCGAGCCGACGTTGCCGATGATGGCCTCGCCGGAGGCGATGCCGATGCCGACGCCGGTGGCCACGCCGCTGTCGCGCGTCCAGGTCGAGAGCACGGGCGCGAAGCTCTCGATCATGTCCTGCGCGGTCCTCCAAGCCCGCACGGCCGCATCCGCTTGCGGGAACGGCACGTTGAAGCCGACGAGCAGGCTGTCGCCCGCGATGCTGAAGATCGTGCCGTCCTGGCGGTACGCCGCCTCGGTAATCACGGCGAAGTACTCGTTCAGCATGGCCACCACGCGATCGACCTCCACCGTCTCGGTGAGGTGCGTGAAGCCGCGCAGGTCGGCGAAGAGCGCGACCACCTTGATGCGCTGCGCATGGCTCTGGAACGGCATGCCGTCCTTGCCCAGGTCCGAGATGATGCGCTCGGCGAGGCGCGGCGAGATGTAGCGCGAGAACGCCTTGCGGATCGCCTCCTTGCGCTCCACTTCCGCGGCGAGGCGGCGCGCCTCGAGCTCGCGGCGCGTCTCGTGCAGGCGCCGCAGGGTCTTCACGCGGGCGATGAGCTCCTCGCTCCTCACCGGTTTCGAGAGGAAGTCGTCGGCGCCGGCCTCGATGCCGCGGATGCGGCTCGGCGCGTCCTCGAGGGCCGTCACGAGCACGATGGGAATGAGCGCCGTGGCGTCGTCCGCCTTGAGGCGCTCGCAGATCTCGAAGCCGCTCATGCCCGGCAGCATGACGTCGAGGAGGATGAGGTCCGGCGTGGAGGACATGGCGTGCACGAGCGCGCTGTCGCCGTCGTGCACCGTATCGACCGCCATGCCCTCCTTGCGGAGGAGGCGCGCGAGAAGCGCCGCCATGTCGGGATCGTCGTCGACGACGAGCACGCGGAAGCCCGCCTGGGCGGGCGCCTGCAGCGCCGCGAGCGCCGCGGGCTCGAGCTCACTCATAGGAGATCTCGACCTGCGAGAGATAGGCGGCGTAGGCGGCGATGCATTCGTCGAGGCGCGCGCGATCGCCGCTGCGCGCGCCGTCCTCGATCTGGCTGCCGAACGCCGAGATCTGCTCGAAGCCGTAGGAGTTGCCCACGCCCTTCATGCGGTGGCCGAGCTGGCGCAGGCGCTCGAAGTCGGCCGCCGCCACGGCGGCCTTCAGCGTCTCGAGCTCCTTGTGCCGGTTGTTCATGAACACGGGAATGAGGTCTTCCAGGTCCTTGTCGACCACAACCTTGATCTTATTGTTCATGTCTGGATTATAGGTTCGGCCGTGCGCGCCCGGCCCGCGCGCATTGTCAGGGTTTGCTCATTCTGTCAATGCATGTCAAGCAGCTCGCGGGCGCGCCGCAGGTGCGGGTGCAGGGTGAGCGCCGCAAAGCAGGCGTAGCGGACGTCCGCCCGGGCGCCGCTCGCGAGGAGGATCTCCACGAAATGGAGGATGGCCGCGAAGTGCCGCGGCTCGAGCGCCAGGGTGCGGCGGATGTCCTCCAGGCACTCGTCGTCGCGGCCGAGCAGGTAGTAGAGGGTCGCCCGCTTGTGCCAGGCCTCGGCGTAGCCCGGGTCGTGGCGCAGGAGCATGGTGAGCCGCGTCTCGGCGATGTCGTAGCGGCGCGCCGCGATGTCCCGGGTGGCGAGCTCGAGCGCCTGCGCCGCGGCCCGGTGCGGATGTCCCATCCACGCCTCCCAGATGCGCTCCTCGATGCGGGTGGCGTCGCGCGGATGGCGGGCGGCGGCGAGACGGCTGAAGAGCGCGTCCAGCACGCCGGACACGCGGGCCGGCCGGCGCTCGCGCCGGGCAGCGATGAGGCTGAGGATGTCGACAGGAGTCGCCATCGCGTCCAGGGATGGTAGCACTGCGGGCGAAAGATGCAGGGGACGCCTAAACCGTCGTTCCCGCGAAGGCGGAACCCAGTTTTTGAGAAGAGGTCGTTTTGAAAGAAAACTGGGCCCCCGCCTGCGCGGGGGCGACCAGTTCGATGTCTTTCACGCGGGGGCGACTATTTCAGAGCTCTCCCTGCCATCGCACTTCAATGAAAATCC
>CAYWSG010000129.1:0-7911 GCA_964461055.1 uncultured Enterobacteriaceae bacterium | reverse complement strand
AATGACTATTGATAATGTTGCGCGCGTAGTGGATTGTCTTGGCGGAGACATGGACGATGTGGTCAAGCTCAATACATGGTATGTTGGTTATGGTACAGATGCGGATTGGCGACGGGCCGCACAGGTTCGTAGTAGCGCCTTTCGTTTTCCCGGCCCAGGGGCCACAGGCGTCCCTGTACCAAGCCGATATCCCGACGGAGCACTCCTGCGACAGGAATGCTGGGCGTTGCGTGGAATTGATGGTCGCAAATTGCCGCGGTCTCTAAGTTGGCCTCATGGGCACTGGGATTGGCCGATGCGGGTGTCGTTTCAGCAGGCTATCAAGGTGGGGAAATGGGTCTTTCTCGGAGGACAGGTGGCCTTGAACTCTCAAGGAAAGACCGTGGAGCCCGGAGACATGAAGGCGCAGACGCGCATAAACATGAACTTCATATCTCGTTTGTTGGAGGGCTTTGATGGGCAGATCGACGACCTTGTGAAGCTAACTTGCTATTACAAGACCGATGGAAGCGAGCGTTCACTTTACGATAGCATGACGATTTGGTCAGAATGCTTCACAATTCAAGCCCCTGCATCAACGAACGTTCCCTTGGAAAATTTGGGATTCGAGGGGGTGGAGCTTGAAATCGAAGGGGTCGCGCTGCTGCGCTAAGGCTTGTCAGGCAAGCGCCGTCGGCTGCGGCAGCGTCCTGACGATGCGCTCGCGCCCGGTGAAGGCGAGGTAGTGCCGGCCGCTCGCGCGGCCGAGCATGGTGATGCCCGTCTTCTGCGCGATGCGGTGTCCCATCTCGGTGAGGCCCGAGCGCGAGACGAGGAACGGGATGCGCATCTGCGCGCACTTGATGACCATCTCCGAGGTGAGCCGGCCGGTGGTGTAGAAGACCTTGTCGGAGCCGTCGATGCCGTCGAGCCACATGAAGCCGGCGATGGCGTCCACGGCGTTGTGGCGGCCGACGTCCTCGACGAACATGAGGATCTCGCCCTCAAGCGAGGCGAGCGCGCAGCCGTGCACCGCGCCGGCCTGCTTGTAGATCGTCTCGTGCTTGCGCACGCGCTCGAGCAGGAGAAAGAGCTTCGCGTCGGCGAGAAAGACGTCGTCGCGGAGCTTCACCTGGTCGATCTCCGCCATGAGGTCCCCGAACACGGTCCCCTGGCCGCAACCGGTGGTGACGGTTCTTTTCTCCAGCCTGTCTCCAATGTCGCGTGCGCTGCGCGTGACGACCGCGCACGACTCGGTGTCCCAGTCGACCTGCACGGACTCGATGTCCTCGACCGAAGCGACCAGGCGCTGGTTGCGCAGGTATCCGACCACCAGCGCCTCGGGCGCGTGGCCGAGCGTCATGAGCGTGACGATCTCGCGCTTGTCGAGGTACAGGGTGAGCGGGTGCTCGCCGGCGATCGCCGTGGGCACCATCTCGCCGCGCTCGTTGTAGGCCTCCACTTCGAAGGTCGCCGGGCGCGCGGCATTGGAAAGGGTGGGGCGCCGGCTATCCGCCAATGTAGGACATCTCGACTTTCCGGCTGCGGGCGGTCTCGGCCGTGCGGATCTCGGAATAGCGGTCGGCGCGGGCCTGCCAGACCGCGGCGATCTCGTTGCGCAGCGCCTCGTCGGTCGCGCCGGCGCGAAGGAGCGCGCGCAGGTCGTGTCCGTTCTGCGCGAAGAGGCACGTATAGAGCGCGCCCTCCGTCGACAGGCGAAGCCGCGTGCAGCTCGAGCAGAACGCCTGCGTGACCGACGAGATGACGCCGATCTCGCCCGCCCCGTCGCGGTAGCGCCAGCGCTGCGCGACCTCGCCAGTGTAGTGAGGATCCGCCGGCTCGAGCGGCCAGCGCTCGCTGATGCGCCGCACCACTTCCGCCGACGGGACGACGTCGTCCATGCGCCAGCCGTTCGTGCTGCCCACGTCCATGTACTCGATGAAGCGCACGATGTGCCCGGTATGGCGCCAGCGCTCGGCCATCCGCACGATGTGGTCGTCGTTCACGCCGCGCTTCACCACCATGTTGACCTTGACCGGGCGCAGGCCCGCCTCGGCCGCCGCCTCGATGCCCTCCAGCACCCGCGCGACAGGAAAATCGACGTCGTTCATGGCGCGGAAGGTCGCGTCGTCGAGCGAGTCGAGGCTGACGGTGACCCGGTCGAGTCCGGCCGCGGCGAGCGCCCCGGCCTGCCGGGCGAGGAGCGATCCGTTGGTGGTCAATGTAACTTCTACAGGGAGCTCGGAGAGCATCGCGACCAGGCGTGGCAGGTCGCGACGCACGAGCGGCTCGCCGCCCGTGAGGCGGATCTTCTCGACGCCAAGGCCGGCGAAGATGCGCGCGAGCCGCGTGATTTCCTCGAAGCTGAGGAGCGCCGACTGCGGCAGGAACCGGTAGCCCGCGCCGAACACTTCGCGCGGCATGCAGTACACGCAGCGGAAATTGCAGCGGTCGGTGACGGAGATGCGCAGGTCGCGCAGCCGCCGGCCGCGCGTGTCGATCGGCGTGCCGCCGGCGAAGGGAGGTGCCGGCTCGCGCGCGCCCGAAGGCCCCGGCTGGAGAAAAATAACCTTTTGTGTCATGCGTATATCGCTCGGAAAATCATAGCAGACCGGGGTATAGTTCGCCGCATATGAACCCGCGTGCAGAAGGGCCGGATCGCGGGCCGGATTCCCCGGAGCCGCCGTCCGGAAGCCGGTCCACGAATCGAGCGGTCAGGCGCCTCGCCGTGATCATGCAGCGCCGTGCGCTGCAGAGCCGCTGGCAGAGCGAAGCGTGGGAGCCCGTCGGCGTTCTGCCGGACTACGAAGGCGGGCCCGAAGCTCGCCTCCTCGTCGACGAAGGCGGCATCACCCAGTGGCTGCATCCGGGCCTCGCGCTCGAGCTGCGGCCGGACGAGGCCGATGGCTACTACATGAACATCACCACCGAGGCGCCGAGCGTCTTCGTGCTCTGGCGCATGGAGGAAGCGCTGGCCGTGCCGAAGTACGTCACCGTGAGCTACGCCGAAGCCGGTCGCTGGATGGACGCCGGCGAGAGCGTCGACCGCGTGGCGCTGCCGGCGCAGCTCTATCCGTGGCTCGCGCAGTACGTCGAGCGCAATTACCGGCCGGAGCCGAAGAAAAAGCAGCGGCCACAGTCGTTCCGCGCGCCGAAGGATCGCGCCGCATGAGCTTTCTCGATCGCTGGTCGCGCCGCAAGCTCGAGGTCCTGCGCGAGAAGGGCGAAGCGAAGGAGAAGCCTGCGGCATCGGAGAAGGCGCCGGCGCCCGTCAAGGCCGAGGACCTGCCGAGCGTCGAGAGCCTCACGTTCGACTCGGACTTCGGCGCGTTCCTGCGCGCCAACATCGACGAGCGGGTGAAGCGCGCCGCGCTCAAGAAGCTCCTCCATGATCCGCGCTTCAACGTGATGGACGGGCTCGACGTCTACATCGACGACTACACGAAGAACGATCCCATTCCCGAGGAGATGCTGAAGACGCTCGAGCACGCGCGCAGCACGCTTTTCGGTCCGCAGCCTGCGGCGTCCGAGACCGGCGAAGGGACCGCCACAGAGACCGCCGAAGCGACCCCCGAACCGACCTCCGAAGCGGCTTCCCCGATGGCGCAGGACCGGGCCCGCGCCGCCGAGGATTCACCCCCCGATTCCAATGGCCATCCAAGACAAGACGCTTAAGCTCTGCAGCTGCAACAACACCATGAAGCTCGACGCCAAGGCGCTCGCCTCGGCGCTCAAGCTCGGCGCGCCGGTCAAGGTGCACACGGAGCTCTGCCGCAAGGAGGCCGGACAGTTCCAGGGCGCGCTGAAAGACGGCGACGTGATCGTCGCCTGCACGCAGGAGGCGCCGCTCTTCGCGGAGCTCGCCGCCGAGGCGAACGCCGATGCCGCGCTTCGCTTCGTCAACATCCGCGAGAGCGCCGGGTGGTCGGCGGAAGGACCGGCGGCAACGCCGAAGATCGCCGCGCTTCTCGCCGCCGCCGCGCTTCCCGAGCCGCCTCCCGTGCCGAGCGTGGAGTACAAGTCGGGCGGCCACGTGCTCGTCATCGGGCCCTCCGCGGCCGCGCTCGACTGGGCCGAGCGGCTGTCCGCGACCCTCGAGCCGGGCGTGCTCATCACGCGCGGCGAGGGCGGCGAGCTGCCCGCGACGCGCGCCTACCCGGTGTGGTCCGGCAAGGCGCGCCGGATCACAGGGTGGCTCGGCGCCTTCGAGGTCGAGTGGGAGCAGGAGAACCCGATCGACCTCGAGCTCTGCACGCGCTGCAACGCCTGCGTCGAGGCGTGCCCGGAGGGCGCGATCGACTTCACCTATCAGATCGATGCCACGAAGTGCCGCTCGCACCGCGCCTGCGTGAAGGCCTGCGGCGCCGTCGGCGCCATCGACTTCTCGCGCGCCGAGCGGCTGCGCACGGAGCGCTTCGATCTCGTGCTTGACCTCTCGCCCGAGCCGCTCATCCGCGTCCCCGACCTGCCGCAGGGCTATCTCGCGCCGGGCGCAGATCCGCTCGAGCAGGCGCTCGCCGCGGCGAAGCTCGCCCAGCTCGTCGGCGAGTTCGAGAAGCCCCGGTTCTTCCACTACAAGGAGCGCATCTGCGCCCACAGCCGCTCGGGCATCACCGGCTGCAACCGCTGCATCGAGGTCTGCTCGACCGGCGCCATCACGCCTGACGGCGACCACATCCGGGTGGAGCCGCACCTCTGCGCGGGCTGCGGCGGCTGCTCGACCGTCTGCCCGTCGGGCGCCATGGGCTACGCCTACCCGTCCCCGGTGGAGACCGGCCAGCGGCTGAAGACCGTCCTCGGCACCTATCGGGAAGCCGGCGGGAAGGATGCCTGCATCCTCTTCCACAGCGCGGAATCGGGCCGGCGGCTCGTCGAGGCGCTCGGGCGGCGAGCCGTGCGCGGCGGGAAGGGCCTGCCCGCGCGCGTGATTCCGCTCGAGGTCTTCCACGTCGCCTCGGTGGGGATCGATACCATGCTCGGCGCCATCGCCTACGGCGCGAGCCAGGTGGCCGTCGTGGTCGAAGGCGAGCCCGAAACGTACACGGCCGCGCTGCGGGAGCAGATGGCGCTCGGCGAGACGATCCTCCAGGCCCTCGGCTACAAGGGCAGCCACTTCGCGCTCCTCGAAGGCGAATCGCTGGAGCCGGCGCTCTGGGCGCTCGCTCCCGCGCAGGCGCCCGGGCGCGCCGCAACCTTCAACCTCGCCCCCGAAAAGCGCACTTCGCTCGACTTCGAGCTCGATCACCTCGCCAAGGAGGCCCCGGAGCGCAAGGACCTGATCGAGCTTCGCGCCGGCGCGCCCTTCGGCACGCTGGTCGTCAACAAGCAGACGTGCACGCTCTGCAAGGCCTGCGTGGGCGCCTGCCCGGAGTCGGCGCTCATCGACGCGACCGAGACCCCGGCGCTGCGCTTCATCGAGCGCAACTGCGTCCAGTGCGGGCTCTGCGCGAAGACCTGCCCCGAGAACGCGATCACCCTCGTGCCGCGGCTGCTGCTGGGGCCCCAGGCGAAGGAAGCCGTGACGCTCAACGAGGCGGAGCCTTTCAATTGCGTGCGCTGCGGCAAGCCGTTCGGGACCCGCCAGATGGTCGAGAACATGCTCGGCAAGCTCTCGGCGCACTCGATGTTCGCGGGCGGGACCCGGCGCCTGCAGATGTGCGGCGACTGTCGCGTCGTCGACATGGTGGAGAACAAGTCGGAGGCCACCGTTTTCGACTATACGGGCCCGAAGCAATAAAGCGCTAAAAACGGAAGGGACCGCCAGTCATGAGCGAAGGCCAGCCCATGCAGTTCGTGCCGACCCTGCCGCCCGAGGAGGTGGCGCGGGCCAACTTCTACGGCGTCATGGCGCGGCTCTTCTTTGCCCCGCCCGACGAGGCGCTGCTCGCCACGCTTGCCGGCACGGCCGAGGTCGAGGCCGAGGAGGGCGACTTCGCCGGCGCCTGGCAGGCGCTCGCGCAGGCGGCGGGGCAGGCGGACCCCGAGGCGGTGCGCGAGGAGTTCGACACCGCGTTCGTGGGCACCGGCAAGGCGCCGGTCTCCCTCTACACCACCGCCTACACCATCAAGTACACGAACGAGGTGCCGCTCGTCGCCCTGCGCTCGACGCTGGCCGAGCTCGGGCTGGGACGCCGCGAGGGCGTCCACGAGCCGGAGGACCACATTGCCGCCCTATGCGACGTGATGCGTCATCTTATTGCGGAGCAAAAACGCAGCCTCGAGGAGCAGCGGGCGTTCTTCGAGCGCTGGATCTGGCCTGCGGTGCAACCTTTGTGCGCTGCAATAGAAACCGCGGGTGAGACGAGCTTCTACAAGCACGTCGCCCGAGTGCTGTTCCACCTATGCACGATTGAACATAGGGCATTCGAAATGCTCTAGAATTCTTCGCCGAGGAGCAGTCAGGCAGCACGGATGGGCTGAACCATAAACGGCCCGGGCAGCCGGGCCCAAAGAGAACGAGGAGGCAGCGATGCAAGAGCGCACCAGGCGTCTCTCCCGGCGAAATTTCCTTTTGACCGTCGGCGCCGGAGGCGCCGCGACCGCCGCAGCCATCGCGGCGAAGAGCACCGGTCCCTCGCAGCGGCCATCTTCCGGTAGCGGCAAGCGCACCTCGCGCGGCTACCAGGTCAGCGAGCACATCAACAACTACTACCGGACCACAAAGGTCTAGGAGGCACGCCATGCTGCTTACCAGAAAGGCGGGCGCCGCTGCCGCGCCGCAATCTCGTCTTGCCCGCGGGTTGTCGGGCGTGCTGGCGAAGACGATGGACCGCCGCACGTTCCTGAAGCGCTCGGGCGTCACGGCGGGCGCCAGCGCGGTGGCGTCACAGCTTCCCTTCAACGTCATCGGCGAGGCTCGCGCCCAGTCGGACGGCGCGAAGAAGGTCGAGGTGAAGCGCACGGTCTGCACGCACTGCTCGGTCGGCTGCGCCATCGACGCGGTGGTGGAGAACGGCGTGTGGGTGCGCCATGAGCCGGTGTTCGACTCGCCGATCAACCTCGGCTCGCACTGCGCCAAGGGCGCTTCGATCCGCGAGCACGGCATCACGCACGACTCGCACCGGCTCAAGTACCCGGTGAAGCTGGTCGGCGGCAAGTGGCAGCGCATCTCCTGGGACCAGGCCTACGACGAGATCGCCCAGAAGCTGCTCCAGATCAAGAAGGAGAGCGGTCCCGACGCCACGTTCTGGATCGGCTCCTCCAAGCACAACAACGAGCAGTCCTACCTGATGTGCAAGTGGGTGCGCCTCTTCGGCACGAACAACACCGACCACCAGGCGCGCATCTGCCACTCGACGACGGTTTCGGGCATCGCCAACACGTGGGGCTACGGGGCGATGACCAACTCGTACAACGACGAGCAGAACTCCAAGTGCATGCTCTTCTTCGGGTCGAACGCCGCCGAGGCGCACCCGGTGTCGATGCTGCACACGCTGCACGCCAAGGAGAACGGCGCCAAGGTCATCGTGGCCGACCCGCGCTTCACGCGCACCGCGGCCAAGGCCGACAAGTACGTGCGGGTGCGCTCCGGCACCGACGTCGCTTTCCTCTTCGGCATCCTCTACCACGTCTTCAAGAACGGCTGGGAGGACAAGGAGTACATCCGTGCCCGCGTCTACGGCATGGACAAGGTCAAGGAAGAAGTGATGGCCAAGTACACGCCCGCCGCGGTCGAGGAGGTGACGGGCGTGTCCGAGAAGGACATGTACGAGGTCGCCAAGATGCTGGCGGAGAACCGGCCCGGCTTCATCATCTGGGCGATGGGCCAGACGCAGCACTCCAACGGCAACGCCATCGTGCGCGCGAGCGCGGTGCTGATGCTCGCGCTCGGCAACGTCGGTCGCTCCGGCGGCGGCTGCAACATCTACCGCGGCCATGACAACGTGCAGGGCGCGACCGACATCGGCCCGAACCCGGATAGCCTGCCCGGCT
>CAYWSG010000128.1:6909-7994 GCA_964461055.1 uncultured Enterobacteriaceae bacterium | reverse complement strand
GCGGCAAGGGCAACGACCTGCTCGACGGCGAGGCCGGCGACGACAAGCTCTACGGAGGCAAGGACGACGACATCCTCCTGGGCGGCGCCGGCAACGACTCCCTTGACGGCGAGCAGGACCGCGACACGCTGGAGGGCGGCGAGGGCAGCGACACGCTGAAGAAGGACAAGAAGGACCTGCTCTCCGAGCAGGAGGCGAAGGCGGGCCAGATCGGCCTGAAGGAGTACTTCCAGTCCTTCGCCTCGAAGTTCGGCCGCGACGACTTCTTCTACGAGGATCCGACCGGCGGCGACCCGTCTGCCGACGACCGTCCCGCGCGCGCGTGGATCGCCTCCTTCACGGCGGCGACGCCGGCGGCCGGCGACGTCATCGTCGCGGCGGAAGCGGCCGCCACGGCCGGCGCGGCGCGCCTCGACGAGGTGATGCTCGCCTCGGCGGTCGAAGAGGCGATCGCGTACTGGACCGAGGTGCTCGGCGAGGCCGACACGCGCCTCGAGCGGCTCGACGACGTGACGTTCCTGATCGGCGACCTGCCCGACCTCGCGCTCGGCCAGGCGCTCGGCAACACGATCACCGTCGACATCGACGCGGCGGGGCACGGCTGGGCCGTCGACCTCACCGGCGCGATCGACTTCACGGTGACCGGCGAAGCCGATACGCGGACCGGGCAGGGCATGGACCTCGTCACGGTCGTCGCGCACGAGCTCGGTCACGTGCTCGGCTTCAGCCACGGCGACGCGGACGAGCATGCCGTGATGAGCGCGGAGCTCGAGGCGGGCGTGCGGCTCCTCGACGCGGCGGGCGTGCCGCTCGATGCCGACGTGAGCGACGCGGACCTCGAGCAGCTGGCGAAGACGGCGGTCGAGCTCGGCTTCGAGCTCGACAGCGGCGGCGGCGGCTCGAGCGGCGCGATCGACTGGGGCACCGGCGCTTCCACGGACGCCTCGGGCGGCTGGGAGAGCTCGAGCTACTCGCCGTACACCTCGTCGAGCGACAAGTCGTCCGCCGACAACTTCGTCGACTTCCTGGTGAAAGGCCTCGAGAGCCTGTTCGGCAAGGATCTCGGAAAAGACGGCGGCAAGGAC
>CAYWSG010000128.1:2870-6809 GCA_964461055.1 uncultured Enterobacteriaceae bacterium | reverse complement strand
ACGGCAAGAAGAAGTAGGCCTGAGCCGAACCCGCCGCGGGCGCACCGGCGACCGCGGCGGGAGCGCCGCTACAATCGGCGGGATGGAGTCGAAGCCCGTCGATCCCGACCAGTTCAAGGCCGGCATGCGCTCGGTCGCGGGCGCGGTCACCATCATCACGACCGCGCATGCGAGCCATCGCTACGGCATGACCGCCACGGCGGTGTGCTCGGCGACCGCCAACCCGCCCACGGTGCTCGTCTGCATCAACAAGCTCGCGGCCACGCACGACGCCATCGTCAAGAGCCGGGTGTACTGCGTGAACGTGCTGCGCGCCGAGGATTTCGACCTCTCCACCAACTTCAGCGGCGCCCAGACGGGCGAGGGGCGCTTCAAGTCGCGCAACTGGTCGAGGCTCGCCACCGGCTCGCCCGTGCTGGTCGACTCGCTGGTGGCCTTCGACTGCCGCGTGGTGAAGAGCCTGGTCCACGGCACCCACACCATCTTTCTCGGGCAGGTGGAGCAGGTGCTGCTCGGCAAGCGGGGCAAGCCGCTCCTTTACTCGGAGGGGCAGTACGCCAAGCTCGCCTCGCTGACCTACGGCGAGCCCTTGCCCGAGGGCCTGGACTACTGGGGCTTCTGAGCGGCGCCTTCGGTCAGCGTCTCGAGAAACGCCACGAGGTCGTCCACCTCGCCGTCCGAAAGGCCGAGCGGCCGCAGGATCTTCTCGCCGTCGGCGTGCAGCCGCTCCTCGTTCAGGCTGGAGTAGAAGAGCACCACGTCGCGCAGGCTCGCGAGGCTGCCGTTGTGCATGTAGGGCGCCGTGCGCGCGACGTTGCGCAGCCCCGGCACCCTGAATTCGCCGAAGTTGCGATGCTGCAGCTCGACGTGGCGGGTACCGGTGGCCGTCGCGCGCGCAAGGTCGTCATTGAAGCGCCCCAGGAGATTGTAGGGATTGGCCTTCAGGCGCCGGATGCCCTGGTGCCGGCCCGCGTCCACGCGTCTTTTGCTTCCCGTTCGCACGAAGAAAGGCACGCCGGTGTCGGCGAATTCCCCGTTGGTGAACTGCGGGCCGAAGTGGCAGACGCTGCAGTTGCCCTTGCCGACGAAGATCCTCAGGCCCCTCATGGCCGCCGGGGGATACCGGCGCATCGCTTCAGCATCGTTGCTCGCCAGGGCATCCCTGAACTCGTCGAAGGGCGTGCGGCCCGTGACGAGCGTCTCCTGGAAGGCGGCGAGGGCCTTGCCCACGTCGGCGAGCAGCGCCTCGTCGTCGGCCGGAGGGGCTTCGCCGAAAGCGCGCTCGTAGCCCCGGGCATAGGAGAAGTCGCTCCGGACCAGCTTCGAGATCGCGGCTGCGCTCGAGCGCATCTCACGCGGATCGAGGAGCGGCCGCAGGCTCTGCGCCCAGAGGCTGTCGTTGGCGCCGTCCCAGCCGAACCAGCGCTGGAAGCGCGCGTTCATCAGGCCCTGCGTGTTGCGATCGACTTCCTCGAGGCCCCGGCCGCGCGGCCGCCCGTCCTGCCAGTCCCGGCCGGGCACGTGGCAGCTCGCGCAGGAGACGGTGCCCGGTCCCGAGAGGCGCGCATCGTGGAAGAGCCGCTCGCCGAGCGAGACCGCGTGCACGTTCCCCGAGACCCGGTTGCTCGGGTCGCGGACGCGCTTCGGCGGCCACGGGCCGTGCGACAGGATCCGCCGCCGCTCGTCGGGGGAGAAGCGGGGAATCGCCTCCGAGAGCTCGATCGTGCTCCTGAGGATGTCGGAAGCGCCTTCGGCGCGCAGCTCGAAGACGAGCTCCCAGGCCCCGGGCATGTGGAAGAGCAAACCTTCGGCGCGCCAGTGGCCCGGGCCTAGCGGGACGATCTTCGGGGCGTAGTTCATGCCGTGCCGGTGCGCCGGCATGTGCGCGTCGACCTTCAGGGTCTCCGGCGCCGGGTGGCCCGCCTTTGCACACGCCCCGACCTGGATGGAGAAGTGCTGTCCCACCGCGAGCGATGTCTGCTCCTTGTCCGATGCCGACATTGCAAGGTAAGACAAGACATAACGTGCCGATTCCAGGCGCGTGCCCTCGACGGGAGGCGTGCACGCCCCGGCGGCGCCGCAGAGCGTGGCGAGCGCGAGCGCCGCGAAGCCTAGTCCGAGCGCCTGAGGGCCGAGCCGAAGAGCCGCTCGCCGTTCTTCCATGCGATTTGCTCGCGCACTTCGCGCGGCAGGTCGGCGAGCCACTCGCGCGACCAGGCGGCGTGCTCGGGGACGTAGTGCCAGCGCTCGGGCGTGAAGGAGTCGGTGCCCACCATGAAGCGGTCGGGAAACTCGAGGAAGACCTTGCGCCACGCCGCGTCGACTTTCCCGCCCGAGGCATGGTCGGTGCGGAAGGCGAGGTCGCACCAGAGAGTGGGGTGCCGGCGCAGCAGGTCGGCCACGACCTCGGGCCGGTCGAACCCGGCATGCGCCCAGAGGATACGCGCCTGCGGCCACTGCCGGAACTGCCGCTCGATGGCGTCGGCGTCGGAATGCGAGTGCAGGAAAAGGCCATACCGGCGCGCCAGCTCGACCATGCGCCGCGGCACGGGCAGGTCGGCGTCCGCACCGTAGATGTGGTACTCGCCGATGGCCGCGTACCGGTTCTTCTTCAGGTGCTCCTCGAGGTAGGCGATGACCGAGTCGTCGCGGAACCACGTGCCGATCTCGCCCCGGCGCCGATAGGGCCGCAGCGAGGGCACGACGAGATCGGGCGCCGCGCGGTAGAGGCGCTGCTGGCCTTCGTCGCCGGAGCTCGAGACGAGGGCGCGCTTGATTCCCGCCTTGCGCAGGATGGAAATGACCTCCTCGACGGGCACGACGTCCCAGGCATCGTGGCTGTAGTGAAGGTGCGCGTCGAAAATGGGAAGGTCGCTGCCCCGGGCGAAGGAGCTGAATAGGAGAAACGCGAGAACGGCGAGGCGCCGCATGGCGTATATTCTCACCCAAAAAATGAGCGTCTCCCCACCGCGCTCGCTCGTCGAGCTCTTCACCGGCTTCCTTTCCATAGGCGCCCGCTCCTTCGGCGGCGTGCTGCCATGGGCCTATCGGGTCATGGTCGAGGAGCGGCGCTGGGTCACGACGGAGGACTTCACGCACACGATGGGGCTCTGCCAGTTCCTGCCCGGGCCCAACGTCGGCAACGCCGCCATCGTGTACGGCAAGCGCTGGTTCGGCGCGCGCGGCGCCTTCGTCGCCGCCTTCGGCCTCTTCGCGCTGCCCTTCGTCTGGGTCATGGCCCTCGGCATCCTGTATTCCGACTACGCCTCCAACGAGACGCTGCGCGCGGTGGTCACGGGCGTGGGCGCGGCGGGGGCCGGCTTCTTCCTCGCCACCGCGATCAAGCTCGCGCGGCCGCTCGCGAAGAAGCCCGCGGCGCTTCTCATCATCCTCGGCTGCTTCGTGGCCGTGGGCATCGCACGCGTGTCGCTCGCGTACGTGCTTCCCGTGGCCATCGTCGCGGCGCTGCTCGCGTCGCGGCTCGGCCGGCTGTGATGCCCTTTCGCCTGCCGTGACGCTCCTCCTCGAGCTCGCGCTCATCTTCAGCGTGATGTCGCTCATCTCGGTGGGCGGCGTGCCCTCGGTCCTGGGCGAGCTCCAGCGCATCGTGGTGGAGCAGCGCGCCTGGATGACCGCGCCCGAGTTCGTGCAGCTCTACGCGGTCGGGCAGGCGGCGCCCGGGCCCAATGTGCTCATCGTGAGCCTGATCGGCTGGAAGGTCGCCGGCCTCGCCGGCGGGCTCCTCGGCCTGGTGGCCATGTGCACGCCGGCCGCGGTCCTGACCTACTGGGTCGCCGGCCTCTGGGACCGTTTCAAGGACACGCCGTGGCGCTCTGTGGCGCAGCGCGCCATGGCGCCGCTCGTGATCGGGCTCGTCGCCGCGGGCGGCTATGTGCTCGCCACGCCGGGCGCCCCCGACTGGCGCATGTGGCTCATCGC
>CAYWSG010000128.1:0-2770 GCA_964461055.1 uncultured Enterobacteriaceae bacterium | reverse complement strand
CGTAGTCCACCGAGCGGTCGGCGTCGTAGTTCGCCAGGCGCTGCCGCACGTGCAGGCACTGCTCGAAGTGCTGCCGCAAGGGGAAGCTGAGGAACGGCCGCCGCGTCGCCACGAGCTCCATGCAGGTGCTGAGGCCGCCCTGCACGAGCGCGAGGTCGCAGCAGGCGAGATGCTCGAAGAGGTTGTGCACGTAGGGCCGCACGTCGAGTCCCTCGCGCCGGGGAAGCGCGTCGGGCGAGAGGCGGGGGCCGGCCACGAGCACGAGGCGCAGCTCCGGAACCTCGCGCTTCATGCGCGGGAAGGCCTGCGCGATGCGCTCGAGCAGGTGCCTGCCCACGCCGGTGCCGCCGACGGCGGCGATGGCGACCTTCTCGCCGCGCCGGTAGCCCAGGCGCGCGCGGAGCTTCTCGGTGTCGGCGAAGGCCGCCGGGTCGAAGGGCAGGGCGTACCCCGTGTAGCTGAAGTTGCGGTCGGTCCAGTCCCGGATCCGCGGCAGGCCCGGGCCGAAGGGCGCCTCGGTGACGTCGTCGCGGTTGCCGACGAAAATCGCCGCGTCGCGCACGTAGGGGAAGCGCTCCACGTGCTCGATGTCCTCGGCATTGCGATCGGCGCAGAGGTGCTGCTCCCGCTCGTCCTCGGCCATGGGCAGGCAGCCCACGAAGTCGGTGAGGAAGACGAACGGCTGGCGCTTGAGCTCGGGGTTCTCGTGGTAGTAGTAGTCGACCTCCCACGACTCGTCGCCGATCACGAGATCGTAGTGCGTCTCCTCCATGAGGTCGGCGAAGGTCATGAAGTTGTTGACCATGATCTCGTCCATGGTCCGCAGCGCGAAGAACGCATGCAGGTCGTGCTCGCCGGCGACGTGCTCGAAGTGCCGGCTCTCGTTCGCGAGCCGGCGCGTGATCGGATGGACGTGCTCGCCTTCCTGCTCGAGGTAGCGGGCGGCGGGATCGACCGTGAACCAGTCGATCTCGAGCTCGGGCTGCAGCTTGCGCAGCTCGCGCGCGATGGCGAGGTCGCGCTGCACGTGCCCGAGCCCGATGGGGCTCGAGATGAAGAGCGCCCGGCGCCTGCGGCTCCTCGCGCGCACCCACCGGGGCGGGCGGTACGCGCCGGCGACGAAGTCGCGCACCGTGCGGTTGAACACCACCGGGTCGCGCGCCGCCGTGAGGTGCCCGCCGCCCTCGATGGTGAGGAGCTCCGCGCCGGGGACGAGGGCGCGGATCTCCTCGCCCTTCTCGTGGAAGACGCGCCGGTCCTCGTCGCCGTGGATGACGAGGGTCGGGCAGCGCACCTCGCGCGCGAGCGCGCGCACGTCGCTGTCCAGCCAGCCGTTCCTCGCCCAGTCGACCGTCTCGCCGGTGCTCGCCCAGCCGTAGCGCACGCCGTCCTCGTGCTGCTTGGTGGAGTGCGGCTCGGTGAAGACGATCGAGAAGAACCAGTCGAGGTAGCCCGCCCAGTCCTCGCGCATCTTCGCGCTCTCGGCCCGCACGCGCGCCGCGATGCGCTCGTCGTCGATGCGGGCGTGGGCGTAGCCGCCGGCGATGACGACGTGCGTGACCCGCTGCGGCTGCTCGGCCGCGAGGCGCAGCGCGGTCATGGCGGTGGCGGAGATGCCGATCACCGCCGTTCGCTCGACGCCCGCTGCATCGAGCGCCGCGACAAAGTCGCGGTAGTACTCGTCGAAGCTGTAGTGCTCCTGGCCTTGCGGCCGGTCGGAGCGGCCGTTGCCGCGGCCGTCCATGGCGAGCACGCGGAAATGGCGCGAGAGGTAGGGCACGGTGGCCTTCAGGATCCGCACGTGCGTGATCTGGAAGATCGGCGCGAAGGCGATCCAGGGTCCTTGCTCGCCCCAGACGCCGTACCAGCATCTCACGCCGTCCCGCTCGACGTAGCCTTCGCGCACCGGCGTCACGGTGCCGAAGGGGTAGGGGTCGCCGTCGGGCAGGCGTCCGCCCTCGGCCAACGGGCCCACCACGGTGCGAAGCCGCTCCGGCTTGGCGCTCATGCCTTTTTCCGTTTGGCTTTCGCGCCTCCGGCCTGCCGCCGGGCGCGCGCGTCCAGGTCCTCGAGGAGCTTCTGCATCGCGTCGAGCGCGGCCTTGTGCGCGGCCCGGTCCTCGGGGGCGCCGAGGAGATCGGAAAACTCCATCCCGAGCCAGAACTCCGAGATCCAGCACGCGATGACCTCCGCGGTGAAAGGCCGCGGCAGCGCGACCCCGCCTTCCTTCAGGATCGCGAGCGCCTCGACCACGCCCTGGTGCACGAGCCGCTTCCACGCGAGCAGGCGCGGCAGGAACTTCTCGCGCAGCTCCGGGTTCGCGAGGCTCGCGGCCCAGAGCTCGGCCTGCACGCGCACGAAGCCCGACGCCAGATCGCTCTCGTAGAAGCGCCGGGCCGCCGCCCACTTCTCGGCGAAGTTGCCGGGGCTGCGGTACATGCGCTGCTGGCGCTCGAGGAGCCGGCGATTGGCCTGGTCGAGGACCGCGATGACCAGCTGGTCCTTGGAGCGGTAGTGGTAGTTGATGAGGGCGTGGTTGACGCCCGCGTCCCGGGCGATCTCGCGCATGCTGAGGGCCGCATAGCCCTCGGTCGCGAGGCGGCGGAAGGCCGCGTCGAGGATCTTCGCCTTCGTCTCGCCCAGGTCCGCTTCCGCGAGGAGCCGCGTCCCGCCCGGCTCGCCCGCCTCGATCTCCTCCATGCGCCCTCGCTTGTACGGCCGGTTTAACCAGTCGTTCAAACTCTAGGCCCGCCGCCCGCGGGCTGTCAAG
>CAYWSG010000127.1:0-8024 GCA_964461055.1 uncultured Enterobacteriaceae bacterium | reverse complement strand
CGAGCGCTTCTCGATGCGACCGAACGCATCGAATCGCGGCGCTTACGCACAAGCGGCGCCGACGGCCGCTCGCTTCCTCGCTTGCTCAAGGCCTCGTTGCGGCCCTCGACGCCGAAGCTCAAGCCCGGCGCTCGGCGCGTGACGGCCGCCTTGTTGTAGCGCAGCAAAGCTCCTATGCTCGTGGGGCCGTATGCGTATCGCCGTCGTTGGCGCCGGACCGGCCGGCCTCTATCTCTCGTACCTGCTCAAGCGGCGCGACCGCGCGGCCGACGTACGCGTCTTCGAGCAGAATCGGCCGGACGCGACCTTCGGGTTCGGCGTCGTCTTTTCCGACCGGGCGCTCGAGTTTCTGCGCGAGGACGACCCGCAGACCTACGACGCCATCACGCCCGCCATGGAATCGTGGTCGGACATCACGCTCGACCTGGAAGGGAGCGTGGTTCGCATCGACGGCGTCGGATTCTCCGCGGTGGGGAGGCTGGAGCTTCTGCGCCTCCTGCAGGAGCGCGCGCAGGCCGCCGGCGTCGCGGTGCGATTCGAGCGCCCCGTCGCCTCGCTCGACGAGGTCGCGGACGCCGACCTCGTCATTGGCGCGGACGGAGTGAACTCGCTCGTGCGCCGCGCGCACGAGGTGAAGTTCGGCGCCACGGTCGAGTTCCTCACCAACCGCTTCGCCTGGTTCGGCACCACCAAGCGCTTCGAGACGCTGACGCAGAGCTTCCGCCGCACTGCCGACGGGGCCTTCAACGCGCACCACTATCGTTATTCGCCGCACATGAGCACGTTCATCGTCGAGACCGACGCCGCCACCTGGGAGCGCGCCGGCTTCGCCGCCATGGACGAGGCGGCGACGAAGCGCTACCTCGAGAAGGTTTTCGCCGATGTGCTGGACGGGCATCCGCTCGTGTCGAACAAGTCGATCTGGCGCAACTTCCCCAAAGTGGCGAACGCGCACTGGCGGGCAGAGAACGCGGTCCTTGTCGGCGACGCGCTCCATACCGCGCACTTCTCCATCGGCTCGGGGACGCGCCTTGCGATGGAGGATGCCATCGCGCTCGCCCGAGCCATCGACGCCCATCCGCAGGACGCTTACGCGGCCGCCGCTGCCTACGAGGCCGCACGGCGCCCGATCCTGGATAAGCTGACCACGGCCGCCAACGCGAGCGCGGCGTGGTACGAGCGCTTCGCCGAGCACATGCGCCTGCCGCCGCTCGAGTTCGCGATGAGCTACATCACCCGCTCGGGCCGCGTCGACCGCAACCGGCTGCGCGCCGTCTCCCCGCGCTTCGTTGCCGCATATGAGGCGTACGAAGGAAGCCGCCCGTGAGGGGATTCCAAGGTTGCATCGGTGCGGCCTTCCCCTAGCACTTGCTAGGGGAAGCGGGCCAAGAATTCTGGTGGAGTGGAGGAGGATCGAACTCCCGACCTTCGCATTGCGAACGCGACGCTCTCCCAGCTGAGCTACCACCCCGGGACTGCGGAAGGGCGCTGATTCTACACAGGAACCGGTGGACGGACAACGCGTCCAGGCACCGGCTTCCGGGGAAACACGCCAACCCTTCACGCCAATCATCGCGTTAACATCCGGGCCATGCAAATCACGCCACCCTTCGGCTACAAGGAAGTCGTTCCGGTCCTCAAGACCCAGCGGCTGCGCCTGCCCGGTCCGGGCGAGCTCCCCCCGTTCGTTCGCGGCAGCAACGCGGTGCCGCTCAGTCCCACGGAGTTCCAGCCGGCGGGGCGCGAGTTTCCGATCGTGTTCACGAGCAACGACAACGGCAAGAGCTTCGCGCCGGTGGCGGTGCTCGGCCTCGCGAGCGGCGAGAACCTTTTCGTCAACGGCAGCGGCTGGTCGGCCGGCGTATACGTGCCGGCGTACCTGCGCCGCTATCCCTTCTGCATGGCGCGGGTCGCCGCGCCGGCGCAGGGCGAGGCGAAGCAAGGCGAGGAGCAGCCGCGGCGCCTGATCTGCGTGGAGAAAGAGCACCTGGACGAAGGCGGCGAGGCCCTCTTCGAGGGCGACAAGCCCACCGAGCGCTGGGCGGGCATCGAGCGCCTGCTGACCGAGTACGAGGCCGACCTCGAGCGCGGACGCGAGCTCTGCGCCATCCTCGCGGACTACGCGCTCCTCGAGCCGTTTACCATGCAGGCGCAGCTTCCGGCGGACAAGGGGGGCGAGAAGCTGAATCTCACCGGCATGCACCGGGTGAGCGAGAAGAACCTCGAGAACCTGAACGCCGCGCAGCTCAAGAATCTCGTGCGCAAGGGCATCCTCGCGCGGATCTATCTCCACCTCATTTCGCTTGCGAACTTCGCCCGGCTCCTCGAGCGCCGCCTGGCCGCGGAGGGCCCGAAGTAGGAAGCGCTCGGCGCGGCCCCTAGCCGGCGGCGCCGGCCTTCCGCTTCTGCTTGCGGTCGGCCATGATCTTCTCGTAGCACTCGGCGCACACGGCGCGCTTGTTGCGCACGCCCGGCAAGGTCCGGAACGTCGCGCGCGGCCTCGAATGCTGGCCGTGGAAGCAGTATTTGAGCGGATTCAGGTTAGCCATCGAGCGTCAGCATACTACGCATCCGGCCCCCGGTGGGCCGGGTTCCGCTTGCCGGGACGGACGATTGCCTACGCCCCGCCAGGCTTTGCGAGATCCGGCTCGAGCCGCGACGGCGCGGCGAGCGCGCCGGAGCCGCGCCGGGGGACGCGCGGCAGCTGAAAGCCCTGCAGGTACGACGCGCGGACGATGACCGTGAACTTCCACGTCGCGCCTCCCGCGATCGCCGCAAGGCCGGCCAGCGCGAGCAGGCTTGCCCCGGATTCCAGGAAATACGCGGCGATCGAAAGCACAGCCGGAAGCGCATGCCCGACGATGTGCAGTAGAGGCGACACTGCCTCCAGCTTGCGGCGCGAAAGCGGCGGGATCGCCTGCGCACGGGCCGTCGCGACATAGGTTCGCCAGAGAATGGCGCTGGCGAGCGCGAGCGCGACGCCCACCGCGGCGAGCGCGGACGACGCGCGTGCCTGCAGCAGAAAGGACGCCACGGCAAACGCTCCCCAGCCCTCGAGCAGGCCGCTCGCGCCGATCATCCAGGGAATGAGCGGCGCCCGCCACGCCGGAACGCCGCGCGCGCGGTGCAGGATCTTCGCCTGGCAGAGAAGAAAAGCGGCTGCGGAGGCCGAAGCGAGCGCAAACGGAAGCGGCCCGGGCGCGACGAGGCTGGCGAGCACCGCCGGATAGAAGACCATCGCCGCATAGAGCTCGCGCGTCATCCATGAGGTCTGCGGCCGCGACACGGCCCGCCAGAAGCGCGTCTGCCGCCCGATCTTGAGGAAGACGAAAAACAGGCCGATCGAGACGAGCACGGCGGAGGCGAAGTAGAGCGTCCTGACTGCCTGGAAGTGGAGCAGGAAGAACGCGAGCCCCGCCGCGATCGCCAATCCGGTCCCGACGCCGCCGAAGATCCAGTTCATCGCGGCACGCCAGTCCCAGAACTGCTGCAAAGGACCGACGAGCGGGTTGGCGGGATCGGCAAGGCGCTCCTCGTCCTGCGAATCGGGCGCAACGTCGCGGCCCGGCACGGCCGGCGTGGTGTAGAGGTACTTGATCTGCGGGTCGGTGCCGACCGCGGCGTTCAACTGCATGGTCGGCTGCTCGCGCGCCAGGCGCGACACGTTGCTCTGCGGATCGTTGAAGTCCCCGAAGTGGATCGCCTGCGCGATGCACGCGGCCGAGCAGGCGGGCGTCGCGTCGGGGTCGACGCCGGGAACCAGGCCGCGGGCGAGCCCATCTTCGATCCGCCCCTGGCAGAAAGTGCATTTCTGCGCGACGCCGATGCGCTCGGGGTGCGCCGTCGCCCGCTCCTGCAGCGTCTGTCCGCCGTAGTAGCCCTTCTGCTCGTGCACGATCGTCCGCGCGTTGTACGGGCACGAGACTGCGCAGTAGGCGCAGCCGATGCAGACGTCGTAGTCCATCGTGACGAGGCCGTCCTCGCGCTGGCGCGTCGCGCCGGTGGGGCACACCGGCACGCAGGGCGGCTCGGCGCAGTGCTGGCAGCCGGTCACGAGAAAGAGGCGCTCGACGTCCGGGAAGGTGCCCTGCTCGACGTCGAGCACGCGCCGCCACTGCACCTCGGGCCCGGTGTCGTTCGCGTGCTTGCATGCGATCGTGCAGGTCTGGCAGCCGACGCACCGGTTGAGGTCGATGACCATGCCCCAGCGCGGAGGCTTCACGCTCTTGTCGATGGGCGCATTCATGCCTGCATTCATCGCAGTCACGCCGCCAGCTTGCGGACCCTCACGCGCATCACGTCGGAGACGCTGCCGGTGCCGTCCGTGAGCTTGAGCGAAAGGTCGGTGAGCGCGTTGAGGCTGGGGAGGTCGAGGTCCCTCGCGTACGGGGTCTTCCAGTGGCTGAACTGGCCGATCATGAGGAGCGTGTCCGGCCGGATGCCTTCGCGCAGCACCGCGCGGCCCTCGGTGCTGCCGACCACCGACTCGATGACGACGCGCTCGCCCTCCGCGATGCCGAGCTTCTTCGCGGCGCTGCGGTTGATGATGACCCCGCGGTGGCCGGAGATGTTGTTCGCGACTTCATTGATCATCGGCAGGCCGACGTTCGCGCCCCAGCTGTACTGCATGGAGCGCGCGGTGAGCGCCCAGAAAGGAAACTCCTCGGGATCGCGGCCGTACTCGCGCGCGTACTCGACCCAGATGTCGGGGAATCGCTCGTACTTCGGCATGAACTCGTATTCCTCGAGCTGGCGATCCCACCAGCGGATGCCCGCCTCGTGCAGCCGCCTGGCGAGCTGGCGCCCGTGGCGGGTGAGGCGCTCCTGGTACGGCAGCTCGAAGCGCAGGTTCTGTCGCTTCATGGCCGGGTAGAGATACCAGTCAAGCTGGGCGAAGGGCCGAAGCAGGTAGCCGTGCTCCTTGAACCAGGCGAGGTCGCGCACCTCCTCGCCGCCGGTGAGCTCGTGGCTTGCCGCCCTGGCGAAGGCGTCCCAGATCTCGTCGCGCCCGGGCGCACGGCTCGCGTCGAGCGAATAGTCGAAGCGCCCCTGGCGGTCCTTGAGGGCAGTGCCCGCGGCGCCGCGGTTCACCGCCGCGATGTACTCCTTCAGGATGCCCACGCGCTTCGCGAGCTCGGTCGCGATGTCGGTGAAATCCATCGTGTCGCACGGCGACTCGATCACCGGCTGGCGGATCGCCCAGCCCTCGTGCTTCCAGAACTGCTCCTGGAACTTCGTGCTGCCGATGCGGATGATCTGCAGGCTCTCGAGGTCGAGCGCTTCGGGCAGGAGCACGTCGGCGAAGTGGTTGGTCTCGTCCTCCGTGTAGGCCATCGCCACGATGAACGGGAATTCGGCCAGCCGCTCGGTGATCTCGCCCGTGTTCCAGGAGGAGATGGCCGGGTTGGTGCGGTAGCAGATCCAGACATCGGGCGGCTGCGTGCGCGGCCAGTGCTCGGGCGACTTCTTCTGGAAGAGCCACGGCAGGTGCGCGGGCCCGAGCGCCGGCGACCACGGCGAGTCGGACACGAGGGGCACGAGCGTCTTGTACGCGTTGCGGATGTGCGGCTGGCGCAGCCACCCTTCCTTCGAAGTCTCGTTGAACTGGAATGCCATCAGGCCGTCCGGCCCGGGTGTGACCGAGCCCACGCGCGATGCGGCGGGGCGCACGAGCTTCACCGTCGTGCCGAGCGTCCCGCCGGGCACCTCGAGCGCGCCGACCAGCACCGCGAGCACCGTGCGCGCCCAGCAGCAGTTGTAGCCGCCCCAGCCGTTGTTCACTGTCTTGCCGAGCATGACGGCGACCGGACGGAAGGGCAGCGTTTCGCCTTCGATCTCGATCGTCTCGCCGACGCAGGCGTGCGCGAGGTATTCGTCCGCCACGCGGCGGATGGTCGCGGCCGGAACGCCGCACTCCTCGGCCGCCCAGTCGGGCGTGTACTCGCGCATATGGTCGAGGAGCGCCTGGAACGCCGGGCGCGCGGTCGCCGCCGCGTGCTCGAAGCGCTCGTCGTCCGCGCCGTGCTCGACCCCCGCGACGGTGTACTCGCCGTCGAGCGCCGGATCGCGCACGTCCGCCGCATCGAACGGCTTCGCCCGGCCGTCGGCCGCGTCCCAGACGAGGGGCTTGCCGCTTTGCGGGTCGCGCAGGTACCACCCGTTGGGACCGACCAGGTACGGCGAGCTCGTGCGCTCCTTCAGGCACGGCAGGTCGCACACCTCGCGCCAGTTGCGGCCGTGCAGGATGTGATTGATGAGGCCGTAGAGAAAGGCGGCGTCGGTCTTCGGCTTGATGGGCACCCATTCCGCCGACACAGCGCCGGTGACCGAGAGGTGCGGCTCGACCTGCACGCGCTTGGCGCCCCGGACCCGCGCATCGGCCTCGCGCCAGATGCCGACTACGCCGCCCGAAGCCTCGATGTTGCTGCCGCAGTTGATGATGTAGTTCACGTACGGCGTATCGGGCGACACGATGAACGCGCGGTGCCAAAGCTCGCCGTACAGGTGCTCGGAGTGGTAGCACTTCACGCCCTGGCCGGCGCCGTAGCCCTGGTCGATCGGACCCCACGCCGCCATGAAGGCCGGGAAGGTGCCCATGTACTGCACCGGCGTGCCGCCGCCGCCGGTGGACGTGGCAAGCCGCGGGAACCCCTCTTCGTTCAGCACGCCCTTCGCCCGGATCTCGCGCAGCTTGTCCGCGACGAGATCGAGGGCTTCGTCCCAGCTGATCGGCACGAAGCCCGGATCCTCGTTTCGCCCCTTCCTCGGATTGGTCCGCTTCATGGGCTGGCGGATCCGGTTCGGGTTGTACGTCTTCTGGATGAGGCCGTAGGCCTTCACGCATACGCGGCCGCCGCCCGGGTGCTCGTGGCGCAGGTCGAAGTTCGACTCGATGCGGCGCGCGACGCCGCCCTCGACCTCGACCTTCATGAGGTCCGGCCCGGCGACGCACTGGTAGCAATAGATGGGGACCTTCTTCGCCGTCATCTAAGGAATTCTCCAGGGGTCCGAACGCCCCGGCAGCCTCCGGGGCATTACACTCGCTCCTCGCACAACGATAGCACCCCCCGGGGCCGCCGTACGCATCGACTTTCCCGAGCCCGAATGCCGCAAATCGTCATCTCCGAGTTCATGTACGAGCCTGCCGTCGAGAGGCTCAAGGCCCGCTACGACACGCTCTACGATCCGGCCCTCGTCGACCAGCCCGAGCGTCTCGCGGACGCCGTGGCCGAAGCAACGGTCCTCGTCGTGCGCAACCGCACCCAGGTGCGGGGCGGGCTTCTGGAGGCCGCAAGGCGCCTGAAGTGCGTCGGGCGGCTCGGCGTGGGTCTGGACAACATCGATGTCGCCGCATGCGCGGAAAGGGGGATTGCGGTCTATCCCGCCACGGGCGCGAACGACGACTCGGTCGCCGAGTACGTGCTCGCTGCCGCGTTGCTCCTCCTTCGCAGCGTCTGGCATTCGTCCGACGAAGTGGCGGCCGGCCAATGGCCCCGGCAGAAGCTGGGACAAGGGCGGGAGATCGCGGGCCGCACGCTCGGGCTCGTGGGGTATGGCGCCATCGGCATGCGCCTCGGCCGGCTCGCGGGCGGCGTGGGAATGAGCGTGATCGCCTTCGACCCCGCTATCCCCGCCTCGGATGCGCGCTGGGCGTCCGCGAAGCGAATGGAAACGCTGGGCGAGCTCCTCGGGACAGCCGACGTGGTCAGCCTGCATGTGCCGCTCGTTCCCTCGACCCGCCACCTCATCGGCGAAGCCGCGATCAGGCGCATGAAGCCCGGCGCCGTGCTCATCAATGCGGCGCGCGGCGGCGTGGTCGACGAGGCGGCCCTGTGCCGCGCCTTGCGGGAGGGACGGCTGGGCGGAGCGGCGCTGGACGTGTTCGAGAAGGAGCCGGTCGACGCGAAGAGCGGCGCGCTCTTCGCCGGCTGCCCCAATCTCCTCCTGACCCCGCACATCGCCGGCGTAACGGCCGACTCCAACGAGAGGGTCTCGGAGCTGATCGCCGACAGGGTGATCGCCCA
>CAYWSG010000126.1:0-8045 GCA_964461055.1 uncultured Enterobacteriaceae bacterium | reverse complement strand
ACTAGCGGGCGGTGCAGCGGTAGACGGCGAGGCTGCCGAGGAGGTTGGGCAGGAACGTGATCGTCCGGCCATCGTCGAGGATCAGCCGCTCGCGGATGCGGCAGCCGATCTTGCGGCACAGGTCCTCGAAGTCCTCGATGGTGCACAGGTGCACGTTCGGCGTGTTGTACCACTCGTGCGGCAGGGTCTTCGACACGGGCATGCGCCCGAGCATCACCTGGACGCGCGCGCTCCAGTGGCCGAAGTTCGGGAAGCTCACGATCGCCTCGTGGCCCACCCGCAGCATCTCGCGCAGGATCGCCTCCGTGCGGTGCATGGCCTGCAGCGTCTGCGAGAGGATGACGCAGTCGAACGAGCCGTCGGCGAAGAGCGAGAGCCCGCTCTCGAGGTCGGCCTGGATCACGTTCACGTCGTTCTCGACGCAGGCGATGACGCGGGCGTCGGCGATCTCCACGCCGTAGCCCGGCGCCTGGCGCTCCTCCCAGAGGTAGCGAAGCAGCGCCCCGTCGCCGCAGCCGAGGTCGAGCACGCGCGCGCCCGGGTCCACCCAGCGCGCGATGGCCGCAAGGTCGGGGCGGGCGGCGAGGAGGGCCTGCTCTTCGGCGGCGGTCATCGCAGCGCCCTCACAGGTCGATGTTGGCGAAGTAGGCGCGCAGCGCCGCGTGGTAGCGCGGGTCGGCGAGGAGGAAGGCGTCGTGGCCGCCCGGCGCGTCGAGCTCGAGGTACGAGACGATGCGCCGGTTGTCGAGGAGCGCCTTCACGATCTCGCGCGAGCGGGCGGGCGCGAAGCGCCAGTCGGACTTGAACGACACCACCAGGAAGGCGGCGCTCGCCCGTGCGAGCGCCGCCGTCAGGTTGCCGTCGAAAGCGGCGGCCGGATCGAAGTAGTCGAGCGCCTTGGTGATGCGCAGGTAGGTGTTGGCGTCGAAGTAGTTCGAGAACTTGTCGCCCTGGTAGCGCAGATAGGACTCCACCTCGAAGTCGATGTCGAAGTCGAAGCCCGGCGCCCCGCGGCGCAGCGCGCGCCCGAACTTCTCCATCATGGCGTCGTCGGAGAGGTAGGTGATGTGGCCGATCATGCGCGCGATGCGAAGCCCGCGCGCCGGCACCACGCCCTTCTCGTAATAATGGCCGTCGTGGAAGTCCGGATCGGTGACGATCGCCTGGCGCGCCACCTCGTTGAAGGCGATGTTCTGCGCCGAGAGCTTCGCCGTCGAGGCGATCACGATGGCGTGGCGCACGCGATCGGGGTATGAGAGCGTCCACTGCAGCGCCTGCATGGCGCCGAGCGAGCCGCCCATCACCGCGGCGAAGCGCTCGATGCCCAGGCGATCGGCGAGCCGGGCCTGTGCCTCGACCCAGTCCTCGACGGTGACGACCGGAAAGTCGGCGCCCCAGCGCCGGCCCGTGGCCGGATTGATCGATGCGGGCCCGGTGGAGCCGAAGCAGCTTCCCAGGTAGTTCGAGCCGACGACGAAGAAGCGGTTGGTGTCGAGCGGCTTGCCGGGACCCACCAGGTTGTCCCACCAGCCGATGTTGTCCGGCTGGTCGGCGTAGTACCCGGCGACGTGGTGCGAGGCGTTCAGCGCGTGGCAGACGAGCACCGCGTTCGAGCGCGCCTCGTTCAGCGTGCCGTAGGTCTCGTAGGCGATGTCGTACTCCGCGAGCACGGCTCCGCTTCGCAGCGTGAGCGGCTCGTCGAAGTGCGCGGTCTGCGCGACGACGGGACCGACGGACGAGGGGGCGTGAGGCGCGTTCAACGAGTTCTCTTTAGCGGCATTTGTGTAGGCGCCCGCAAGCGGAAGCAAATCGGCGCGCTGGAATTATAGCGTCAGGTGGCGGCCTTGGCGGCTCCGCTCGCGATGAGGGCCTCGATCCGCTCGGGCGGATAGTCGATCTCGCGCAGCACTTCGCGGGTGTGCTCGCCCAGCCGCGGCGCGTGCCGCCGGTAGTCGGGCTGCGAGGCCGACCATTCGGAAGGCGGCGCGAGCGTGCGCAGCCGCCCCTCGGACGGGTGCTCGACTTCGCGGAAGTAGCCGATGGCCTCGAGATGCGGATCGGCGAGGATGTCCTCGAGGCTGTTCATCCGCTGCACCGGGATGTCGGCGCGCTCGAGGCCGGCGATCCACTCGTCGGTGGTGCGCTTCTTCATCTCCTCGGCGACCATGCCGTAGACCTGGTCATAGTTCTTGCTGCGCGCCTCGTAGGTCGCGAATTCCGGCTTCTCCATCATGGCTTCCTGGCCGATGAGGGCGAAGAAGGACTTCCACTGCTTGTCGTTGTAGATGAGCGCGCAGACGTAGCCATCCTTCGTCTGGTACGGGCGCCGGTCGGGAGAAAGCATGCGCGCGTAGCCCATGGGCCCGGCCGCGGGGACGAACGTCTCGCCGCCGAGGTGCTCGCCCAGCACCGCCGGCAGGAGGTGCTCGAACATGGGCACGTCGATGCGCTGGCCCTCGCCGGTGCGGCTGCGGTGGAAAAGCGCCGCGCACACCGCGGTGGCGACCTGCTGGCCGACCGAGCGGTCGGCGATGATCATCGGCGCATAGCGCGGCGCCTGCTGCGACTGCCGGGCGAAGAGCCACGGCACGCCGGAGGCGCCCTGGATGAGGTCGTCGTAGGCGGCCTTGGCGGCGTAGGGGCCCCGCTGGCTGTAGCCGAAGCAGCCGACGTAGATGATGCCCGGGTTCACCTTGCGCACGTCGTCGTAGGAGAGCTTCAGGCGCGCCATGGCCTGCGGGCGGATGTTGTAGACCATCACGTCGGCCCTGGCGGCGAGCGCAAGGCACGCTTCGCGCGCCGCGTCCTTTTTCAGGTCGAGGGCGATGGAGCGCTTGTTGCGGTTCGCGTTGAGGAAGATGTGCCCCATGCCCGGGTTGCGGAACGGCCAGACCCAGCGCATGTTGTCGCCGTCGAGGCTCTCGACCTTCACGACCTCGGCGCCGAAGTCGCCCAGGATCTGGGTCGCGTAGGGGCCCATCACCACGCTCGTCAGGTCGAGCACTCGCACGCCGTGCAGCGGTCCGCTCATCGTCGTCCTTTCAGGAGTTCAGCTTCGCCAGCAGCTCGCGCGTCTTCGCCGGATCGCTCGCGCGCAGCACCCGCTGCGCGAGGGCCTGCACGTCGGCGAGCCGCGTGCGCAGGATCCGCTCCTTGATCGGGAGCAGCTGCGAAGGGTGCATCGAGAAGTTGCGCAGCCCCAGGCCGAGGAGCAGGCGCGTGAGCTGCAGGTCGCCCGCCATCTCGCCGCACACGGCGACCGGCATGCCGCCGCGGTTGGCCGTCTGGATGGTGCTCGCCACGAGCGAGAGGACCGCCGGGTGCAGCGGATCGTAGAGATGCGCCACCGCGTCGTCGGTGCGGTCGATGGCGAGCGTGTACTGGATGAGGTCGTTGGTGCCGATCGACAGGAAGTTGAGCCGCCGCATGAAGATCGGCAGGGCGAGCGCCGCGGCCGGGATCTCGATCATGCCGCCCACCTCGACCGCGCGGTCGTAGGGCTGGCCGCGCTCGTCGAGCTGCTGCTTCGCCTGGCGGATGAGCCCGAGCGTCTGCTCGATCTCGTGCGCATGGGCGAGCATCGGCAGGAGGATCCGCACGCGCCCGTAGTGCGAGGCGCGCAGGATGGCGCGCAGCTGCGTGAGGAACATCTGCGGCTCGGCGAGGCAGAAGCGGATCGCCCTCAGCCCCATCGCCGGGTTGGGCGCCACGCCGGGGCCATCGTGCCCGACCGCCTTGTCGGCGCCCACGTCGAGCGTGCGCAGCACCACGGGCCGGCCCTCCATCGACTCGGCGACGCGCCGGTAGGCCTCGAACTGCTCGTCCTCGTCGGGCAGGTCGCGCCGGTTGAGGAAGAGGAACTCGGTGCGGAAGAGGCCGACGCCCTCGGCGCCCGACTCGATCACCTCGCCCATGTCCTCGGGCAGCTCGATGTTGGCGTAGAGCTCGACGGGCGCGCCGTCGAGCGTCGCGGCGGGCGTCGACTTCAGCCGCTTCAGGCGCTGGCGCTCGAGGCCGAGCTGCGACTGGCGCAGGCGGTATTCGGCGAGCACGAGCGGGTCCGGATTCACGAGCAGCACGCCCTGCACGCCGTCCACGATCAGGAGCTCCCCTTCGCGGACCGTCTGGTAGGCATGGTGCAGGCCGACGATGGCGGGGATGCCGAGGCTGCGCGCGACGATGGCCGTGTGCGAGGTGACGCCGCCCAGGTCGGTGACGAAGCCGCCGAAGTGGTGGCGCTTGAAGAGGATCATGTCGGCCGGGGAGAGGTCGTGCGCCACGACGATGCGCTTCTCTTCCTCGGTGAGCGCCGCGTCGGGCAGGCGATGCCCGCCCATGAGCGCCTTCAGCACGCGCTCGACCGCCTGCTGGACGTCCGCCTTGCGCTCGCGCAGGTACGGGTCGTCGATCTCGTCGAAGCGCCCGGCGAGCTTCTCCATCTGCTGCACGAGCGCCCACTCGGCGTTGGCCCGGCGGGTGCGGATCAGCTCCCGCGGCGCCTCGGCGAGGGCCGCGTCGGCGAGGATCATGCGATGCAGGTCGAGGAACGCGGCGAACTCGGCGGGCGCGTCGGCCGGGATCTGCGCCTTCAGCGCCTCGAGCTCCTCGCGCGCCTGGGCGAAGGCGGCGTCGAAGCGCTCGACCTCGCGCTCGACCTCGCCGGGCGCGATCTCGTAGTGCGCGACTTCCATGCGCGCCGTGGAGACCCGGTGCGCGTAGCCGATGGTGATGCCCGGCGACACTGCGTGCCCGTGCAGGACGAAATTCACCCTACTCGCCCTCTCCGAAGCGCTCCGCGACGAGCTGCCGCAAGGCCTCGATCGCCTGCTCCGCGTCGGGTCCCTCGGCCTCGACGAGCACCGTCGAGCCCCGGCCGGCGGCGAGCATCATGACGCCCATGATGCTCTTCGCGTTGACCCGCCGGCCGCTGCGCGAGAGCCAGATCTCGGACTGGAATCCGCTCGCGACCTGGGTGAGCTTCGCCGAGGCCCGCGCGTGCAGGCCGAGCTTGTTCACGATCTCGACTTCCTTACTGGGCATCGCAGCAGCGGTCGGTGTTCATGTGCACCACCCCTTCGGCGCCGCCCTTCAATGCCCGCTCCACCGCCGCGCGCAGCGCCTGCGGGCCCGAGGCGCGGTTCGTCAGCACGCGGATCAGCATGGGAAGCGACAGTCCCGAGACGCCCTCGACCCGCCCGTCCTCGAGGAGACGCGCGATGACGTTGCCCGGCGTCGCGCCGAAGATGTCCGTGAGCACGAGCACGCCGTCGCCGGCATCGAGCTGCTTGACGAGGCGCCGGGCGCGCAGCACGAGGTCGTCCGGGTCGTCGTCGCGGGATACGCCGAGCGTCGCGACGAGCGCCGGCGAGTCGTTGACGATGTGCCGGGCGCTCTCGAGGAGCGCGCGGCCGATGCTGCCGTGGGTGACGATGAGGACGCCGACCATGGGCTAGGCGATCCTGCGCTCGAGCGCCTGGACGAACTGCGCCGCGACGTCGTAGCCGGCCTGGTCGGCGATCTCGCGAAAGCAGGTGGGGCTCGTCACGTTGACCTCCGTGAGCCAGTCGCCGATGACGTCGAGTCCCACGAGCAGGAGCCCGCGCGCGGCGAGCGTGGGGCCGAGCGCGGCGGCGATCTCGCGGTGCCGCGCGCTGACCGGCTGCGCCACGCCACGGCCACCGGCGGCAAGGTTGCCGCGCGACTCGCCGGGCTTCGGGATGCGCGCGAGGCAATAGGGCACGAGCTCGCCGTCGATCAGGATGACCCGCATGTCGCCGTCCTTGATCTCCGGGATGTAGCGCTGCGCCATCACGCTGGCCGTCCCGAGCTCGGAGATGGTCTCGACGATCACGTTGCGGTTGGGGTCGTCGCGGCGCACCCGGAAGATGCCGGTGCCTCCCATGCCGACCAGGTTCTTCAGCACGACGTCGCCGTGCTCTTCGATGAAGTCCTGCAGGTCCTCCATGCGGCGCGTGACGAGCGAGGGCACGGTGAACTGCGCGAACTCCGCGATGGCGAACTTCTCGTTGTGCTCGCGCAGCGCCTGGGGCTCGTTGAACACGCGGGCGCCCTCGCGGACCGCGGCGGAAAGAAGCCAGGTGGAGGCGACGTACTCCATGTCGAAGGGCGGATCCTTGCGCATGAGCACCGCGTCGAAGCCGGCGACGCCCGCGCCCTTGCCGGACGCCCTGGCGAGCGAGCGTACCTCGTGCGGCTCGGCGCGGAACCAGTCCTCGTCGTCGGCGCTGAGCACGAGCCGTTGCGCATGCGCGCAGACCCGGCCGCCGCGCCAGTGCAGGTGCGCCTGCTCGCAGGCCCAGATCTCGTGCCCGCGCGCCTGCGCGGCGCGCATCATCGCGACCGTGGTGTCCTTGTACGCCTTGAGGGTGTCCGGGGGATCGATGATGAAGAGGAGCCGCACGCTTCCCCCGTCGGGCTGCTACTTGCTTTGTGCGGCCATGTACTCCACCGCCGCGCGCACCGCCGCGTCGGACAGCGACAGGTTGCCGCCCTTCGGCGGCATCGCGCCCTTGCCCTGGAGGGCGCTGGCGAAGAGGGTGTCCATGCCCTGCTTGAGCCGCGGCGCCCAGGCCGCCTTGTCGCCGAGCTTGGGCGCGTTGGCGACGCCGGTGGCGTGGCAGGCCACGCAGGCGGTCTCGTAGACCTTCTTGCCTTCGCCTGCAGCTGAAGGCGCCGCCGCGGCAGCAGGCGCCGGCTTCCCGGCCTGCGCCTGGGTCGGGGCCTGCGGCTTGTCCTCGGCGGGCGCCTTGAACGAAGCGCCCGCCTGGTTCGCCATGAAGGCGACCGCGCGCGCGAGCTCGCTCTCCGTCAGCGAAGCGTCGCCGCCCTTGGGCGGCATGGCGCCCTTGCCATTCAGCGCGGAGGCGAGGAGCTGCTGGAAGCCCTGCTTGATGCGCGGCGCCCATGCGGCCTTGTCGCCCGTCCTCGGCGCGCCTGCCACGCCCGCGTCGTGGCAGGCGGCGCAGACGGTCTTGGCAATCTGCTCGCCGCTGCGCGCGCCGGCGGGGGCCGCGGGCGTGCCGATCTCCACCGCGCCGACCGGCTGGATGCGCGCCGCCACCGCCTCGGGCTGCAGCGCCGCCGGATCGACCTCGGCGCCGCTCGTGACGAGCGAGACGATCAGCACGATGCTGATGATCGGAACGAGGAACGACAGGACGATGACGACGATGAGCTGCTTCGGCGTCCTGATGAAGCTTTCGTGGTGTTGGTGGTCGTGGGCGTTCTGCGTGGAGCTCGGAGCGGACATCGCGGTTGGCCAGCTTGTTGGATAAAGGTATGATTTTAGCTTGGAAAGGCGCCCGTAGCTCAGCGGATCAGAGTATTGGCCTCCGAAGCCAAGGGTCGTGGGTTCGAATCCCGCCGGGCGCGCCAACGAAATCCTCGTCCTTAAAGCTTCCTTGTCTTAGCGTCGGCGCGGGACAGCGCCCGCGTTTCTCAGGCGATTTTCGCAGCGGTTCGCCGTGCGCTTGCTTTCGCGACCGCGGCGCCCGCCACAGCGAGCGCGATGCCGGTGAGCGAAAGCTGCAGGTGGCTGAGGCCAAGCTCGTCCCCGCCGGGGAGCGCCAGGAACACGCCGCCCGCGCCGATCAGCGCGCGCGCGGCCCGGCCGACCGGACCGGCAAGCAGGCCCACGCCGACGAGATAGCCCTCGAGCGCCGAGGCGATGAGGAGGATGCCGACGATCGCGGTGCCGACCACGATGGCAATTTCGAGCGGCGTACCGCGCAGGATGAGCGCCGGATTGAGCACGAAGAAGAACGGCACGAAGTACATGGTGCTGCCGAGGCGCACCGACTGCATGCCGACCTGCATCGGCGCGCAGCGCGCGAGGCCGGCGGCCACGAAGGCGGCGATCGCGACCGGGGGCGTGATGAAGGACACCATTCCCCAGTAGAGCATGAAGAGGTGCACCGCCATCGGGTCGAAGCCCGCGCTCACGAGCGGCGGAGCAAGGACGATCGCGAGAAAGATGTAGCAGGCCGTGATCGTCATGCCCATGCCGAAGATGAAGCTGGTGATGG
>CAYWSG010000125.1:0-8084 GCA_964461055.1 uncultured Enterobacteriaceae bacterium | reverse complement strand
ACCGGCGGCCGGTGGAAGACGTAGCGCATCACCACCGACCACGCGATCAGGCCGAGCGACGCGAGGATGCCGGCCGCCGAAGCGGCCATGCCGGCGCTCGCGACGAAGCCGATGAGGCGCGCGGCCTTCGCCAGCGCGCCCACCTCAGAGCTTCTTCAGGAGCTCGAGCACCTTCGGCGCGTCCGGGCTGGAGGCGGAGAACGCCTTGCGCACTGCCGGCTGCATGACGGCAGCCACCGCCTGCTCCTGCGCGGGCGTGAGGACGGTGACGTCCATCCCCTTGTCGCGCAGCCGCTGGATGAACTCCTCGGCGATGCCGTCCTTTGCGGGCACCGAGGCTGCCTCGGCCTTCCTGGCGGCCGCTTCGATGCCCTTGCGCACATCGGCGGGCAGGCCGTCCCACCAGGCCGGGTTGACGACGAGATTGTCGTAGACCGTGATGATGTTCGAGGCGACGCCGTACTTCTGCACTTCGTAGAACTTGCGGCTGAACGCGGCCTGCACGCCGGTGAAGCCGGCATCGAGCACGCCTGTCTGCAGCGCCTGATAGAGCTCCGTGGCCGGCATGGCCGAGGGCGCCGCGCCCATGGCCTCGAGGCCGCTGTCGAAGAGCCTGTTGAGCCCGCGGATCTTGACGCCCTTGAAGTCCTCGGGCTTCACGAGCGGCGCCCTGGCCGAGGTGAAGATGCCGTTGTTCGCGTCGACGATCCAGGCGATGTTGCGCACGCCCTTGGCCGCCATCTTGGCGTTGAGCAGCTGCGCGGCCTCGGAGCCGGGGAACGCCCTCAGCTTCGCCACGTGCGACACGAGGTACGGAATGGCGGTGACGCTCATTTCCGGGATCGTGCCGCCCCACTGGAAGCTGAGGATGGCCGCCGACTCGATCTTGCCGCCGGCGACGGCCGGGTGGTTCTGGTTCGGCTTGAAGAGCTGTGCGGCGCCGAAGATCTGCACCTCGGCCTTGCCGCCGGTGTTCTTCTTCACGTCGGCGGCGAACTGCTCGAGCGCTTTCGCGGTCTGGTGCGTCGGCGGAAACTGGTGGCTGATGCGCATCGTGTGATCGGCGGCCACGGCGGCCGTGCCGAAGCCGGTGGCCACGAGCGCGGGGATGAGCGGGAACGTGCGGGGCTTCATGAATCCTCCTCAGTCGGTTTTTGCTTCCTATCTACCATGCCGGCTCGCCCTGCGGCGAGCCGCGAAAGCACCTCCTCGGTGTGCTCGCCGACGCGGGGCAGCGGGCGGCGCACGCCCGGGCGCTTCCCATCCATGAGAAGCGGCAGCAGGACCACGTCGGTCGTGCCGCCGTCGTCGGTCTGCATCTTCGCCAGGCCGCCGCTTTCTCGCAGGTGGCGGTCTTCCACGAGCTGGTCCGGCCGCATGATGGGCGCATAGGGCAGGCCCGCCGCCTCCAGCTTCGCGGCCAGCTCGTCGGCGCGGTGCGTCTTGAGGATTTCGCCGAGGCGGCGCACGAGCTCGGGCCGCACGGCGACGCGCGAGGCGTTCGTCTGCAGCTCGGGGTCGGCGGCAAGGTCGGGACGCTCGAGGACCTCGCAGAGCGTGCGCCATTGCCGGTCGCTGACCGCGCCGATGAAAAGCTGCTCGCCGTCGGCGAGCGTGAAGACGTCGTAGACGCTCCAGGCGGAGACGCGCGAGGGCATGGGTGGCGGCGCCTCGCCGGTCATCGAGTACTGCTGCATGTGCTGGGCGCAGAGAAAGACGCAGTTCTCGAAGAGCGCGCTCTGGATCTCCTGGCCGCGTCCGGTGCGGCCCCGCTCGATGAGCGCGGCGAGCACGCCGATCACGCCGAACATGCCGCCCATGATGTCGTTCACCGAAGTGCCGGCGCGAAGCGGCCGCCCCTCGGGCCCCGTCATGTAGGCGAGCCCGCCCATCATCTGCACCACCTCGTCGAGGGCGAGGCGATGCTCGTAGGGGCCGGGCAGGAATCCCTTGTGGGAGACGTAGATGAGGCCGGGAAAGCGCTTCGCGAGCGAAGCCTGGTCGAGGCCGTGCGCCGCCATGAGGCCCGGCCGGAAGTTCTCGATGAGCACGTCGGACTGGCCGATCAGCTCGAGGACCGCCTCGCGACCCTCCGGCGTGCCGAGGTCGAGGACCACGCTTTTCTTGTTGCGGTTGAAGGTGCGGAAGAAGCCCACGCCAAGCCCGGGAAGCTTGCGCGTCTTGTCGCCGCCGGGCGGCTCGACCTTGATCACCTCCGCGCCGAGGTCGGCGAGGATCATCCCGCAGGTGGGGCCCATCACCATGTGGGCGAACTCGACGACGCGGATGCCCTCGAGCGGGAGCGCTTTCGGCATGGACGCGGCTTCAGGCATGGGCGAAGGCTTTCGGGAGGCCGGCGCGCGCGATGGTCCCATGGAGGGCCTCGCCCGCGAGCCACTCCGAGAGCCGTCCGCGCAGCTCGAGCAGGCGCTCGAGATCGATGCCCGTCGGCACGCGCATGCTCGCGAGCATGAAGGCGAGGTCCTCGGTGGCCACGTTGCCGCTCGCGCCGGGGGCGTGGGGACAACCGCCGATGCCGCCAAGGGACGCATCGAAGCGATGCACGCCCACCTCCATGGCCGCCGCCACGTTGGCGAGGCCGAGGCCGCGGGTATCGTGGAAATGCGCGCACCAGAAGCGCTCGCCGGCGATGCGGATCGCGCGCTCGAAAAGCTCGCTCACCGCACGGGGATCGGCATAGCCGACCGTATCGGCAAGGCTCACCCGGTCGGCGCCCGCGTCGAGCAGGGCCTGCAGGAGGCGTAAAACCTCGTCGGGCTCGACCCGGCCCTGCAGCGTGCAGCCGAAAGCCGTGCCGACACCGCCCTCGATCAGGAGCGGCGAGCCCGACGCGTCGCGCGCGGCGCGCATGCGCGCGACTTCGGCGACGACCTCGTCCGGCGTCTTGCGCAGGTTCGCCTGGCTGTGCGCGGCGCTGGCCGATAGCGGCACGATCATCAGGTCGGCCCCCGCTTCCATGGCGCGCTCGGCGCCCTTCAGGTTCGGGACGAGCACGGAGACGAAGAGGTCCGGCGAGCTCTTCGCCAGTGTCTTCGCATACGCCACAAGCTTTGCCGTGTCGGCAAGCTGCGGCAGGCGAGCGGCGGGAACGAACGAGCCCACCTCGATCTCGCGCAATCCGCTCTCGTACGCGGCTTGCACCCATTCGCGCTTGCGCGCGGTCGGAAGGATCGTCTGGATGCTCTGGAGGCCGTCGCGCAGCCCGACCTCGCGCACGACGACTCGCGGCGGAACCTGCATGCCGGGTACTGTAGCCATGCCAAAGAGGTTCGTCGGGCAATTTTGGAAGGCTTTGCGTTCCAAACGGGAAAGGCTGAGAATCGGCATCCCGATGCGACGCGACTTCGATCCGGCGAGCCTGCGCGTGTTCATCGCGGTCTGCGAGGAGCGAAGCATCGCGCAGGCGGCGGAGCGGGAGGCCATCGTCGCCTCCGCCATCAGCAAGCGCATCGCCGCCCTCGAGCGGAACGCCGGCCTGCCGCTCATCGTGCGCGGCCGCCGGGGCATCCGGCCCACGCCGGCCGGCGAGGTGCTCCTTCGGCAGGCGCGCGAGCTCTTGAGCGCCATGGAGCGCATGCATGCCGAGCTCGGCGAGCTTGCCGGCGGCGTGCGCGGCAACATCCGCGTCTTCGCCAGCCTGTCGGCGCTCTCGGAGCGCCTGCCCGACGACATCGGCGCCTTTCTCGCCGAGCAGCGCGCCGTGCGCGTCGGGCTGGACGAGCGGGTGAGCTCCGACATCGTGCGCGGCGTGCGCGAAGGGGCCGCCGATATTGGCGTGTGCTGGGACGCGGGCGAGCTCGCGGGCCTCGAGACGCTCGGCTATCGGACCGATCACCTTTGCGCCGCCGTCCCGACTACGCATCCGATCGCCCGGCGGGACAGGCTCTCGTTTGCCGAGACGCTCGACTTCGACCACATCGAGATCCGCGCCGGGAGCCTCGTGCAGGCGACGCTGCGGCGTACCGCGGCGCGGGCGGGCCGCAGGCTGAGCTACCGCATCCAGGTCTCGACGTTCGATTCCGCGTGCCGCAACGCTGCCGCCGGGCTCGGGATCGCGATCGTCCCGCGCGAGGCGGTTTCGGGTGCCTACACGCAGGCGCTGGGGCTACGCCTGGTCGCGCTGAGCGACCCCTGGGCCGAGCGGCGCTTCGTCCTTTGCATGCGCTCGCGCGAGGGGCTATCGCCGGCGGCGCGCTCGCTCGCAGACTATCTTCACGAGCGGGCCTAGCCCGCGACCCGCGACGGAAGCCACGTCGCGAGGGCCGGAATGGCGGCGATCAGGAAGAGGCGCACCGCGTCGGCGGCAACGAAGGGGCCGATGCCGCGCACGATGGTGAGAAGCGGAATCCCGGAGACGCTCTGCAGCACGAAGAGGTTGATGCCCACGGGCGGCAGGATCATGCCGACCTCGCATACGGTGACGAACATGACGCCGAACCAGATGGGGTCGAAGCCGAGCGCGACGATCAGCTTGAACACCGGGCCGACGGTGAGGAGCATCATGGCGAGCTCGTCCATGAGCGCGCCGAGCAGGAAGTACATCAGCATGAGGAGGGCCATTACCGTCCAGGGCGAGAGGCCGGAGGCCTCCACGGCGCGGATGATCTCGTCGGTGAGGCCGGTGGCGGAGATGAAGTAATTGAAGATCCCGGCGCCGATGAGGATCATGAAGATCATGCCGGTCGTGATCGCCGTTTCGCCCACGGCGTGCACGAAGCCCTTGAGCCGCATGCCGCCGTGCAGGAAGGAAAGAAGCACGGCACCGAATGCGCCGACGCCGGCGGCTTCGGTCGGAGAGAAGAAGCCGGCGTACATGCCGCCGAGCACCACGCCGAAAAGCAGCACCACCGGCCAGACGGCGACGAGCGCGGAGAGGCGCTCGGCGGCGCCTGCCCGGGGCATGGACGGGCCGAGCTCGGCGCGGCGCCCCGTCCACCAGCGGATGGCGAGCATGTAGAGCGCCATGCCGAGGAGCCCGGGCAGCACGCCGGCGGCGAAGAGCTTGCCGATCGACTGCTCGGTCATCAGGCCGTAGATGACGAAGAGGATGCTGGGCGGAATCATCACGCCGAGCGTGCCGCCGGCGGCGACGGAAGCCGACGCGAGCCGGTCGTCGTAGCCCATGCGCCGCATCTCGGGCATGGCGACCCGGCCCATGGTGGCGGCCGTCGCGATGGCCGAGCCGCACACCGCGCCGAAGACGGCGCAGGCGCCCACCGTCGCCATGGCGAGCCCGCCGCGCCAGTGGCCGAGGGCGGCGCGCACCAGGTCGTAGAGCGCCTTGGAAAGCCCGCCGTAGGCGGCGAAGACGCCCATCATGATGAAGAGCGGCACCACCGTGAGCCCCGCCGGGAACACCGCCTCGAAAGGCGCCCGTCCGAGGACGAAGCCGAGCGTGTCCCAGCCGAAGACCACGCCGTAGCCGACCGCCCCCACCACGCCCATGGCCACCGCCACCGGTACTCGCAGGGCGATGAGCGCGATGACCGCGAGAAACCCGTAGATTCCGGCCTCCGGCCCGCTCACGGCCGGACCGTCGTTGTCGTCATGGCCGCCTCCCCGCGGCGAACGCAAGCAGGGCCTTGAAGGCGGTGAGCAGCAGGGCGAGGACGGAGAGCGCGGTGCCGAGGAGAAGCGGCGCCCAGTAGGCGGCCATCGGGATGCCGAGCGTGACGGAGCGGTCGCGCTGCGCGTGCTGGATGGCCGCCTGCTCCCACGAGTACCAGAGGATGGCGCCGAGGAGCGTGATGCCGAGGAGGGCGGAGGCGAGCTCGACCGCGGCGAGCGCCCGCGGCGGCAGGCGGTCGGTGACGAAGTCGACCGAGATGTGCGAGCGGCGCAGGAACGCGAGCGGCAGGACGAAGAAGACGCACGCCATCTGCGCGAGCTGCTGCAGGTCGATCATCCCGAGGACCGAGAAGCCGATGCTCTTGCGCGCGGCGATGTCCACCATCAGCACCGCCATGGCGGCCATGAGCGCGAGCACGCCCACGAGGGCGAGCGCCGCCAGCGCCCGGTCGGCCGCCCGCTCTACGTCGTCAAGCCGCACGCCTCGAACGCCTGGGCCGGCGCTACTTGAAGCGGGCGACCTGCTTCAGCATCTCGTCATAGATGGCGCGCGCGTTGGAGACGCCGGCGGACTGCAGCTTGGCGAGCTCGCCGTCGATCACCGGCTTCAGCTCCGCGCGCCACTTCTCCCGCGTCTCGTTGGAAACGGCGACGATCTCGTGGTTGAGCGGCTTCACCGCGTCGAGGCCCGCCTTGTCCCACTTGTCCCAGAGCGAGCCGAAGCGCGCGACGAGCGGCTCGCCGATGGACGAGTCGATCGCCTTCTGCACGTCGGCCGGCAGCGCCGAGAAGCGCTTGGGGTTCATGACGAGGTGGAAGCAGGCGGTGTAGACGCGCGCGTCCAGGTGGTACTTGAGGATGTTCTCCAGCCGGAAGCCCTTGATGGCGTCCCAGGGGAACACCGCCCCGTCGATCACCCCTTTCTCGATGTTCTCGTAGACCTGGCCCGGCGGCATGCCGACCGGCGTGGCGCCGAGGTGGGCGAGGAGCGCCTGCGTGGGCGGGTTGGGCGCGCGCATGCGCAGGCCCCGCACGTCGTGGATGGTCTTGAGCGGCTTGTCGCGGGTGTGGAAAAGGCCCGGGTTGTGGCAGTGGAGCGCCGCGAGCTTGAACTCCTTCCAATCCTCGGCGAGCAGGCCCTCGCGCATGGCCCAGAGCGCCTTGGAGGCCGAGCCCGCGGTCTCCGCGACGAACGGCATCTCCATGATGGAGGTGCGCTGGTAGCGGCCGCGCGGGATGCCGTTCAGGCCGAAGGCGAGGTCGATCACGCCCTGCTTCACCTGGTCGGCCTGGTTCTCGACCTTGCCGAAGGGCGAGTTGCCGGCGAAGACCCGCGTCTTCACCTTGCCGCCGGTCTTCTTCTCGATCTCCTTGCCGAGCGGCTCGAGCACGTCCACGACGAAGCCGTGGGTGGGCGGGACGAAGGTCGAGAACCGCAGGTCCTGCGCCTGCGCGCCCGCCGAGCACGCGAGCGCCACCGCGGCCGCGAGGCCGCCAAGAACGGGTTTCTTCATGTCTCTCTCCTCGGGATCGGTCGGCGGAGATTATAAGAGCGGGGGCCGAAACCGCGGCTGGGCCAGGCGGCGGGTCGGCCTACCGGGTCAGGACGCCCCGGCGCATCTGGTCGAGCTCCATGGACTCGAAGAGGGCCTTGAAATTGCCCTCGCCGAAGCCTTCATCGCCCTTTCGCTGGATGAACTCGAAAAAGATGGGCCCCAGCTGGTTCTCGGAGAAGATCTGCAGGAGCAGCGCTCCCGCCTTGCCGTCCACGAGGATCTTGCGCTCCTTCAGCGCCTCGACGTTCTCGCCGTGGCCGGGGATGCGCTTGTCGATGAGCTCGTAGTAGGTGTCGACCGTATCGAGGAGCTTCACCTGGTTCGCCCTCAGGGCATCGACCGTGGCGAAGAGGTCGCGCGAGCCGAGCGCGATGTGCTGGATGCCCTCGCCGCGGTAGCGCTCGAGGTACTCGGTGATCTGGCCCGCCTTGTCGGAGCCTTCCTCGTTGATCGGGATGCGGATCTTGCCGCAGGGGCTCGTCATGGCCTTGCTCTTCACGCCGGTGACCTGGCCCTCGATGTCGAAGTAGCGGATCTCGCGGAAGTTGAAGAGGCGCTCGTAGAACTCGGCCCATTCCTTCATGCGCCCCTTGTGCACGTTGTGCGTGAGGTGGTCGATGCAGGTGAGGCCGATGCCCGGAGGGTTGAGCGAGGCGGCATCGCCGTTTTGCAGGGGCTCGAAGTCGACGTCGTAGAAGCCGATGTTGCCGATGTCTCCCGCCTTCTTGCCGCCCTTGCCGCGCCAGCGATCGATGAAGTAGATGAGCGAGTCGCCCACGCCCTTGATGGCCGGGATGTTGAGCTCGCCCGGCCCCGCCTGCCCGGCGAAGCCCCAGGCGCCGAGCGAGATGGCGCGCTCGTAGGCCGCCTTGGCGTCGGCCACCCGGAAGGCGATGGCGCAGATGCTCGGGCCGTGCAGCCGCGCGAAGCGCTGCGCGA
>CAYWSG010000124.1:0-8115 GCA_964461055.1 uncultured Enterobacteriaceae bacterium | reverse complement strand
GCCCCCGGAGGGCGGCGCGATCCTTGCTCCCGGCCCCTCATGACGTTCCTGTGGCCGAAGATGCTCCTATTGCTCGCGGCAGTGCCGGCGCTGGTGGCCCTCTACGTGGCCGCCGTGGCAAGGGGCCGGAGCCTCGCGCGCCGCTATCCTCGGCTGGTCGGGACGATCCCGGCCGGAGGACGGCTTCGTCACGTGCCGGCGCTCCTTTTCCTGGTCGGCGTCGTCACTTTGCTGGTCGCGGCCGCCCGGCCCATGGCCGTCACCGCGATGCCGAGCGAGCGCGAGACGGTGGTGCTCGCGATCGACGTCTCGGTGAGCATGCTCGCCGAGGACGTGGCGCCGAACCGGCTCGCCGCCGCGCAGGCGGCGGCGAAGAAATTCATCGCCGCGCAGCCCGAGAGCGTCCGGCTCGGGCTCGTCCAGTTCGGCGGCTATGCGATGACCGCGCATCCGCCGGACGTGAGGCGCGAGGCGGTGATGCAGGCCATCGACCGCCTTCAGCCGCAATACGGCACGGCGATCGGGGAGGCGATCCTCGTTTCGCTGGAGACGGCGCTTCCCGGCGCCGACCCGCGGGCGACGAGCCTGCGAGCCGCCCAGGCAAGCGCAGGCGCTTCCGCGCACTCCGCGGGCGCGGAAGAGGACAAGGCGCACGCTGCGATCATTCTCCTCACCGACGGCTCGAACACCGTCGGCACGCCGCCGCTCAATGCCGCACGCGTAGCGGCGGCGCACGGCGTTCGCATCTATACCGTCGGCGTCGGGACCGAAAGCGGCGCCATGGTGCGCGGCGAAGGCTGGGCGACGCACGTCACCATGGACGAGGACACGCTGCGCGAGGTGGCGCAGATCACCGGCGCCGAGTATCTGCGGGCGGAGAGCGCCTCGGAGCTCATGCGGGTCTACGAGACGCTGAGCTCGCGTCTCGTCGTCGATCGCAAGCCCATCGAGGTGAGCGCGCTCTTCACCATCGCGGGCGCACTCGTGATGCTCCTCGGCGCGGCGCTATCCCTCGGCTGGCGTAGCCGCATCGTCGCCTGAGCCGGCGCTGTGACAGGCGACGTCGCGGGACACCGCGGCGCGGGGTCGCCATTTGCCCGATTTTGCGCGCGGCCGCGCATCCCGCGCGCAAAGCTGTGTATAAGTCGGAAAAGCGCAGCATCCGAACTGGCGGACAGACATTGCCCTTACGAGACCGCCTAAGCCCCAACCCCTATAAGGAGCGAAGCCGATGCGCGAATGCGAAATCATCTACGTGAAGAAGGACGGCACCGTGGGCTGGAAGTGGCGCCTGGTGGACGAGCAGGGAAAGGCGCGGGCTTCCGAAGAAACCTACGAGCTCTTCTACGACTGCGTCACTGCCGCGCGCGAAAAGGGCTTGCAGCCGAACGTGAAGTGCCGGTAAAAATAATGGCCATGGAAACGCTTTCCATGGACGTGGCCTCCTCGAGCTTCGAGCAGGAGGTTCTGGAGGCGTCGAAGACACTGCCGGTCGTGGTGGATTTCTGGGCGCCGTGGTGCGGCCCGTGCCGCGCGCTCACGCCGCTTCTCGAGAAGGTCGCAGGCGAGTTCGCCGGGCGAGTGCGCCTCGTCAAGGTGAACTCCGACGAGAACCAGGATCTCGCCGCCGCCTTCGGCGTGCGCTCCATCCCCAACGTCATCGCTTTCAAGGACGGACGCGCCGTCGCCCAGTTCACGGGCGCCGTGCCGGAGAGCCAGGTGCGCGCGTTCTTCCAGCGCCTCCTGCCGTCGCCTTCGGAAGAGGCGCTCCTGCGCGCGGAGGCGCATTTCGCCGCCCGCCGGTACGACGAGGCCGAGCGCGAGCTCGAGCAGGTGAAGTACGACCCCGACTGGGAGCCGCGCGTCGAGGCCATCCGGCAGGGCATCGCCTATGCCCGCGCGAGCGCGCAGGGCCCGGGCGAGGATGCGCTTCGCGCGAGGCTCTCGGCCGCGCCCGACGACCACGAGGCGCGCCTCGCGCTCGCGGGCGCGTACGCGACGAATCGCCGCTACCGCGAGGCGATGGAGGAGCTCCTCGAGATCATCCGCCGCGACAAGGAGTGGCGCGAAGGCGAGGCGCGCAGGCAGCTCCTCAACGTCTTCAACCTCGCCGCCGAGCAGCCGGAGCTCGTCTCCGAGTACCGCCGCAAGCTCGCCGCCGCGCTCTACTGAGCCTCAGAAGCCGACGGTGAGGCCGAAGTTGACCACCGGGTAGTACTTGAACGCGTCGAGCTCGTCCTCGAGCTCGTCTTCCTCGCGCGCCACGTCGCTTCGGAGCTGCGCGCAGGCGGCGGCGCTCAGGGCCGTTCCGCAGGAGGCGCGCAGGCGCGCCTTCGGCGAGCCGGTGAACATCACGCCGATGTCGGCGTAGAAGTTGACGCCGGCGCCGGAGACGCGGCCCCAGCCGATGCCGAGGTACGGCGCGAAGCTGCGCCCGGGCTCGACCGTGCCGCGGAGGCGCGCGCCGGTATAGGTGTTGCCGCGCAGGGTGAACTGGTCGCTCCGGGTGCGCACGTCGTACTCCGAGCCCCCGGTGTAGATGACGCCGCCGGTGACGCGAAAGAGCGGCCCGAGCGGATGGAAGTCGATGAGCCCGCTCGCGTTGCGAAGCTCGAGCCGGCCGTCGTAGCGCAGGTCGTCGGTGCTGAAATCCCGGTTCCAGTTGAGCGCGGAGTAGCCGATCCGGGCGCTCAGCGTCGGCGCAATGCGCCAGCCGACGTCTCCGCCGAGGCCCGTGGTGCCGGCGCGCGCGCCGATGCCGAACGCCTGGGCGGAGAGGGGTATTGCCGTGGCCGCCGCGAGCGCGGCGAGGACTGCGAGTCGCATGCACGCCTCCGTGGCCGCCCAGACTAGAGCGGCCGTGTTACGCGGAGGCGTGTGCGGGTGGTCGGAGGCGGACTACTTCTTCTTCGCCGGCCTGCGGCTGGCGGCGCGCTGCGCGTACACGAAGTTCTCGAAGGTGTTCTCGGCCACGCGGAACCAGAGGTACTGGTCGTCGCGGAACTTGCTCCAGGGTCCGTAGATGCGCTTCCAGTGCGGGCTCTTCGCCGCGAGCTCGTCATAGAGCTCGAACGCCGCCTTGTGGGCGGCCTGCATGATGGGCCGCGAGAAGGCGCGAAGCTGCGCGCCCTGCGCCACCAGCCGGCGAAGCGCGTCCGCGTTCCGGGCATCGTACTGCGTGGTCATGTGCACGTTGGCGTCGGCCGAGGCGACCTCGATCGCCGCCTTGTACTCGGCCGGAAGCGCGTCGTAGGCCTTCTGGTTGACGAGGTGCGAGAGGCCCGCGGTGCCTTCCCAGAAGCCCGGGTAGTAGTAGTACTTGGCGACCTTCACGAAGCCGAGCTTCTCGTCGTCGTAGGGCCCGACCCATTCGGTCGCGTCGATGGTGCCGCGCTCGAGCGCGGTGTAGATCTCGCCGCCGGCGATCTGCTGCGGAACCACGCCGAGCTTCGCGAGCATCTGGCCCTGCAGGCCCGGGATGCGCATCTTCAGGCCCTTCAGGTCCTCCACCGTCTTGATTTCCTTCCGGAACCAGCCGCCCATCTGCGCGCCGGTATTGCCGGCCGGGAAGTTGACGATGCCGTAGTCCTTGTAGAGCTCGCGGATGAGCTTCAGGCCGCCGCCCGCATACAGCCACGCGTTGTGCTGGCGCGTGGTGAGGCCGAAGGGAATCGTCGTGTCGAAGGCAAAGGCGGGATCCTTGCCGACATAGTAGTAGCTCGCCGTCTGGCCGCACTCGATCGTCCCGTTCTGCACCGCGTCGAGCACCTGCAGCGCCGGCACGATCTCGCCGGCCGCAAAGGCGCGGATCTGGAAGCGGTTGCCGGTGAGCTGGGCCACGCGCTGGCAGAAGTACTCGGCGGTGCCGAAGAGCGTGTCGAGGCTCTTCGGGAAGCTCGAGGCGAGCCGCCACTGGATCGTGGGCTGCGATTGGGCGATGGCGGGAGCGGCGAGGGTGCCGGCGACGCCGGCAGCGGCGCCGAGCCCGGTCTTCTTCAGAAAGTCTCTGCGTTGCATGCGGTTTCCTTGGGGACGATTGCGAGGCGTGCGGTGAGGAGTCTCGGGCGCGGATTATAGGAGCGCCGGCGTCGTCGAAATTCGAAACGCCCCCGGCGCGTTCGCTATCCGGGGCGTGCCCGCGCGTCGGCCGGGACACGCCCGGGAAGCGGCTTCAGGTCCTCGAAGCGCGGATCGGCCGTCTCCCCCTCGTAGTGGAAGGTGCCCCGGAGGGCGCCGGGGCGCAGCTTCGTCCGCTCGAGCGCGAGCTTGAGCGGCGTGCGCAGGCCCCGGCCCGAGTCGATCCAGCGCAGCACGGCGAAGGGGCGGCCGTCGATGAAGAGGAGCTCCGAGACGCGGCGCAGGCGCCGCCCGCCGACGCTATGCGGGTGGATGACCTTGAGGCCGGCACGGATAAGGCGGCGGTTCTCCATGGGGACGCCTGCCCCTCATGCAGCCGCCGTGCCGGCGGACGGCTCAGGCCCAGCGCGACTGGGTGAGCGGGATGACCTTGCCGGACGAAGACGCGGCGCGGGAGGCGCCGGGCTGGGCAAAGGCGCAGATCGGCTCGAACTGCTCCCGCGCCTCGGCCGAGACGTCGGGGTCCATCTCGAAGATGCCCACGCCCGTCTCCGCCGCATCGAGGAAGACGTCGGAGTCGGAAAGGCGCGTGAGGAGCGGCAGGTTGAGCGAGCCGAGGAACCGCTCGAAGGGCTGGTACACGGGCATGGAGCGGCGGACCCGATTCGCCACCACGCCCAGGCGGATGTTGCGCGCCCGGATCCGCCCGGCGAGGAGCAGGTCGCGGATGAAATTGGCGGTGGCGTGGATGTCGATCGCCGAAGGCGCAACCGGGATGACGATGCAGTCGGTTCGGGCGAGGAGCTCCTGCAGGAGCAGGCCCGAAGCGCCGGCGGGGGCGTCGATGACGAGCTGCCGCGTCGTCGCGGGCACGTGCATGTCGAGGCTGCGCAGCCGGCCGGCGCGCGCCGGGGCGCCGTTGGCGCCGTGGATCTTTGGCGCCTGCGGATCGCGAAGCTTGAGCCACGCGAGGCTCGAGCCCTGCGGGTCGTAATCGAGGATGGCGGTGGGGAGCCCCTGTGCGGCGAAATGACTGGCGAGATTCGTGGTGACGGTCGTCTTGCCCGACCCGCCCTTCGGGTTGATCACCAGCGTGGTGTTCATTCGCATTGCCGAGCGTCCCCTCTTCGCCTGCGGCTTTGGCCCACGGTCGCAGCGTACGCGAGCCGAACGTGATTATGTGTTAACTAGTAGCCGAAGTCTCCACGAAATTCAGGGACTTATGGTAGCCGGGGAGCGGCGGTCCTCCGCTTCTTCGCCCAAGCCCTTGAAGCGGAAAAGAAAAACGCCGATCAGCCGGCGGCCTTCGCCGTCGCCGCGGCGGCCGTCGCCCGCCGGTTTTCCTGGAGCCGGGCGTCCACCAGGGCGACCGTGCGGTCGAGAACCTCGTTTTTCATGCCCTTCGCGGCGGCGATCGTCTGCACCAGCCGGTCCACGCGCTCGATGTAAGGCGCGCCGCCATAAAGCGCGCGCGCCGCGGAGGAGGGGCTCGCGAGATTCTGGGCGGCAGCCGCGTACTTCTCGAACGGGACGAGGTCCTTCGGGTCGGCGCCGAGCGACTGGCAGAGCGCCACGACCCAGTCGTAGACCGCGCGGCTCGCCGCCACGTCCGAGTGCACCGCATCCTTGATGGAGCGCATGCCTTCCTCGGTGACGCAGCGGTAGTTGCCGGCGATGAGCATGGCCCACTTGGCGAGCGGCACGAACACCGACTCGTGCACCTTCAGCTTGACCGGCAGCTCGATCTTCTCCGTCCCGGTGTCGTAGCGGGCGGCCTCGATGTCGGCCTCCAGCCGGCGCAGCATGGCGGTGTGCTCGTCGGAGGGGAAGCGTGCCGACTTGAAGTTGGTCGGCAGGCGCACCTGGAGGACGTTCACCTTTTCCTCGGGCGGGCGGAAGGCCTGGGGATCGGGGCTGCAGAGCGTCATGAGCGCCGGGTCGAACCTCTTCCACACGTCGGGGTCGGTGTAGGCGGCGCGGCACGCCTCCACGGGCACGCCCGGAATGCGCGCGAGGTACGGCAGCGGCGGCATGTTCATGATCGACATGCACGGCACGCGCGCCTTGGCCACCGCGTCGAGGAGCTCGCGCACGCCGGGCGAGCGGTACTGCGGCTCCTGCATGGCGAGCGCGACGAGATCGAACTCGCCGGGGCGGATGTCGGCGGGGGCGGCGGCCGACAGGCGGCCGGGAAGCTTGCGCGAATCCACCTCCACCAGGCCTTCGCGCCCCTTCACGGGCAGGCGGACGCGCGTGCCCGAGGCGTTGATGAGGTCGGCTTCCGACTGCAGGCAGGCGAGCTTCACGTTATGGCCGGCGAGCAGCAGCTTCGTGGCGAGCAGGGAGCCGTAGGAGGCGCCCATAATGAGAACGTTCACGGCAGGCGATGGCATCGATGCGCTCCTGATACGAATGGCTCGAAGGTACCTTGTTTCATGTCATATTTCACGTTGCAGTGCAGAAGTGCACGATACGAAAACCCATGAAACTCCGCATGCACGAAAACTCGCTGTTCGCCATCCTGCTGCGCTCGCCGTGGTGGGTCAGCGTCGTGGTGGCGATCGGCCTCTTCGCCGTGGTGCGGATGTTCGTGCCTGCCGTGTATGCGGTCTTCAGCGCCTCGCCGTTCCTCGTCATTGCCGGGATCGCGGGCTGGCGCCAGCTGCGGGCGCCCGGCGCCGGTCGCGTCCAGGAGCGGCTGGAGGATTTGCGCAAGATGAGCTGGGAGCAATTCTCGGGCGAGGTGGAGGCCGCGTTCCGGCGCGACGGCTACGAGGTGCGCCGCATTCCGGGCGGAAGCGGCAGCGACGGTGACTTCGACCTGGAGCGAAACGGCGTGCGGCGTCTCGTCGCCTGCAAGCGCTGGAAAGCCATGCGCACCGGCACCGAGCCGCTCCGCAATCTCCTCGCAGCCGCCGAGCGCCGCGGCGCCGAAGGCTGCATCTACATCGCGGCCGGCGAGGTGACGGAGAACGCGCGCGCGTTCTGCGCGAAGGAAGGCATCACGCTGCTCGCCGACACGGAGCTCGTCAAGTTCCTCAGGCCCGCTCGCTGAAGAGCCAGCAGCCGCCGAGCTCGGGCGGCAGCGCGACGCAGCCGCCGCGCGGCGAGTCGTGGACCTGGGCGCCTGCGTCGAGGCAGCGCGCGGCGAAGCGCCCGGGGTGCTCGACCTTGAGCTGGAAGGCGGCGACCGCGGGCGGCTCGGGCACCACGGGAAGAAAGCGGGAGAGCTCCGCGCGCGTGCCCAGGAACACGCTTCCGCGCGAGGTGTCGAGGCGCACGAGCGCCCCGTCAGGACGGGGCAGGCAGCCGGAGAAGAGGCCCCAGCGCGCCGCGTCGCGCTCCGGGTCGGTCGCCACTACGTAGACATCGCCCAGAGCCTTCACGCCGTTTTCGTGCCGCACGTGCTCGGGGATCCAGATCACCTCGGGCGTGAGCTGCTCGCAGTACTGCACGCGCGCCTCGGGCATCTTTCCGGGCGGCACGTAGATGACGTTGAAGCGCACCGTGCGGCCGTCGTCCACCACGCGCGAGAGGCGAACGAGCGGCTCGGGCTCGAAGCCGTACGTGGCGAGGCGGGCGTGCTCGGCCTGCGCGTCGGGCGTGCCGAAGCAGACGAGGTGGATGCCGGCAGCCTCGGCGCCGCCGCGCGACATGTGCGCTCGCACGCGCCGGGCGTTCGGCGTGTCGAGCGTGGGCGCGAGGATCTCCACGTAGCCCGCCTCGAACATGAGGCAGCGGTTGGCCGTGCCGGCCGGCTTGCCTTCCACCTGGTGGTTGGAGACGGGGGAGGGCGTGAAGCCGAGCGCCTCCAGCAGCTCTCCCGCGGCGTTGAGGTCCGGCACGAAGTGCGCGACGTGGTCCATGACCAGTTCGCCCGGCGCCGGCCGCTGGTTCTCCCAGGGATTCGTGCGTGCCCCACGCCCGCCGGTTCCGCTCATTTTTCCCTCACTTTCCAGACAGGCCGAGCGACCGGGCGATCACTTCCTTCATGATCTCGTTGGTGCCGCCGTAGATGCGCTGCACCCGCGCATCGGC
>CAYWSG010000123.1:0-8146 GCA_964461055.1 uncultured Enterobacteriaceae bacterium | reverse complement strand
CGATGCGCGTCCTCGCCAAGTAAGAAAGAAGGAAGAAAGGAAATAAAGGGGGACAGACCCCATTTCAAGCTTGAAATGGGGTCTGTCCCCGAATCCGCGCTACAGCCAGTAGACGAAGACGAAGAGCAGCAGCCAGACAACGTCCACGAAGTGCCAGTACCACGCTGCGGCGGAGAACGCGAGGTGCCGCTCCGGGCTGAAATGGCCCTTCATCGCGCGCCCCAGCATCACGATGAGCATGATCGTGCCGAGCGTGACGTGCAGCCCGTGGAAGCCGGTCAGCATGAAGAAGGTCGCGCCATAGACGCCGGCGGAAAGGGTCAGGCCCAGCTCGGTGTATGCCGAGTGATATTCGTGCGCCTGCAGCACGAGGAAGACGAGGCCGAGCGCGACGGTCATGGCGAGGCCGAGCACGAGCTGGCGGTGCCTGCGCGCAAGCAGTCCCCAATGCGCCCAGGTGAGCGTGGCGCCGGAGGTGAGCAGGATCACCGTGTTGAGCGCCGGGATGCCCCAGGCCCCCATCGGCCGGAAGGTGGCGCCCTGCGGCCCGCTCGTAGGCCACTCGGCCGTGAAGCCCGGATAGGGCGTGAACTGCGGATCGTAGGTCGCGAGCTCCGGCACCGAGATCGTCCGCACGTAGTAAAGCGCGCCGAAGAACGCGGCGAAGAACATCACCTCCGAGCCGATGAACGCGATCATGCCCCAGCGGTACGAGCCCTCCTCCCAGCGCCGGGTGAGTCCGGCGGTGCTCTCGCGGATCACCGCGCCGAACCACCCTGCGACCACGAAGGCGACGAGGCCGCCGCCCAGCAGCATGCCGGCCGTCCCCCCTGCCACGGCATGCAGCCGCAGGACGAAGCCGAACGCGAGCACGAAGATGCCCGCGGAGAGCAGGACGGAATAGTGGCTGGCGTGGGGAACGTGGTAGCGCTCCTGCGGGATCGTGCTCATGGCGATTTCACCGGGAAGAACGTGTACGACAGGGTGATGTGGGTGTCGCGCGCGTGCAGCTCGGGGCTGACGAGGAAAGTCACCGGGAGCTCGCGCACGCTCCCGGCCTCGATCTGCTGCCGCTCGAAGCAGAAGCAGTCGAGCTTCTGCAGGTGCCCGGCCGCGGACGGCGGCGTCACGCTCGGCACCGCCTGGCCGATCGCCGGCGTGTCGGTCGGGTTCCTCACGAGATAGGTCGTGGTCACCACCTCCCCGGGGTGCACCACGAGCCGGCGCTCGGTCGGGCGGAAATCCCAGCCGGCGCCGGGCATCGGCGTCGCCATGAGATCGATCGTCACCGTGCGCGAGCGGTCGACGCCTCGAGCACTGCCCGTCGCCGCGCGGGCGTCGGCAGGCTTGCCGTTCAGGCCGGTGAGCTCGCAGAACACGTCGTACAGCGGCACCAGGGCGAAGCCGAAGCCGAACGCGGCGAGCGCCGCCATGGCGAGCCAGCGCGCCACGCGGGCGTTGCTCATTGCGCCGCGGCCGCCGGCCGGGTCGAGAACGTGTGGTACGGCGCGGGCGAGGGCACTGTCCACTCCAGCCCCGTGGCGCCCTCCCAGACGCGGTCGTCCGCCTTCCTGCCGTTGCGCACGCAGTCGACGACGGCCCAGATGAAGACGAGGTGCGACGCGCCGAGGAGGAAAGCGCCCAGGCTCGACACCATGTTGAGGTCCGCGAACTGAAGCGCGTAGTCGGGAATGCGCCGAGGCATGCCGCCCAGCCCCATGACGAACTGCGGCAGGAAGGTGACGTTGAAGCCGATCATCACGAGCCAGAAATGGAGCTGGCCGAGCCGCTCGCTGTACATGCGGCCGGTCCACTTCGGCAGCCAGTAGTACACGCCCGCCATGGCGCCCATCACGGCCGTCGGGTACAGGGCGAAATGGAAATGGGCCACCAGGAAGTAGGCGTTGTGGTACTGCGCGTCGGCCGCCGCGTCGGCGAGCACGAGCCCGGTGAGCCCGCCCCAGCCGAACAGGACGATGAAGCCCAGGGCGAAGAGCATCGGCGTCTCGAGGGTGATCGAGCCGCGCCAGAACGTGGCGATCCAGCAGTAGAAGAGCACCGCGAGCGGCAGCGAGATCGCCATGGTGCTGTACATGAAGTAGAGCTGTCCGGCCACCGACATGCCGCTCGTGAACATGTGGTGCGCCCACACGATCACCGACAGGAACGCGAGCGCGATCATGGCCCATACCTGGGCCTTGTAGCCGAACACCGGCTTGCGCGCGAAGCACGAGAGCACGTGCGGCACGACGCCTGCGATGGGGAGCAGGAGCACGTACACCTCGGGATGGCCCATGAACCAGAAGAGGTGCTGCCACAGCACCGGGTCGCCGCCGCCGGCCGCGCTGAAGAAGTGGGTGCCGAAGTGCCGGTCCATGAGCAGCATCGTCACCCCGCCGGCGAGCACCGGCATGATGACGATGAGGAGCAGCGCCGTCATGAGGAAGCCCCAGACGAGCAGCGGCATCTTCATCAGCGTCATCCCGGGGGTGCGCATGTTGAGGATCGTCGTCACGATGTTGATCGAGGCGAGGATCGACGACACGCCGAGCATGTGGATCGCGAAGATCGCGAAGTCCATGCCCCAGCCCGCCTGCACCGAGAGCGGTGCGTACAGCGTCCAGCCGGTGTCGATCGCGCCGCTGCCCACGCCGGCGAGGCCGAGGACGAACGGCGCGACGAGCAGCAGCGCCGCCGGCGGCAGGATCCAGAAGCTCCAGTTGTTGAGCCGCGGCAGCGCCATGTCGGGCGCGCCGATCATCATCGGCACCATCCAGTTGGCGATCCCGGTGGCCGCCGGCATGGCGGCGCCGAAGACCATGACCAGGCCGTGGAGGGTGACGAGCTGGTTGAAGAACTCCGGCTGCACCACCTGCAGCCCCGGCGCGAAGAGCTCGGCGCGCACCACGAGCACCATCGCGCCCCCGACGAGGAGCATGACGAGCGCGAACACCATGTACAGGTTGCCGATGTCCTTGTGGTTGGTCGTCACGAGCCAGCGCAGCAGCCCCGGCGGCGGCGCTTCGTGGTGCGCGGCGTTGGCGTCGTGGCGGTCGGCGGCGGTCGTTGCGGCGGTCATGTCTCTTCCTTTCCTCGTCCTCCGGTTCTCAGCGCAGCTTCTTGACGGTCGCGGGCTGGACGAGCGCCTGCGCCTGGCCGCCGAAGACGTTGCGCTGGAAGGTCACTACCGCGGCGATCTCCGCATCGGTCAGCGTGTCGCGGAAGGCCTGCATCGCGGTTCCCGGCTTGCCGTTCAGCACGCGGTCGAGGTGCCCGTCCCTGACGAGCCGCCCTTCGCCGTCGACGAACGGCCGCTTCATGATCGGGTTGCCGGCGAGCGCCGGGAACGCCGGCGGCAGGCCCCGGCCATCGGGCATGTGGCAGGCCGCGCAGTTCTTCTCGTACACGGCCTTGCCCTTGGCGAGCAGCTCCTCGCGGCTCCACGGCCTGCCTGCCGCCGCGGCGGCCGCGGCCTGCTCGGCCTTCCTGCCCGCGACCCAGCGGTCGAACTCGTCCTGGGGCACGGCGTGCACGACCACGGGCATGAAGCCGTGGTCCTTGCCGCAGAGCTCCGCGCACTGGCCGCGGTAGACGCCCGGGGTGTCGATGGTGGCCCAGAACTCGCGCAGGAACCCCGGCACGGCGTCGCGCTTGACCCCGAAGGCGGGCACCCACCAGCTGTGGATCACGTCGGTCGACGTGGTAATGAAGCGGATCTTCTTGCCCACGGGCAGCACGAGCGGGTTGTCCACTTCCAGGAGGTAGTTCTCGCCTTTGGGCGCGAGGCCGGCGATCTGCGCCGGCTCCGTGGCGAGGCTGCTGACGAACCGGATGCCGTGCTCGGGATACTCGTAGACCCACTTCCACTGGCTCCCCGTGACCTTGACCACCATTTCGGCGCCGGTCCGGGTGTCCTCGTACGCCTGCACGGCGTGGTAGGCCGGCACGCCGAAGACCACGTAGTCGATGAAGAGCAGGCCGGCGAACGGCGCCAGCGTGAGGAGCACCTGTCGCCTGCCGACCGGCCCCGTGAAGCGCGCCGGCCTGTGGCCGCGGCTCTTGCGGTGCCGCACGAGGGAATAGACGATCAGCGCCAGGACCACCACGAAGATCGTCGTGATGATCGTCATGAACAGGTTGTGGACGTGCAGCGTGTCGGCTGCGAGCGGCGTGACCGGATCCGGGAAGGTCCAGCGCATGTCCTGGCTGTCGCGTTGGTGGAGACGCGAAAGTCTAGGAGCGTCGCGAGGCGGCCTGGCTCAGCCAGGCGCAGCAATGGTGATCCAGGTCACCATTCGCGCCGGGGCGCGGCTCAGGTTGCCGGCGGCAGGACCCGGCCGAGGGCCGTGAGGCGCGCGCGATCGACGATGCGCACGTTCTTGCGGCGCACCGCGATCAGGCGCTCCTTCTCGAAGCGGGTGAAGAGGCGCGACACCGTCTCCTTGGCGAGCCCGAGATACTCGCCGATCTCGCGCCGGGACATGCTGAGGTTGAACTCGGCCGTCGAGAACCCCCGCCGGCTGAAGCGCTGCGAAAGGTTGACGAGGAAAGCCGCAAGCCGCTCGTCGGCGCGGCGGCTGGAGAGCAGCACCCGCAGGACCTGGTCGTGCAGGATCTGCTTGCTCATGATGCGCAGCATCTGGCGCTGCACGCCCGCGACCTGCGTGCCGAGCGCCTCGAGCCGGTCGAAGGGCAGCTCGCACACGCTGGTCGACTCGAGCGCCCGGGCGCCGCAGTGGTGCACGCCCGAGTCGATGGCGTCGAGGCCGATCAGCTCTCCGGGAAGATGGAATCCCGTCATCTGCGCCCTGCCGCCGCGCGAGCGCGCGTACGTCTTGACGGAGCCCGAGCGCACCGCGTACACGGCGTGGAACGCGTCGCCGGGCCGGAACACGTGATCGCCGCGCTTCACCATGCGCCGGTTCTTGAGGATGCGGTCGAGGAGGTCGAGGTCTGCCGCCCCCACGCCCACAGGGAGACACAACTGGAACAGCGTGCAGTTGTGGCAGGCTACGGTCCGGGCCTTGCGCCCGGCAGGGATCCCAGCGTTATTACTCACGGTCTTGCTGGTCGACCATGGTAGCGTAGCGGGCCAGGCGCTGCCAATCGCCCCGCCGTTGCCGGCGCCCGGCTCGCCCGCCGCCTCGGCTCAGGACAACATGAGCACGAACTCGAGGTTGGCGCCGCCCTCGGCCAGCGCCTCGAGCTTCTCCGCTCCGCCGCCCGGCCGGTCCTCGACCGTCGCCGTCCATACGTCTACCCGCGTCGCCTTCAGTGCCATGGTGGCCTCCTCGGTGAGCGCAGATGCGCACCGCTAGAATAGCGCCGGCATGGCGCCGCGGCTCCTCAAGACCGCTTCCGGCAGGCGCACGGGCGCGGCCATTCCCATCGCCACGCTCCTGCGCCGCTTCTTCCGGCTGAAGCGGCTGCGGCCGGGCCAGCGGCAGGCCATCGACCGCGTGCTCGCCGGCGAGGACGTGCTCGCGATCATGCCTACGGGCGGCGGCAAGTCGCTCTGCTACCAGCTCCCCGGCCTGCACATGAAGGGCACCACCGTCGTGGTGTCACCGCTCATCTCGCTCATGAAGGACCAGGCCGACCGGCTGGAAGCGCGCGGCGCCGAAGTGGCCGCCGTCAACAGCACGGTGGGCGAGCGCGAGGAGCGGGAGCTCCTCGACGAGATCCGCCGGCACAAGGCCGACTTCGTCTTCACCACGCCCGAGCGGCTTGGCGATCCCTCGTTCCTGCAGACGCTCCGCGGGACGAAGATCGACCTCTTCGTCGTCGACGAGGCGCATTGCATCTCGCAGTGGGGCCACGACTTCCGCCCCGCGTTCCTCGGGCTCGGGCGCGCGCTGCGCGAGCTTGGCGACCCGCCGCTTCTCGCCCTGACGGCGACGGCCACGCCCGAGGTCGTCGAGGACATCCGCACGCAGCTCGACCGGCCGCGCCTGCAGGTGGTGCAGGCGGCGCTCTACCGCCCCAACCTTCGCTTCTCGGTCCGTCAGGTCACGAACGAAGCCGAGAAGCGCGAGGTACTGCTGAGGAGCCTCGAGGAAACGAAGGGAGCGGCGATCGTCTACACGGCCACCGTCAAGGCGGCCGAGGCGCTACGTGGCTGGCTCGCGCAGCAGGGCGTCGAGGAGCCGGTGCTCTACCACGGCCGCCTGCCCAAGCGCGCGCGCACCGAGGCGCAGGAGGCGTTCATCGGCGGCGCGCGAACGATCGTCGCCACCAATGCCTTCGGCATGGGCATCGACCGCGCCGACGTCCGCTCGGTGATCCACTACCAGCTCCCCGGGAGCCTCGAGGCCTACTACCAGGAAGCGGGCCGCGCCGGGCGCGACGGCAAGGAGGCGCGCTGCACCCTCCTCTACGACCACTCCGACCGGCGGCTGCAGCTCTACTTCGCCGGCAAGATCCCGCTCCACCGGCGCAAGGTGGAGCGCATGGCGAAGTACGCCCGCGGCACCGCCTGCCGCTGGCGCACGATCCTCGAGTACTTCGGCGAAGACGCGCCCTTCGAGCGCTGCGGCACGTGCGACGCCTGCCTCGCCCCCGTCCAGGCCGAGGGCCGCCCGATGGAGATCCGGGGCGAGGCTTCCCTGGAAGTCGGCGATCGCGTGCAGGTGCCTCGCTACGGCGTCGGCGTGGTGCAGTCGGTCGGCGACGACCGCGTCGCCGTCGAGCTCCCGAGGCGCGGCATCCGGCAGTTCCTTCCCGGCTTCGTCAGGAAAATCCTCGCGAAGCGAAAAGGGCGCTAGCCCTCCGGCAGGGCAATCGCCTGCAGCTTCGAGCGGATGTCCCCGGGAAACGCGACGCCCTTGCGCGCCTTGGTGTCGAAGCACACCTCCACCGACCGCTGCGTCGCGCAATGCGTCATGGCGTCCACCTCGTAAAGACGAAGCTCATGGGTGAAGCTCTTCGTCCCCACGCGCGTCACCGCGCCGCGGATGAGCGCGAGCTGGCCGGCGCGGATCTCGTGGTGGAAGTCGATGGTGAGCGTGGCGACGACCGTGCCCAGGCCGCGCGCGCGGATGCTCTCGAGAGTGAGCCCGGCGCAGCTCAGCATGTGCCAGCCCGCCTCGTCGAAGAACGCCGCGTAGTGGCGCACGTTCATGTGGCCGTAGATGTCGCAAAGCGACGGCATCACCACGCCGCGCCAGAGGTCGAACCACTTGCCGTTGTCGGTCTCCATGGGGGCGATTCTAGTCGGGCCCGAAGCTCCGCCGCATGGCCGGGTGCCCGTCTTCGAACGCGTCGGACGGCTAGTCGAGATAGGCCCATGTACCGCGCGAGAACACGTACACCGGGCGCCCGAAGGGCGGGAGCGCCGTGTACATCAGGCGCGGATCGTCCTCGCCCCAGAAATATTGGAACTCGCCGAAGGCCAGGGTGTACTTGGCCCGCGGCACTTCGGCGAGGTACTCCGGCACGAGCTCCTGCAGCGAGCGCGGATAGCGCTTGTGCTTCGCCTGGTACGCCGTGACCGCATTGACCAGATCCTGCGCCCGGCTCCTGGCGATGGACTGATTCGCGAGGTTGAATGTCCAGACGACGGCGACTGCCGCAAGGTAGACCGCGATATTGCGCAGCCGCTCCCGCCGCACCGGCCGGAACCGCGGCAGGAACGTCCGCGGCAGGGCAACGGCAAGGAGGATGACCGCAAAGGCCAGCGAGTAGAGCCCTTGATTGAGCCATAGGCCGTCGACGACAAAGAGGAGACCCGACAGGACCAGCGCGCGCTTGAGCGACGGCGGCTTCGGCTGCGCAGCCCCGCTCATCGCCCCGCCCTCAGGATCACCAAGGTCGCCCCGCCCCTGTCCTTGAGCCGGACCCTGGTCAATGGCGCTTCCGGCACGCGGGATATCTCGAAAGAACCCACCGCTTCCAGCCGCCGGATGAAGTCCCTGTCTTTCGCAACAAGCTCAGGTGCACACCCGATCAGAGTCCCGGCTTCCACATCGAACTCGATCCGGCTGCCCTGGACCTTGGCCCTACCTCCGTACGAGTTGCACGCCACCTTGAACGCAACCCGCATGCTGCCGTCTACGTCCCCAGGTGCATCAAGCGAGAGCCGCGGCGCTGATTTCTGGCCGCCCGTCGTCCACCCCGGGACTTCCACATCCCATTCGCCAGGCAGATC